>NZ_OX458932.1:1857503-2167087 GCF_949774925.1 Candidatus Methylacidiphilum fumarolicum
CCTTCGCTTTCCTCTATGTCAGCCACTACAGCCGATTTGGCATTATCCACATCCGAGCTGTCTATAATTTCAATTTCTAGAGTTCTTAAAAAGTCGAGGACCGCATCGATTTCTTCCGGATTATTAATGCTATCGGAAAGAGCTTCGTTAATGTCATCGTAGGTGAGATAAGTCTGTTCCTTGGCTAGTTTAATCAAAGACCGAAGCTTTTCCTGCCTATCTGGATACTCTTCCCAAATTTTAGCAAGCCTTGAGGCAATCTGACGGTCTTCTAAAACGAGTAGTTTTGTAGAGCACTGTTTGTCAGTCGGATAATTTCCTGGAGAACCATCCAGGCATTTTTCACCCCCCTCCTCCCTCTTGTACCTCCCCTCCGAATCGTGGGAAGGATCGGATGAACCATTATTATTCGTTGAGCAGCCTGAAGATAGAGAGACAACATCATTGGTTTTTCTCGATTTCTTTTTCATAGAGAAGAGCTTTTGGAATCAGTCTTTGGACATTTTTTGACAACGAGTAGTTAAATTATAGAAGCTTTTTCCTTAAGTCAACAATCTCCTTTAATTTTGCTGAAATTTCTTCTGAGGATAGCTTTTCGGAAGCAATTTGTAGCCTTATTTTTTCTATTCGGTGCTGACACCATAATGAAGAGAGCCGCTCTTTGAGCATCAAAAAATGTTCTTCTTTAGAATAATCCCCCTGTTGTTCCTGCTGAAGTTGAAACAAAAAAGAAACGACCCTTTTCCTTTCTTCTTGAGAAAGCATTTCCAAAAAATCGGATGTTCCTTTCTGCTCTCTTATAGCATCCACTCTATAAAGTTTTGCTAATAGCTCTCCTCCAGGAACCTCCCTCAATGCCTCCTCAGGCAGGGCTTCTTTGAATCTCGGCATATACTCGGGATTTTCGATTAAAAACCAGATCGTTTCTGAAACAGCTGGACTGATACTGTTTTCCACCCACCTCTCCTCTTCGACTGCTTTCTGGCTATCCCGTTTGGTAAGGAGGGTCTGTTCAATTTTTTTTTCAAAGGCTTCCACGCTAACTCCAATCCGGGCAGCAACTTCTAGGCTAGCAACATGTCTGCGTATGGGATCATTGATTTTGACAATGAGTCGAGCCATCTTTTCAGCAATTTTGCTTTTTCCTACAGCAGTCTGTGGGCAATATTCTATAGAAGCCTTGTTTAAAACGAAAGAAGGATAAGGCAGAGCAGTGGCAAGGATCTGCTCGAAAGCGGCTCGGCCGCCTTTTGCAATGAGGCTATCTGGGTCCTCTCCACTTGGAAGCTGCGCCACTTTTACTTCAAAACCTTCTTCCAAGAGGATATCCAGTGCTCTGACTGCCGCATCCTCCCCAGCCCTATCCCCATCATAGGCAACTATTACTTCAGAACAAAACCTCTTCAAAAGAGCAGCTTGGTGATCCGTTAAGGCCGTGCCTTGCGTGGCAACAGCCGTGGGAAATCCAGAGGCATGCAGTCGGATCAAATCGATATGGCCTTCGCACAAAATCGCTTTGTCAGACTCTACGATTGCTTTTTTTGCCACATTGAGCCCGTAGAGAATTTTTCCTTTTGAAAAAATCAGGCTTTCAGGAGAATTCAAATATTTAGGACCCTGATCCGATCCTATCAGCCTGCCACTAAAGCCCACAATTTTCCCAGTTTCATCGGAGATCCTAAAGATGAGTCTCCCACGGAACCGATCATATATTTTTGAATTTTCAGCCCGGACGACAAGACCAGCAGGTTCCAAAAGTTCAAGAAACCCACTTTTCTCTGAAGCCCATCTGAGCAATCCATCCCAGAGAGCTGGTGCATAGCCGAGACCGAAGGTTCTAGCTGTCTCTAGATTTATCCCCCTTTCTTTCAGATAGGCTCTTCCCACTTCCCCTTCTGGCTCTTCCAGCAGTATTTTTGTCCAATATTCAGCAACGGCTCTGTGGAGATCCCATAACCTTTGTTGAATAGATAGCTTTTCTGCCTTCTCCGAAGACCTAAAGGAAGAAGGAAAGGCAATTCCCGCTCTTTGAGCTAAATATTTCAATGCCCCTAAAAAGTCGAGCTTTTCGTAATACATGATAAAATCAAAAACAGTCCCTCCATACCCACTGCTGAAGCATTTAAAGAGTTGCTTTTGCGGATCAACAAAGAAAGAAGGCGTTTTTTCTTTTTTAAAGGGACTAAGGGATTTAAACTTGGCACCGGCTTTTTTTAAGACCACATATTCACTCACCACCTCAACGATGTCATTAGCCTTGCGGACCCTTTCCACAAATTCTTTGAAGCCGATTGTATCCATCGCAAAGTTGGATGATGACCCGATGCTTTCGTGTCGAACTATTTTACGCTATTATGAATAAAAAACCGAATTAAAAATTGGACTTTTCTAAAATGCTTACTTTTTGGGTTTTACTGCTTGAGTTTTGCCTTTTGTTGATTCCAGATCTTTGGGCCCAAACCACCGAAAAACACCGTGTGCTTATCGTTGAAAATCCTGCTTCGGTCGTAGGCTATGAAGCTAATTTTTCAATTGTTAAAGCAATGTTTCAATCTGCTCTGAAAACCTACACTCAGAAATCATCAAGCCGAGAGGCCTGGTCAAGCTTTTTTCATATCAGCTCAAAGGATGTGGTGGGCATAAAGATCAACGCATCGGGAGGGACCATCATGTCCACAAGAAAAGCTTTGGTCAATGCCATAGTAGAAAGTCTTATGGAAGCAGGGGTTCCGTCCCAACATATTATCGTTTGGGACAAATACGAAGATGACCTTTATAACGCGAACTATCTCCCGCTTACCGAAGATAGCCGCTATCTGGTCAAATCCGTGATTCCCCAAACCGGATTCGATCCAAAGGTATTTTATGTCAACGAAATTTTAGGCAAACTCATCTGGGGAGACATGCTCTTTCAAGGACTCAAGCCTTCGCCATTTGAAAAGAAACAGGCTTCGGACTCAGAAGATAACGTTGCCAAATTGTACGAAAAAGGAGTTCCAGTCAGCAGTCTCGAAAGACGGGTAAGTAACAAATCATTCTATGCGAAAATTGTCACTCAACTCTGCTCAAAAATTATCAACGTGCCCGTGTTCTGCGACAATCCCAACATCGGACTCAATGGTTGTCTGGCTTCGCTTGCTCTAGGAATGGTCGATAACACGCGGCGGTTCCAGGGAGAAGGGGTATGGGGCGATCCGGCCATCGCTGAAATCCTCGATCAACCCATAGTCAGGAAAAAGGTCATCCTCCATGTTATGGATGCGTTGATTGCTGGATATGCTGGAGGTCCACAGTTCAGCCCAGAATATGCGGTAGTGACTGGCAGTATTTATTTGAGTACGGATCCTGTCGCCATTGATTCCATCGTGCTTCCTCAAATGGACGCTTGGAGGATTTCGGCAAGAATTCCCCCACTAAGTCCTTATTCCCATTACATTCAAACGGCTGAAGAATATGGTCTTGGTATAGCTGACAGTAGAAAAATTCAGGTTATCCGCAATTCCTTTCCTCCCTAAAGATAAACTGTTGTTTGAAAGACTTTGCTTTTGTATTATAATGTTGCTTTTCTCTTTTTTTTAGTCACCTATGAATCCATACGACTCTCTTCCTGCAGACCCCTTACTCAGGATCCTCTCCATTATGACCATTTTAAGATCGCCCCAAGGCTGTCCCTGGGATAGGGAACAGACCCACAAGAGTCTGAAAGCAAAACTCATTGAGGAATGTTACGAGCTGATCGAAGCCATTGATTCTGAAGATATGGCATCAATGAAAGAAGAACTTGGAGACATACTTCTTCATGTCTTTTTCCATGCACAAATAGCTCAAGAAGAGGGAAACTTTTCTTTCTTGGAAGTTTTAGAGGACCTTTGCACCAAGCTAATACGCCGTCATCCTCATGTATTCGGTACCGAATCGGCCACCACTACCGATGAGGTCCATAAGCATTGGGAAAAAATTAAGAAAGCAGAAAAACCGCATAGAGAAAGCTTATTCGACGGTATTCCATCCCTCCTACCACCCCTTCTCAAAGCTATAAAGCTCCAATCCAGGGCTTCCAAAATGCATCTGGATTGGACTAGTCCAGAAGGTCCACTGTTGAAAATGGAAGAAGAACTCCAAGAAATCAAAGAAGCCTACAAGGGAAAGGATCTAGAAAAGATTAAAAAAGAAATTGGCGATCTTATTTTTTCAGCAATCAATTTTGCAAGATGGCTTGGGATCGATCCAGAAGAAGCTATTAAAGACTCCTTGTTGACTTTTGAAAAAAGATGTCGGTTTGTCGAAAAAGAACTTAAAGACAAAGCCAATCCAGTTTCCCCTGAAGAACTGGACAGGCTATGGGAAAGAGCCAAAGAGAAATATTCCTAATAGTTTGTTAGAGGATGGGCTGGAGGCTCTGTCCTTCTCCTTTTCGACTTGATTGTGTCTCTAAGGAAGCTAAAATAAAAAAAATAGAAAGTGATGCTTCGAGCACAGCGGCGCACTATTTCGGAGTAGCTGTAAGCTGGATATCAAAGTTTTTTAGCTACTATAGCTCAACTACTAGTCAGCAAACCGTGTGAGCTATCCTCCTTAAAAAGCCAATAGCTTCTGAGGCTTGGCTATAAGCCCATAGACTCTGTTTCTATTATATATTTTAATGATTTTCGAACTGAATAAAAAAAATTGTTATTAAAGATGTTAGTTCCTCAAAATATTCTCTAGTTATGACAGTACCATTTCATGATCCACTGTGGGTTCAGAAAAAAATTACAAGTCTAAGCAAAAAACTGGGCTGGAAAAAGAAGCACCTTGCTACCATTAGCAAATATCCAATAACCGCTCTTTTTTCTTCGGCATCTAGTCCCTCTGCAAAACATGTCTATCTTTCTGCAGGCATCCATGGAGATGAACCAGCGGGTGTTTTAGCTCTTATTGAATGGTTGGAAAATTTTTCAACGGCTTCTTACAATTACCAATTTACTGTGATTCCTCTTATCAATCCCTGGGGACTGAAACATAACAGTCGACTAAACGAGCAGGGAATCGATCTTAACAGAGCTTTTCATAAAGTTGATCTATCCCCTATCAAGGAAATCCGGCTCTTTTTAGAAGATCGCACCCCTTTTGATTTGGCTTTAATTTTACATGAGGACTACGATGCGCAAGGGGTCTATCTCTATGAAACTCCCGCAAACCTTTGCTTAGGTAAAAAGATCCTAGAGGAAGTTTCGAAGATCTGTGCTATCGATAACCGACCAAAAATTGAAGGACGAAAACACAATGGGGGTGTCCTCTCTAGACCCGTCAAAAAAAGTTGGTTTGAAAAAAATGGCTATCCAGAAGCCATTTATTTTTATTTTCAATTAGGCTGCAAGAAAATCTACACAATCGAGACCCCATCCGAATGGGATATTGCCAAAAGAGTTCAGGCGCATCTCTTAGCGATCGATACGGCGCTTTCATTGCTTAACTCTTAGCAACAAACAGTGCCTTCTTACCTTGGAGCTTCATCCAAGACCAGCATCGATGTAAGCGCTAACAGAATCTCTATTACCTAGAGGAAATAAAAGAAAGAGAGAGCATCAAGAAGATAGGAAGAGAAGTCAGAGTTTTAAAGAACAGCTTTTTTCAAAAACGGCGAGGTTTTTCCTTCCACCTTTGCTGCGCTGAGCAAGGCCATTCAAACGGATCGATATTATACTCTTTTACAAGCTGCCAAAAAAGCATAAGGAGATACTCATGGATTCTTTTGGTTAATTCCCCTCTTTTCTCCGAAGCTCCCGGATAAATCAGTTCGCCAAATTTTACGAATATTCTTGGTTTATAAAACCAAGTCTTTGGCTGATAAAGAAGATCGGAGCCAACAATGACCGTAGGTAAGATTGGACACTGGGATAATTGGCAAAGAACGGCTGGACTCAACGAAAGTTTGGCTCCCAACAAAATGGAATTTTTACCATGCCTGATCCCTCTTTCTGGAAATAATCCAACCAATCGACCCGCTTTGAGTCGACTGACTATGGATTTTGCGGCTTTCGGATCCATCCGCTCTCTATCTACTGGAATGACATTGAGGTTCGTCAAAATCTGAGAAAGAACGAGATCATTGAACAGTTTCCCATCGGCTACATAATCGATTGGCCGAGGAGAATACATGCCTAAGATGATGGGATCAAAATGACTAATATGATTAGACACAAGCAGACAGCCTCCGCTCAAGGGGATTTTCTCTAGTCCCTGAATATGCATTTTAGAGGATAAAGTTAAAATCCTTTTGCAAATGACACCAGAAAAGAAGAAAAAACCATCTCTAGCACGTTGATTCATAGGAAAGTCAAAAAAATCGAACATTCGACTTTTTGCCTTTTTTGGAGACAATGACAAGAAAAAGTTTTTCCCTAAAATTTTTAGGTTTTTAGACGAAGCTAGTCGGAACTTTTAAAGCTTGAGAGAGCCTTTGAAGATATTCACTACGTGGAATATCCACGGCACCCATAAGCCGGGTTACCGGCGTTGCAACCTGCGTATCAAATAGGACAAAACCTCTTTCTCTTAGATGGGCAATGGTGAAAGCTAGAGCTGCTTTCGACGCATCAGTCACTCTATGGAACATTGATTCTCCAGCAAAAAACCCACCAATCGAAACGCCATAGAGGCCTCCCGCTAGCATCCCTTTGTACCAGACTTCCACGCTATGCGCATACCCATAGCGATGCAAATCGGTATAGGCTTTTATAAACCGTGGACTGATCCAGGTATGTTCTCTGCCAGGAGCTGGCTTTGCGCAATTTTGAATCACCTCGCCAAAACACTGGTTGATAGAAAATTGAAATTGCCCTTGCCTTATTTTTTGCGCTAGGCGTCTAGGAGGCTTGAAAGAAGCTATATCAAATATCGCTCTTGGATCAGGAGACCACCACGTCAGTGGTCGATCGGTCCAGGGAAATATGCCAGAACGATACCCCGCTAGCAGCCTAGAAATCGATAAATCCCCACCCACCGCGACAAGTCCATCGGGATCAGCTTTCGCTACATCTGGAAATTGTATCCGAAAAATATTTAGAATGACAGCTGCCACGGTTATAAAATTAACAAAAAATAAATTAATGCAACATTTAATTTTCTTAACATTTAGGCAAATTTTTGTCGAGAATAGAGCGTCTTAATAGATCTATACCAAATTGGGATACAAGTCGTTTAAAAGTCAGTCTATCGGAAGGGAAAAACCGTTCATAGGATCTTATCGGTTTTCCTTTTCTCCCGACGGCTAACCAAACAAGCCCCACGGGCTTTTCTGGAGTACCGCCTTGAGGTCCAGCAATACCAGTGACAGCAAGGGATATATCTGCACCGCTTGCTTCCAAAGCACCTAGCGCCATAGCTTCTGCGACTTCCCTGCTAACGGCACCTACGGAAGAAAAGAGATCGCTGTGGACTTTCAATTGAGAGATTTTCGCTTCGTTCGAATAGGTCACCCAGCCATAGGTAAAGACTGCTGAGCTTCCAGGTACATCAGTCAGCCTGTTGCTTATCAAGCCCCCCGTGCAGGACTCAGCGGTAGCAACTTTCAAATTCCTTGCCGCAGCACTTTTAATAACGACCTCTTCGAGCGTTTGGTCTTCTAGGGTATACAAATCATCACCGAAGGCTTCGCTCAGAAGCTGAGCTATCTTCCCTGTAGCAGCTGGGTCTTTGAAAAGCAATCTTAGAGAGACTTCTCCGGGGCTTTCACAATACCCTATTTCCTCTATACCAACTAACTTCAATTTCGATTCTATTTTTTCTTGTATGATCGATTCGGGCACTCCAATGATGCGACAAACTAACCGGGTGGTTTTTTCGGAATGAAAATGGGCTTTCCACCAGGGAATGATGCTTTTTTTCCACATCGGTTCGAGTTCCCTTGGCGGTCCTGGAAGCAAGATCAAGTAATGGCCTTCTTTTTCAATGATAGCTCCACAAGCCGTACCATAAGGGTTTTCCAAAATAAGAGAGTTTTCAGGGAAAAACGACTGTTTTTGCACTGCCCATTCAGGAGCTTGAATTCCTTGGGCTTCATAGAGGGATTGCACCTGTTTCGAAACTTCTGGATAAAAAACCAAGGGAAGATTAAGGGCTTCTGCCGCAGCCTCCCTTGTCATATCATCCGATGTTGGTCCTAAGCCGCCTGTAACAATCGTAACGGTGGAACGATGAAAAGAAGTTTTAATCACTTCTTTCAGCTCGTCCCCATCCCCCACAGTCTGTTGTAAAGCAATTCTTCCATCAAGGAAAAAGAGTTGATTGGCTAGAAATTCTAGATGCGTATTGGGCTTATATCCCAATATGATTTCCGTCCCCGTATTGATCAATTCAATTCTCATCAAAAAGAACTATTCCAGGCTCATCTAAGCTCATTTCTTTGCCTCTCGATGCCCTTCTTCTGGATAGGGATATTCCATAGCTATCTTTAAACAGCATTTAGCTCCTTGGGCACCACAACAATTTTTAAATTTTTTCCTTGGATCCAACGGACAGGGATCATTCCTTCCCATTTTTGGCCCGGATCTTCTCACAGGCAAGCTTACTTTCGCTGCCTTTTTTTCTTGTCCCCCCTCTTCCTCCTCTTCATGAGCAACAGGAGGAATTGACGTCGGCAGCTGATCGGTATGTTCACTACGCGTCAATGAAGAAAGAAATTGTTCAAAAGCGACAACACTAGAAGCCGATCTGAATAGATTATGAGCTATCTCTTTTTTGATTCGATCCATAAGATCCTCAAAAAGAAGATAGGCTTCCTGCTTGTATTCGATCAAAGGATCTTTCTGCCCATAGGCTCTTAATCCAATGCTGCCTCGAAGGCCATCCATTGAGTAGAGATGCTCCTGCCATAGCTTGTCAATAGCCGAAAGGACAATGTATTTTTCCAGAGAAATCAACTCATCGCTTTTCTCAAATTTAATCTTTAATTCATAGGCTTTCCTGACCTTATCTAAAATATAATCGCTTATCTCTTTCTCAGTCCCCAACTTTTCGATTTCTTCCGGTTTCACCACAATCGGAAACATTTGATTGACCCAATGGGTAAGCCCCACAAAATCTGGATGTTCTCCACTGCTAATTCTGCTTTTTACCTCCTTTTCAATCACTTCCTGAACCGCTGAAAAAATTTCTTCTCGGGGATTATCCGTTTCTAGGATTTCATTGCGGTACCCATAAACCACTTCTCTTTGCAGATTCAGCACGTCATCATACTGGAGGGTGTGTTTGCGAATCATGTAATTTCTCTGTTCTACCCTTTTCTGAGCAGCCGCCACCGCTTTAGTCAGCCATGGATGCTCTAGCTCCTCATCCTCCTTCATTCCCATACTAGTCAAAAGAGAAGCAATTTTCCTAGAATCCCCAAAATTCCTCATCAGATCATCTTCTAGAGAAATATAAAATTTTGAGATCCCTGGATCTCCTTGTCGGGCGCATCGACCCCGCAACTGGAGATCGATCCGTCTAGCCTCATGCCTTTCTGTTCCCAAAACATAGAGTCCCCCAAGCTCCGCAACCCCTTCCCCTAGCTTAATATCCGTGCCTCTTCCTGCCATATTCGTCGCAATCGTCACCGCTCCCCGTAAACCCGCACGCGCAATAATTTCAGCTTCCTGTTGATGATGTTTGGCATTGAGAACGTTATGCGGGATGTTTTCCCTTTTAAGCATTCGACTCAAAAGTTCGGAAGCTTCAACGGAAATCGTGCCAACCAGCACGGGTTGTCCCTTAGCATGCAGCTCCTTTATCTTCTGGACTATATTTTGGTACTTCGCCCGGCGCGTCTTAAAAATGGTATCTTCATAATCTATTCTACGGCAAGGCTTATTCGTCGGAATAACCACCACATCTAGCTTATATATATCATGAAACTCATTGGCCTCTGTCTCTGCGGTGCCTGTCATTCCAGCCAGTTTCTTATAAAGCCTAAAATAATTTTGTATGGTTATAGTCGCCAAGGTCTGCGTTTCTCTATCAATTTGCACCCCTTCTTTAGCTTCTATGGCCTGATGCAAGCCCTCACTCCATCGTCTTCCAGGCATAAGCCTCCCCGTAAACTCATCAACAATAACAACTTTATTGTCCTGAATCACGTAATGGACATCCTTTTCATACAGGCAGTAGGCTCTTAACAACTGGGAAACACAATGGATCCTTTCGGTTGCTTCTTCATATTTCTGTTGGGCTTGTAACCGAATTTTTTCTTTCTCCTGAATATCCAAACCAGGATTTTTGTCTAACTGATCGAAGAGAGCAGCTAGATCTGGAGGAGCGAAATAATCGGGATCAGTTGGATTTAAAAACTTTCTTCCCCTTTCGCTGATGTCTACCTCGTTGTTTTTCTCATCGATAGAAAAAAGTAGTTCTTCTTTTATGGCATATAGTTCGGTTCTACGCGAATCCTGGTAAAGAGAAAGCTCGGCATCATCCATATACCTTCTAATCTCTGGGTCTTCCAAGAATTTCATTAGTTGTTTATTCCTGGGCATACCCAGCTTTATTTTGAAAAGGAGTCGACCGATCTTTTCTTTATTGGCTGCCTTATCCTTAAGCAACCCTTGCACTTCCTCGGCCATGCGAGCGCATTCGATCACTTGTTGTTGAACCAGCCGGCTGACTTGAGGCTTGTAGCGACTATATTCCTGAGTAGCTCCTACGGTGGCAGGACCTGAAATGATCAATGGCGTGCGGGCTTCATCAATGAGGATACTGTCCACTTCATCGATAATCGCATAAAAATGGCCTCTTTGAACTTTCTCCTCTTTTTGCGTCACGATGCTGTTATCCCTAAGATAATCAAAGCCAAACTCACTATTAGTCCCATAGGTAACATCACAGGCATACTGCGCTCTGCGTTCCTCATAAGACTGTCCTTGTTGGAGACAGCCCACCGTTAGATTCAAAAACCGATAAATCTCCCCCATCCACTCACTGTCTCTAGCTGCCAAATAATCGTTGACGGTTACCACATGTACCCCTTGACCAAGCAAGGCATTTAAATAAACAGGCAGAGTGGCCACCAAAGTTTTTCCTTCGCCGGTGGCCATTTCAGCAATCTTTCCCATGTGCAGGACAATGCCCCCTAAAAGCTGGACATCAAAAGGGACCATGTCCCAAACAACCGGATGGCCGCGAACAATAATCACTTTGCCGCTTTCCTTAAACCTGCGACAGACATGTTTTACCACAGCAAAAGCTTCGGGAAGTAGATCATCAAGGCTTTCCCCTTCGTTAAGCCGTTTTTTAAATTCAAAAGTCTTATTGGACAGAGCCTCATCAGAAAGGGCAAAAAGATCCTTTTCTAGCTCGTTGATTCTATGGACAATGGGCCATAGCCGACTCAGCTCTCGTTCATTTTTTGAGCCAAATACTTTTTGAAGCAATTGCTTTATCATATCTCTTCTTTCTATTCCACAATCTTGAATAGAGAAAAAACTCTTTTTTTATTTCATGTGTAAAATAATCTAGAAAAAAAATACACGCTTTTCTCTTCGATAGCTAATAGCAAAAAATCTTATCTAGAAAACACCTGCACCGTAGAAGTTTGACTGAGGAAAAACCCTTGGCTTTCCCGCACCACCATAATGGTCATCAATACTCCTTCTCCACTTTTAATATCCTTGAGCAGCATGGGATAGGACTCCAATTCATCAACTCTACGGTTGCCAATTGCCAGAACGATCATTCCAGATTTGATTCCCGCTTTGGCTGCAGGGCTATTGGGTTCCACATCAGAAATGAGCAAGCCCATTCCCTCCTGCACATGGAAAGCTTCGGCTAACTCTCTATTCATCTCTTGGACATGCAATCCAAATTTCTTAGCCAATATTTGCTCAATTGTTACTGTCTTTTGAGAGGGGGTTCCGTTTTTAATTTCGGACAATGCCTCTTGATAAAAAATATTCACTTTTTTAGCAGGAATAGCAAATCCTATCCCTTCTATCGCTTCTCCAGCAAACTTAGCAGAACTGATACCCACAAACTTACCAGAAATATCCACAATCGGACCGCCACTGTTGCCAGGATTAATCGCAGCATCCGTTTGTAGAAGCCCCTCGATCCTACCCTCATCGGTTTCAATCGTCCGATCCATCGCGCTAAGGATTCCTTTGGAAACACTATTCTGATAGCCCACTGGATTGCCCAGAACGATAACCGTTTGACCAAGCAATGTGGGAGAGCTACTCTGAATATCAAGAAAAGGAAGGGCAGTTTTAGACTCGATTTTTAATAGAGCTAGATCCACAGCGGGATCAATGATTAACACTTTGCCCTCCACAGCGGATTTTTTTTCGTTTAAAGTCACTTGGACTTTGCGCTCGATGGACCTTTCCACTACATGCGCACAGGTGATGATGTAGCCTTCGGCACTAACTAATACACCAGAGCCCAAACTCTTGACTCTTTCCTTGTAGCTATAATACCTGCCGAAGAAAAGATCAAAAGGATCCTGTACTCTTTTCTGTACGATTCTTTCTGAGCTGATATTGACTACGGCAGGCATCACCTTTTGCACTACAAGTACCGTGGGTTCATCTTCGGCCCGATAAGGGATTTTGTTTTGGGACCATCCGGAAGTAAGAAAGAAAAAAAAGCATAGGCCTAAAACAAGCTTTCCTTTCTGCTTCCGTTCTAAGCAAGAATAGAGAGAAAAAGAAAAAAGAGTCCTAGACCAACGTTGTGAATCAAAGGAAAAAAAATTCATCGGGGTTATTCCTGTTTTACATTCTTAGGCTTTGCCACCAGCCAAAAGAAAAAATAGGCTCTTTTTTTAAGATTCTCGATAAAAAATTCACTCCTCTTCTCTGAATACTTTATTCTGAATACTTTAATACGAAGAAGAGGCTCTCTGCCACAGAACGGCAAAATTCCTTGCTTCTTGCAATTTTCTATAGACTTTGCCTGAATCGATCGCTTCCTCAATAGCCTCTAAGGCATCTTCCACTTTTCCTTTCCATCCCCACTGTAACAGGCCTACCAGACAATTTGCTACCACCAGTCCTCTGGCATACCCTTTTAGAGTGGCTCTAAAAATCCCTTCGATTTTTTGGGCGCTTTCTAGAGGAGAATGCACCAGTGCTTCCGCCATCGATCCAGGAGCATACCCCCTTTTGAAAGCATGTTTTTTCAGCAAAGGCTGTATTTCTTCTAAAGCTATGCCTGAAGCTTTCCCTAATCCTTCGACACCTAGTTCTCCTAGAGGATTCGATTGCTCATCTAGCCCGTAGACGATGGCCCGCTGTTCTATCCCCATAGCCTCAAGGGCCGCGTCAAAAAGATCCACATGCTCTTCTCTAAACACTCCGACTAACTGTACCATTGGTCGAGCAGGATTCAGTAATGGCCCAAGGAAATGGAAAACGGTCTGTATCTTTTTTTCGCCCAGCCTTTTCCTCAGAGGAGCTAATTGCATAAAGCTAGGATGATAATCGGGCGCATAAACAAAAGCCAAACCTATCTCCCTCATTGACCGATACACCCCTTCTGGAGAAAGCCTATAGGCTATCCCCAGCTTTTCCAGAACATCCGCACTGCCTGAGATTTTTGTTATCCCCTTATTCCCATGCTTGATTACCGGAACTCCCAGAGAGGCCAGGACAAAAATCATGGCAGTGGAAACATTGAATAGTGACAATCCCCCTCCTCCTGATCCACAACAATCAAAAAGGGGGAGACTATCCCATTGCCTTTGAAAAGATAGTTTAAGACTCTTTTCTAAAAAGACCTTAGCAAAGGCAACCAATTCTTTGGGTCGCATCCCACGACACGCCATGGAAACCAAGAACTGCTCCTTTTCTGAATCAGGAAAAGATGGATTCAACAGTAACGCTACTGCTTCTTGAACTTGCCCTTCATCCAACTCCCTGCCAGAGTTAATTTCCAAAGAAAGGGCATGCAACTGCCATCTCATCGTGTTTTATCCTACCTGATAAATTTTACTTGCCCGGACTTTATTGAAAAAAACTTCAAAATAGCCTAACGCATCATGTGGTCCTGGAGCAGCTTCTGGATGATATTGCACAGAAAAAATGGGCTTAGTCTTATGCACCATCCCTTCAATGGTCCCATCGTTGAGATTGATTTCACTAATTTTCAAGCAATCAGGGATCGATTCGGCACAAACCGCATACCCATGATTCTGAGAAGTAATCTTGATGGTCGAATCAAAGAGGTTTTTTACCGGATGATTCGCTCCTCTATGCCCAAAGCGCAGCTTGAAGGTTTTCGCTCCCAAAGCAATAGCTATGAGCTGATGCCCCAGGCAAATACCAAAGACAGGCCTGGCTCCTAAAAGCGGTTTTATTTCTGCATGCAATGTTTCGAAAAATGCAGGATCTCCAGGACCGTTAGACAGAAAAATGGCATCAGGATCACTTTCTAAAATACGTTTTGCAGACGCATAGGCTGGGAATACGTGCAGATCAAAACCTTTACTGCGAAGATAGCGTAAAGTAGAGAACTTGACACCAAAATCCATGACCGCTAACCGATAAATAGGCGGGGCCAGGCGTGTTACCCTCTGAGTCCATTTTTCGATCAACTCCTTTTTATGGGCATTCCAACCGTCTGCCTCCTTCATCTCTTCAATGATTGGTTTCAGCGCTTCTATCTCATCCCACCGGTAAGGCACTGGTGTCGTTACCTGAGCTATAAAATCGACTTTGGAATAGTCCCAATTTTGGGTTAATGCCACAGCCTCAGTCCTTTCCATGTCTTCTGTTGTCAAGACCGCTCGCAATACCCCAGCTTCCCGTATGTGCAGCGTCAGTCGCCTCGTATCCACTCCTTGGATTCCAATTACCCCCTTCCGTTTTAAAAATTCAGGCAGCGAACAGAAAGCTCTCCAACTACTAGGTATCGGAGAAAGAGAACGGATGACTAAACCGGCTACTTGAATATCCCTGGACTGATGATCGAAAGGACAAAGTCCATAATTACCGATTTCTGGATAGGTCAGGCATACAATCTGGCCTCGATAGGAAGGATCCGTCAGTATTTCCTGATAACCAGTCATCGAAGTATTAAAACAGATCTCTCCAATGGCCGTGCCTTCAGCTCCAAAAGATTCACCAGCGAAAACCGTACCATCTTCAAGAACTAAGAATGCCTTTTTTTTATGTTTTTTCATCTCTATTGGTTAAACCTATTTTTCTACACCGTTTTTTGTTCCCCCACTACCCTTTTTTCCCTCCATACAATCTTGCCATCAATCATGGTCAAAACAACCTTTCCTTTTAGATTCATTCCTTCAAATGGGGTATTCTTGCCTTTGGAAAAAAAGGCATTAGAGTCGACTTTCCAGGAAGCGTTGAGGTCTAGCAAAATAAGGTCTGCAGGCGATCCATATCGAAGGGAGGGGGGCTCTAGTCCAAGGACTCGACTGGGGCCTACAGTTAACTTAGCAAACAAATCCACCAGATCCATTTTTTTCGAGTAATAGAGCTCTTTGAGACAAACCGCCACCAGCGTTTCTAAACCAACGACTCCAAAGGGCGCTTTTTCAAACTCTACTTCTTTTTCGAAAAGAGCATGAGGAGCATGATCCGAAGCAATGACTTCCACAGTACCATCAACTAGAGCCTCGATCAAGGCTTCTCGATCTTTTTGCGTTCTTAGGGGAGGGTTCATTTTAAAGCGGGGATCATACTCTTTGAGGGCAGATTCTGTTAAGGCAATATGATGTGGACAAACCTCAGCGCTTACGGGAAGCCCCCTTTTTTTAGCATCCCTTAATAGCCGAATGGATCCTTCTGTAGTTAAATGCTGCAAATGAATTTTAGCCCCGGTTTTTTCGCAAAGAAGGATATCACGGCTAACGATCAGTTCTTCAGCAATACTGGGCCAACCAGGCAACCCCAAAAGCGTACTCCATAGCCCTTCGTTCATAACCCCTCCATCCGATAGAGCCGTATCCTCGCAATGATCCAGTATGGGAACTCCTAAGACAGATGCATATTCCATTGCCCGGCGCATAATTCGGGCATTCTGAACGCAGCTGCCATCATCTGTCAACGCAATAGCTCCAGCCTGAATAAGAGATTGAAAAGGAGCCAGTTTTTCTCCCAACCGCTCCTCAGTGATACATCCTGTAGGATAGACTTTTACTAGTGCTTCCTTATCCACTTTTTTACGGATCCAAGCGATCGTGTCGGGATGATCAGCTGGTGGAATAGTATTGGGCATAGCCACCACAGTCGTTATGCCGCCTGCGGCAGCTGCCATCGTGGCAGTTCTGATCGTTTCTTTTCTAGATTCACCGGGCTCCCGCAAATGTACATGCATATCGATCAATCCAGGCAGAACGATAAGGCCCTGAGCGTCTATTTTCGTCCAAGGAAAATCTTTGGGATAGTTGGTAGGATCTACAATTTTGCCCTCTGCTACATAAAGATTAACTGGCTCCTCGTCGCGTCTTAGTAGCGGATCAATGAGCCGGCCAGCCGAAATACAAAAAGCCTCCTCAGTTTTCATTGTGTACCAACCTGGTTTTGTTGCCCATTTTCAAAGTAGCCACCAAGCAGGTAGAACACAGCCATTCGGATGGCTAAACCATTCTCTACCTGCTTTAGAATGGCTGAATTGGGCGAATCAGCCAGTTCGCTTTCCATTTCTACCCCTCTTTCCACCGGACCTGGATGCATAATGAGAACATCTTTTTTACACTTTTTCATTCTTTCTGTAGTCAAGCTATAAGAGGCAATGTATTCGCTTATGGAAGGGAAAAGATCTTTTCTTTGTCTTTCATGCTGAAGCCGGAGCAGAATGATGCAATCAGCAAAAGGCAAGGACTCATCCAGATTGTAACTGATCTCTGCTCCAAAATCTTTGAAATAGCTAGGCAGGAGGGTGATAGGACCGACAAATTTCACGTTTGCCCCATACTTGGAAAGCGCCCAAAACGTCGAACGTGCTACTCGACTATGCAGAATATCCCCAACGATTAATACCTTAAGCCCACGAACGGTCCCAAAATGCTCTTCAATAGTCATCAAATCAAGAAGCCCCTGCGTTGGATGTTCATGGGCACCATCCCCTCCATTAATGACCGAAATGTTAAGGAGTTTTGCCAGGAAGGCAGCAGAGCCTGCCGCTGGATGGCGAATGATGAGAAAATCGATCCCCAAGGCTTCGAGATTCTTAGCCGTATCCTTCAAGGATTCACCTTTTTGAATAGAACTCGTTTTGTAGTCAATCGATAAAAAAGAAATGCCTAGTTTTTTAGCCGCAATTTCAAAGGAAACCCGTGTGCGGGTACTTGGTTCAACCATCAAGGCCAAGGCCGTATATCTTTTTAAAAAAGGAAGAGGAAGGTTTTCCTTGAGAATTGTCTTAAACTCTTTGGCCGCAAGCAAAATGGCCTCGATTTCAGAAAAATCTAGTGCCTCTAAAGAAACTAAATCTTTTCTTTTCCACTTTCTTTTTATTGCATCAAGTTTTAAGTTTTGCATTGATCTAGAGAAAAATATAGAAAGAAGAAAAAGAAGAAAATGACAAAAAGAATTTTTGGTAAAGCTTACGTTGTGGGGGATAATATCGATACCGATCAAATTATTCCAGCACAATATCTTATGTATGTTCCAACGGTTCCTGAAGAACTCGAAAAATTGGGCAGTCATGCGCTTTGCGGATTGCCTGAATCTCTCTATCCCCTTCGGTTTGTTGAAGCAGGTAAAACCAAGACGGAATATCCCATTATCATTGCAGGAAAAAACTTTGGCTGTGGTTCATCTCGAGAGCATGCCCCCATTGCTCTAGCTGCTGCTGGCTGTCGAGTGGTAATTGCCAAAAGCTATGCAAGAATTTTTTTTCGCAACTGTATTGCTACAGGAGTTCTTTTTCCTTATGAGATCGGAGAGAGATTTCCAGAAAAAATAGAGATTGGCCAAGAATTAGTCGTTGACCTAGAAACGGAGACTCTGTTGGTGGCTGATCAAGTTTATCCCTTAAAGCCTCTTGGGGATGCCAAAGAGGTCATCGAAGCTGGTGGAATATTTAACTATGCAAAAAAAACGGGAATGATCCCCGTTAGCTCTTAATTTTCTATTGCGTCTCATTTTAACTTTTCCTTTATGAAAACTTATCGCGTCGCTGTTCTTGCTGGAGATGGTATAGGTCCGGAATTGGTGCGAGTCACTATTCCAATTCTACGATTAGCTTCCTATCTGTACGGCTTTGAACTCATTTTTGAAGAAGCCTTAGTGGGAGGAACGGCTATAGAAGCAACAGGTAAAGCCCTGCCTCCAGAAACCCTGGAAATCTGCAAGCGGGCACAAGCCATTTTTTTTGGTGCAGTAGGAGGAAAACAATGGGAAAGTCTGCCGCCAGAAAAACAACCTGAGAGGGCTGCCTTGCTTCCCCTACGAAAAACTTTTTCGCTTTTTGCCAACCTTAGGCCAATTACCTGTTATCCAGAAATCATCGACGCTTCCCCCCTTAAACCCGAAATAGCTTCTGGGGTAGACCTGCTTATCGTAAGGGAACTGACAGGGGGCATTTACTTTGGTCAGCCCAAAGGAAGGGTTTTAACTGAGCAAGGGGAAAGAGCGATCGACACGCTTCTTTATGATACCTCTGAAATTGAAAGAGTGGCCACAGTCGCCTTCGAATTAGCCTTGCGGAGAAAAAAGAGTTTAACCCTTATTGACAAAGCCAATGTTCTGGAATCGAGTTTATTATGGAGGAAGACCGTCAAGGAAATTGCCAATAACTATCCTGAGGTCGACCTTAAGTTTATGTACGTAGACAACGCGGCCATGCAGCTTGTATTAAAACCCACACAGTTCGATGTCCTTCTTTGCGAAAATCTTTTTGGAGACATCCTCAGTGATGAGGCTGCTGGCATTGCTGGAAGCCTTGGGCTTTTAGCCAGTGCTTCCATTGGCGCTAGTAAATTTGGCTTATACGAGCCTGCCGGAGGATCCGCTCCTGACATTGCTGGCAAAGGAATAGCTAATCCTATTTCACAGATATTATCCGGAGCGTTGATGTTCGAATATAGTTTTCAGGAAGAAGAAGCTGCCCAGGCTATAAAAGATGCTGTAAGAGATGTTCTAAAAGAGGGATATCGAACAATGGACATTGCTAAGGGCTCTGCTACGTATTGTACGACCGAAGAGTTCGCTGAAAAAGTAGCTCAGAAGATTGAAATAAATTTCAAGAAGAAAAAACAGGAAGGGAGCTGAAGAAAAAAATCTTAAAATGCAATTCTTTTTATAATAAAATATATTTAAATCAATTATTTATACGAATATGCCACTTTCAGCTTTTGATTCCACTGCCAGTATTGAAGATGAGATCAATCAAAAAATCCTTTCGGTCTCAGAAGATCGACTACAGGGATTTATTGCGGATCCTTTCAAGGAAATTGCCCATTTGACAAACCTACCCCTTGCCCTGGTCTTAGAAAGAATCCGTTTGATGTTTTCTGCTGGAACAATCCGGCGCATACGACTAACCCTTTTAGCCAATGATTTAGCGCCTGGAGCATTAGTGGCCTGGAAAATACCTGAGAACAGTCTACATGAAGCTTTTGACTTTTTGTTTCAAAAAGATCCATTCAGTGGCCATGTGGTGATTCGTTCCACAGATCCAGCAGCGGCAGGTGCTCGGTATCGACTATGGAGCACCTTAAAAGTCCCCCAAGGCTTTTCTATTCAAACCCATTGTGAACTACTAAAAAATCTTATTGGTGCTGAAGACTACAGAATCATGCCTGCCAAAGGAATCTTTACTTTAGGAGTGGGACATATCCGCCGAAAAACGATTCTTCCCGGAACAAAATCTCCAAAGGCAGCCGTCATGCATCCGGTTGCCATAAAAACGCTTAGTGAAAAACAGTGGCTTGTGCTGAAATCCTTGAAAGAAGAATTGACTTTGGAAGAAATCGACGAGGGATTATGGGAAAAAAGAGCAAGCAAAATAGGGATGAGTAGCCAGGCATTTTTCTCAATAGCCAAAGAACTTGAACAAATTGGGATTTTAGGACGGTTTTCTACCTTTTTGGAACATGTTAAACCCTTGTATGACGGAAGAAAAGTGACTAAATTTAACGCCCTTTTCCACTGGGCCGTTCCTCAAGGCATGGAAAGAGAAGCGGGTGGTCAAATCGGAAGATTTGAAATTCTTACTCATTGCTATTGGAGGGAAGCAGGAAGTGAATTTAAAAACGTCAATATCATGGCTGTAGCCCATGGAAAGGATAAGGGATTGTTGGAATCTCATAAGAAAGCGATCGACGAACATTTGGAGTCGGTCGGTATCCCAGTTTCCTATACGAACATTTTTTGGGGAGGAAGAAGCGAAATTAAACCTTCAGAAATTTTCCCCGAGGCTTATAAAGAATGGCTCCAAAAGATGGATTTAGATTCAAGCGTAATATCAAATTCCTGATTAGGCGTTCTGTTCCATCCTTTAATCGATGGAAGGGACGGTTTATTGAGCAAATTCAGGATTTGCATTTTGATCTTGGTCCGTTCAGAGACACAATCAAAAACTATTCGAAAGAAAAGTTTCAAATCGATTTCAAAGCGGGCATCAATGTGGCCCTCTTATCCATCCCACAGGGAATGGCTTATGCTCTCATTGCTGGATTGCCTGTCCAGTATGGACTTTATGCTTGCGCTATCTCTTCTTTGCTTGGCCCCCTTTTTCAAAGCTCCCGCTATGTCGTACTTGGTCCAACCAATGCCACCTCAGTCCTTTTGTTTAGTACCTATTTAAACATCCAAAAACAAGTAGACAAGCTCTCCACCCTACCCTTTGTATTACTTTTTGTGGGGATCATTTTGATCCTCGTCAGCCTTTTTAGAATGGCTGGCCTCACTCAATATGTATCCAGAACGGTTATAGTTGGGTATATTACTGGGGCTTCTTTCCTTATTATTGCGGGACAGCTGCACCGAGTTATGGGGTTTGAGCTTTCGGAAGCCTATACGTTTTTCGATATTGTTGTGCAAACATTGAACCGACTGCATCTCATCCAGTGGCCATCTGTAGCTATCGGTATCTGCTCGCTTGGCTGTTGGTGGTGGCTTAAAAAGCGGTTTCCAAAACTCCCAGCTATTGCCCTTAGCCTTGTTTTGATGAGTTTTCTAGGCACCTTGATGCATTCTTTGCATCTACCTATTGAATTCCTAAAACCTATTCCCATGGCCACCTGGCCAATTACGCTCCCAACGATGAATTTTCACTGGTTTTCAACCCTAGCAAGCATGTCTTTTGCTCTCGCTTTTTTTGCTGCCGTAGAAGGCACAGGCATTGCCAGATCGCTTGCTAATAGGTCCGGAGAACCTTTAGAACTAAACCGCGATCTGTTCGCTCAGGGAATTGCTAACATTGGATGCAGCTTCTTTAGTGGTATGCCTGTATCAGGCTCCTTAACACGATCCGCATTAAACTGGGCAAGCAAACCGGCCACCCAGCTTGCCAATTTATGGAGCGGTATACTCATGTCCATAGCTCTGCTATTCGGAGGTCCTCTTCTAGGCTATATTCCAATTCCAGCTCTTTCGGCTCTCGTTATTAGCGCTGGATTATCCCTCATTAATCCGAATGAAATCAAAATCGCGCTTACAGCTACTCGATTCGATTTTACGGTCTTTGTTGTCACCTTCATCGGCGCCCTCCTCACCCCACTGGATTTTGCCATCGGCCTTGGCATCGGAGCTTCCATTCTGTTTTTTCTCAAACAAGCTGGAGAGCCCTTTTTTGTCGAGTACACTTTCGATACCGAACAGGGAGATCTAAGAGAAAAGATAAAAGGGGAACCGACCGTTCATCCAGATATTTCTATCATCCATATCGAAGGGGAACTCTTTTTTGGAGTTTCAGAACTTTTTAGAACACAGATCAACAAGATCCTTGCCCTGAATCCAAAAATTCGAGTGGTCATTTTAAGAATGCGTAATGCCCATCACCTGGATGCTACCAATGCAATGGCTTTAGAAGAATTGCATCATTGGCTCACCGAACAGGGGAAGTTTCTACTGATCAGTGGGGTCATCCGTCCCGTTTTCCGCGTCTTGAGGAACTCTGGGGTCTTAGATCGTATCGGTAGAAAAAATGTATTTCCACTAATTCCTACACAACCCAATCTTTCGACTCGTCAGGCACTCATAAGGGCTCAGGAACTCTTAGGGAAAAAGGAGAGTGAAGTCAAAATTTTCTTCGAAAAACTCCCAAAAAAATGATCGGATCTGTCCTCTTCCCCTCTCCATAACCCCCATTCAATCAAACAGCAGCAGAGCCAACACTTTAGCCTAAGGAGCTCTAGCTGGCTTTGCCGCTGTCCCTTTTCCCCCTCTCTGGCTCTAAACGGCTGGGTTTATCGCACACATGGTTAAAAAAAGTGTTTTAGCTAGAAGGCTTAATTCTAGCAAAAAATCTTTTGCCGCATCTTAAAACAGCATCCGGTTGTATCTCAACGCAGTCGTGAATATCGGTAACCTTTTTGCCTTGGTAAGAGACTCCACCCTGGGTGATCAACCTTCTAGCTTCTGATTTGCTTTTTACTGCTCCCACAGCAACTAATAGCTCTACAATCGGCATCTGTTTTTGAGAGAAGCAAAACTCAGGCATCTCTTCGGGAAGTTCTTTTTTGGAAAACACTCGCTCAAATTCAGTTCTGGCTTTGATGGCTTCTTCCTTCCCATAAAAAAGAGTCACAATTTTTTCGGCAAGTCTCTTCTTTTCTTCCATGGGATTAGTAAGGAGATCCACCTCTTCTCCGAAAAGCACCAAAAACCATCTTTTCATTAGCCAATCTGAAATGCTCATGGTTTTACCAAAGATTTCCTTCGGAGGCTCCGTAATCCCAATATCATTTCCTAAAGACTTACTCATTTTTCTTGAGCCATCCAAGCCCTCCAAAATAGGAAGAGTTATCACCACTTGTGGATTCTGTCCTTCTTCCTTTTGAAAATCTCTTCCTAACAACATATTGAAGAGCTGATCCCTTCCCCCAATTTCAATGTCAGCCCTCACCATGACCGAATCCCAAGCTTGCAATAGCGGATAAAATAGCTCATGAAGGAATATGGATTGATCAGCAGTGAACCGGTCATGAAAATCCTGCCTATGCAGAAGCTTATTAACCGTGACTCTTCTTCCTAGACCAAGCAGTTCTTCGGCCGATAGGCGCCCAAACCAGCTGCCGTTCCAAAAAATTTCCGTGTGCTCTTTATCAAGGATCTTGAAAGCCTGCTCCGTATAGGTTTGGGCATTCTTAAGGATCTGCTCCTTAGGCACCAGAGGCCTTGTAGTGTTTCTTCCGCTCGGGTCACCAATCGAAGCAGTAAAATCACCAATCACTAGAAGCACTTGATGGCCTAAGTCTTGAAATTGTTTGAGCTTCAGCAAGGAAATGGCATGACCAAGATGAAGATTGGCCGAGGTTGGATCTACGCCAAACTTGATCCGCAACTTTTTTCCGCTACTCAGTAGCTTGTCTAGCTCTTCTTCTGAAATGACCTGTTCAGTACCTCTAGTCAATATCTTTAAAAGAGGGTGCATAGCTCAATGGTGGCCCCAAGGCCTTTCTTTCAAAAAGATAGGAATCTAGCTTTCTCTTAGGAAATTTTATTCCTGGGTGGAATCTTTTTTTTCGGATTTCGCCCCAGTAACGATTATGCGTCTGCCCATAACCTCTATTCTATTGAGAATAGTTACGGCCTTGCGAGCGGAATCAAGATCTGCCATTTCTACAAACCCAAAACCTTTAGTTCGATTCGTCCTCCTATCTCGAATAATCTCCACATTTTTTATTGGTCCGACTTTGGCAAAAATCTCAAACAGATCGCTATCCGTTAAATTGTAGGGAAGATTGCCCACGTAGAGTTTGTTGGAAGTAACAAGCTCTTCAATAGACTGTCCAGGAGGTGGAGTCTGAGCTTCTTTTTGTTCGTCTAGGCTCTCAGTAACCGTTTTTGTTTCGGTAGGCACTGTGCCTTGATCGACGGTAGCTTTCGGTGACCATTCCTGATAGGCCGCTACCTGCTCTTTGGATTTAGCCACAGTCGCTTTGCTTAGAGTCTTCGCTTCTGTATAAGACTTCTCAGGAGCTTTCCTATCTTCGGTTTTTATCTCCTCCTTTTTATCAGTTCGTTTTGTAAGAGCAACGGATTTGGTCGGGTGAGAACCAAAAAGATTTCCAAAATACGAGGAAATCTTTTCTTTTAAACTCTTCCAAAAAGAAGTTTTGACTTTTTTTGTTTCTTCCGAACGTAAGGCATACCGATTTTTTCTGGAATATCTTCGAGAAGAATCCTTTCTGTAAGAACTTTTTAATTGACGATCTTTCATTGTTGTTTCCTTTCTTAAGGAATCCAGCTGTTGGATGAGGATCATTATTGGCTGCGGATGGTTCCCTTCTTTTTATTTGAGAAAAAGCAAATAAGAATAACCGTTTTGTGTAAACACCTTTCCAAACGGCTAAAATAAAGAATAGTCCCAAGAAAAAAAAGAGAAAAGGCCTATTATGGTCTTTCCTGCGTGTGCGCGCAGGAAAGAACGTATTCTCTAAAAGAAGGAATGTAAGCGGGCTCATTATTCCTTCTCTTTCATCCATACTGGATTCACATTGTATTGAATTGCCCTTCAATCTTATACCTTCTTTTTTGGCGCTTGTATCTGTTTTTAGCCACCAACTGAGTGATAACATTCCGTTCACTAACCCCCGCAGGCCTTTGATTTATATCCCGCTATAAAAAAATAGAATAAAATGGGATTTGTTCAAAATTTTTTCATTTAATTTTGGATTTTCATTTAAAAGTCACATCAGGTCCTTTATTAAGGGTCCTTTTAACTGAGGTAAAAAGTGGCAATGCGTAGGGATAAAAAGTCTATGACAGAAGGCTCAACCGGCTAAATAATATCTTCAGGAATCAAAAGAGAAAATTTAGGGACAGGGATCACAATCAGAGAGCCTTCTGAATCAATGCCAAAATAAGAGCCTTCGACGACACTAGGCCTCGAATAGAAATGATGGCTTGAATAACGGAACTTTTCTCCCATCTTCAATCTTGGATAAGTCCCAACAATCCCCAGGCCTTCAATGACCGTTTTTTCACCTAAGTCATTGGTCACTATCCATTTTCTACCTTTTAAGAGCACTGTTTTGGGGCTAAAATTCAGAATCGAAATATAATAAAAACAGACATAAAGATAATTGGAAGAAAGGCTTTTGGAGCGTTCATATTCGAGATGCTCAATAATCACTTTGATCTCATTGACTTTTAAAAATTCTTCCATTTGAATCTTTATTTGTTTTTCTTCGTATCCATTTTATCTTATTTCTAGGATCTAACAAGATGATTGGAATACTTATTATTGGAGGATCTGATTGTAGTTGCGGAGCTGGCATACAAGGCGATTTAAAAACTGTTACAAACCTTGGGGCCTACGGGACAACCATTATAACTAGCATTGTTGCCGAACATCCTGGCCGTGTTGAATCCTTATTTCCCCTCCCCGTTTCGATTATTGAATCTCAGTTTCATTCCATTCTAGACTTTTTTCCAATCTCAGCAATCAAAATTGGGATGCTCTATAAAAAGGAACTTCCAGAAAAAATTGCGGAATTAATCCAGAAGTTTCGCATTAAAGCACCCATAGTCATTGATCCGGTGCTGGCTGCCGGAAACGGAGATCCCCTTGCCGAACCTGGAATGGAAGAAGCACTGCCTAAAAACCTTTTTCCCTTAGCCACAATCGTCACTCCCAACATAGAAGAAGCCGAAATATTGAGTGGTTTTATAATTGAAGGTCCCGAAGACTTACCCAGCGTGGCTCAAGACTTGGCCGAACAGTACGGCACCTCCTTCATGATCAAAGGCGGCCATCTTCAAGGGAAAACGACACTCGATGTGCTTCACCACAATGGCAAAACCTACTCGTTTGAATTGCCGCGGATTTTTTCTGCCAATCCCCATGGAACGGGCTGTTCTATGGCTTCCATGATTGCTGTTTTCCTTGCCCAAGGGTTGGACGTACCTAATGCTGTGGAAAGAGCTAAACACACCCTCTATGAGAAAATAAAAAGAGAAATACAAATCGGTCCCTTTTATTTTTTGCCTCCACAATGAGGTTTTTATAAAACTCCCGATTTACCGCCTAGCCGAAGGACAATCTTTCCGAAATGCTTGCCACTTTCTAAGCGCAGAAAAGCTTCCTTGTATTGAGAAAAAGGAAAGACGGTATCGATCAGCGGTTTAATTCCCAACGTTGTAATGGCTCTATTCATCGCCTCAAACATAAGCCGATTACCCACATAGATCCCATGGATTTTTGCTTGCCTCATAAGAAGAGAAACCACATCAATCTCGGCTTTTAATCCAACCAAAATCCCAATCGAACATACCATTCCCCCATGTTTGACAGCCTTAATGCTTTCCTCCAAATTCCCTCCCAGTACATCGATCAGTACATCTGCACCCCTTCCCTCCGTCAGTTCCCGAACTTTTCTATGCCAATTCTTCTCTTTAGTGATATTTATGCCCTCTTTAGCTCCTAGTCTTTTTGCTTTTTCTATCTTTTCTTCACTCCGGGACAGAAAGATCACTTGAGCCCCACAGGCCAACGCAAATTGCATGGAAAAAAGGCTTACGCCTCCACTGCCCTGCACAACAACGGTTTGTCCAGGAGAGACGGTCGCTTCTTCCACAATCCCATTCCAGGCTGTCAGTGCTGCACAAGGGAGCGTAGCCGCTTCTTCAAAACTAAGATTTTTAGGAACCGGTAACGCCCCCTCTTCTTTCAAAATGATATATTCAGCAAGGGTACCATCCAGAGGGCCGCCCAGCACCGATTGAGCATATTTTTTTTCGAAAGGACCAGCTAGCCAGTCTTGAAAAAAAGTTCCAACTACTCTATCCCCAGGCCGAAAAGACTGGACCGCTTTGCCTACGGCCACCACTTCGCCCGCTCCATCAGAGCACGGGATCAAAGGTAAAGCTTGATCGGGATTATACAGTCCTTTCACCATCAACCAATCCCTATAGTTCAAAGAAACTGCCTGAAGCCGTACCAGAATTTCTTTATCTTTGGGCTCCTTTGGATCAGCAAGATCGACCATGGCAAGTCCATCGAGTCCAAAAGTATGGATCCTTACTGCTTTCATTCTCTAATAAATGCACAGAAAAGCCTATCCTATCCAGAATAAAATACTAACTCTGGCTAATCAAGCAGCGGACCTTTCCATCCCAGGGATCAATCAAAAAAAAGAAAAATTCTGATGAAACACTACTCAGTTTGTTCTTCCTTTCGCACAACAAAGCAAGAGCGTTTTGGATCTCCAAAGGCTCAGCTACTCAGAATATTTACCAGCCTTCTGTTAATAGATTAACGATCCGATTGGCCAAATCCTCTGCAACTAACGGAAGATCTTGCCTTTGGGCTTCAGGCATGTTTGTTTGCGTAAAATAATAGGAAGAGCCGCTGACCTGAGCTCCTTTTATCGTTGCTCTGCCAAGCTTCCTATTAATTAAGGTGACCGAAGCAGTAATAATGAGCTTGTATTCAGCGGTAGTAAAAGGATCTAGAATTTCTGGCCTTAGGATGACTCTGTTGAAATCCACAATTGTCACGTCTAGTTCGGCATCTGCATCAACATTCCTAGATGTTTGCATAGTCCCATCATTGTCGATAGCCCTGATGATCTCATTGGTCACCATCGACTGCAACCCCGGAATAACTGTCTTGTTTTTCACCGTCGGAACATAAATCGTCTTGATCCCCTGAATCGCTGGTCCGCCAATACTACCAAGCCGGTACCCACCCGAACATCCAACAAGACCAATACAAAAGAAAAAACACACAATCCATAGCCAAAAGGTCGCTCTTCGATGCGTCATTAAGGGGTTCCTTTCGTTTGCTGAGTTTCGGAAGAGGAAGCGGAGTTCCCATTGGGAGAAGGCGCAGAAGGAGGATTGGAGGTTAAGGAAGGCAATCCCAAATCTTTGGCAACTAGAGGTCGCAGTTGGATAATTTTTTGCTCAGCAATTTTTGCCTGATCCGAGGTAGGGTTCTGTTTGATCACATCACTATAATAAATGTAGGCGGCTTTGAAATTCTTAGCCCTTTCATAATACTGGGCAATATGAAAACTGCCCAAAGTGGTCTTTCCCTTGAGTTCGGCAATATGGGCTTTAGCTGCTTCTACCTTATCCCCCGAAGGATATCGAACAATGTAATCTTCAAAACCCTCAATTGCCTTTTCCGTTGCACTCTGATCGTACTCAGAAGCCTGTGAAGCAACATACCACGTATACCCAATTTCATACTGGGCATCATCCGCTAGGGAATGATTAGGATACTTATCTAGCAAACGATTAAAAGTTGCAATCGCATCTGTAAATTTTTTTTGTTTAATTCGAGTTAAGCCAAGCTGAAATTCTGCCTGTGGAGCAAAACGACCATAGGGAGCCGCCCGAATAATGCTTTCAAAAATATCCGCTGCGATATCCAGTCCTGAACCCATGGGGATATTGAACAACCTTTTGGGTTCACCGGCGAGATAAAGATTACCAATAGCCAATTTTCTTTCCAGCGCCTGTTCGAAAAAACTTGATGAAGGATATTTCTGGATCATCCGATCATAGGCCTTATTGGCTCCAAGAAAATCCCCCTTTTTTTCTAGACATTGTCCAATACGAAACTGTGCTTCAGGAGCAAACACTGCATAGGGCCATTTCCTGATGAGAATCCGATACGCTTTCAAGGCGTTGTCATAATCTTTGGCCTCTTCAAACTTTTTTGCTAAGTTGAGCTGATCTCTGGAACTGGAAGCGGAAAGCCCCGTTCCTGTACTTTCATCAACCCAACCTTCTCCTGGTCTCCATACCAATGGAGCATAGAGCTCAACCTTTAAAAAGAAAAAAGTCAAGAAAAAGAGGAGTAAAACTTTTCGATAACGAAAAGTGTTCATTGACTTAATCACATTCTCCCTTTTTAATGGTTTAGCTTTTCGTCGATGGAAAAGCCTTTTTGTTTATAGGAAAAAAAAATTCAAATTTTTTTTTAATTAAGTAACTTTGGATTCCATGGGCATTGTAATCATCAAAAATAAGGATTCTTTTTCCTTCCTCAAGTTATTAGACTGCGGATCTCAATAATATGTCGAAAAAAACTGGAAAAAAATTAAACAACTTTACTCTCAGCCACCCTCCTTTACCACAGGGAGCTAAAAAGAGTTTTCTTTTAAAGACCAAAGCAGTTTTCAGCTCCAAAGGTCAAGGAAAAACGCAATCAGAGATCCAATTGTCTGCCGCGGCCCAACCCTCTTCCTCTCCTCCTATCCCTCCTTCGCTTCCAAAGACTGGGAGAAAACAGCTCTTTTTCTATCTTTTTGCCGTAGACCCACATGCCCTACATGCCTACTGGATTATGGATCAAAAAGCCTTCAGGGCTTTCGAAAAGAGCCGTTGGGTATTTCGGTTGGTTAGTAATGGCTCTCAACTGGAAGCAGAATTGCCATTAGAAAAATCAACGCATAGAATCTATTATACTAAAGCAAAACCCAACACCCGCTACCATGCTGAAATCGGGTTCTATATTAGTAGCAGCAATCATTTTATCCTCATTGCCAAATCCCCCGAAGCCCATACCCCTCCTCTTTCTTTCTCTGCAAAAAATGAAATAAGATTAGCTACGCTCCCCCCACAGCTCTCCTTTCAAGAGCTTATCCAAAAAGCCACAAAAAAAGGCATTAAAAAGGAAACCGTCGCTGAGGCCTTTGAGCTTCCTCCTCAGAAAATCCAACAGCTCCTCACTGAAAAAGAATCCGTGATCCAATCCTCAGAACAAACTCCCAATCTTTTCTCTTTCCCAGATTCAATTCAAAATTTTCTCTTCCCCCAAGACCCCTCATTGAGTAGTTCGTATTCTTCTCCTATCCCCCCTTATACTCCCCTAAAAGAATTCTCTAGCTTTGAATTCTTTCCGTGGTTCCAACCCGAAGACTTTCCACTCCAGTTCCTTTGGCCTGCTTCTTTTGGATTTGAACCAAAAGAGGGATCCTTCCCACAGAATGAACCGCCAGAATCTCGGCATTTTCCTTTGGAACTGGAAGTCGAGCTCGTTATCCGAGGCAAAACTTCCCCAAATGCCCTTCTAAAAGTCTCCAATAAAAAGATGCAAGTCGCTGAAGATGGCTCTTTTACTTTTCGGTTCGATTTTGTCGATGGCATTTATGAAGTTCCCATTGAAGCCTTTGACCAAGAAAATCTACAGGCAGAAAAGCTCGTTCTGTTCTTTTCCCGTTTCAGTCGACCTCTCCTTGAAGTTCAATCCTTTTTTCCTTCTCCTTGACTCTTAAATGCCATTGGCTTACAGCTAGAGATTATTAATGAAATCATCCCCTTTGGGCTATCTAGCATTGCTACTGCATGCGCACCTCCCCTTCGTGCGTCATCCTGAGGATGAGGAGGTTTTAGAAGAAGATTGGCTCTTTGAAGCAATCACCGAATGTTATATTCCGCTGTTGTGGATGCTCGAAGAACTATATCAGGCGGCGATTCGGTGTAAACTGACCCTTTCCTTAAGTCCAACCCTCTGTTCAATGCTAAAGGATCCCCTGCTTATCCAACGCTACAAACGCTACCTTCTAAAACGGATCGAACTTTGCTCAAAAGAAATAGAGCGATATGCCGCAGCCGATCCTGAAAGATTGCTGCTTGCGAAATTTTATAAGGAAAGGTTTCAGAATGTCTGGAAGAGCTTTACAGAAGTGTATGCTGAAGATATTCTTGGCCAGTTTAAAAAATACCATGAAAAAAGCCTTTTAGAACTGGTCACCTCTTCGGCCACCCACGGGTATTTGCCGCTGCTAAAAAATCCAAAACAGGCGGTTAACGCCCAAATCTTTGTGGCTATTGAGAGTTTCTTTGATTCCTTTCAGACCTATCCTAAAGGCTTCTGGCTGCCCGAATGCGGTTATTATCCGGGAATTGAATTTTTCCTGCAATCTGCCGAAATCCGCTGGTTTGTCCTGGAAGCGCATGGCCTACTTTTTTCTGAGCCTCGTCCGTTTCTGGGTCTTTTCTCCCCAATCTACACTCCTTCTGGTCCAGCCGCCTTTGGCCGTGACTCTCTTTCAAGCAAAGAAGTATGGAGCGCTCAAGAAGGCTATCCCGGAGATCCTGTGTATAGAGAGTTCTACTGGGATTTAGGTTTTGAATCCGATCTCGATTATATTAGACCATATATCCTACCTACCGGACAGAGAAAATTTACAGGTATCAAATACTACAGGATTACAGGAAAAACTGAACAAAAAGCGCTCTATAATCCCCAAAAGGCCCAGCAAAGAGCTAAAGAACATGCCGAAAATTTTATCATGAAAAGAGAAGAAGCAATTAAAAAAGCGGCGCCTCTATTCCCAACCTTCACTAAGCCAATTCTCCTTTGTCCTTTCGACTGTGAACTTTTTGGCCATTGGTGGTTCGAAGGCCCGCTTTTTTTAAAAGAACTAATAAAGAAAGCACATCAGAGCGAAATCCTTGAGCTAACTACTCCTTTGGAATATCTCCATCGTTATCCTACCCAACAGATATGTCGTCCGACCTATTCGTCTTGGGGACTCGAGGGATATTCCAAAATGTGGCTTAATGAAACGAACGATTTTATCTATCAGCATTTGCATGAGGCTGCTTATCTTCTGGTTGAACTCGTTAGAAAATATAAAAATGGCAATAAACAAACTGTTCGATCTTTGAAACAGGCAGCAAGAGAGCTATTGCTTGCCCAGGCTAGCGACTGGCCCTTTCTGATCAGCAAGTCCACTGCTAAAGAATATGCCTTTTTACGAGTCATTACCCATCTGAACCGCTTTTCAGAACTCTGTGAAGGGATTATCCAACAAAAGATTAATAAAAGCTTACTCGAATACTGTGAATATACCGATAATCTTTTCCCATCCCTTAATCTCAATTATTTTAGTTGATATTTTTTCTAAGCGGCATAGGCTTTAAGAGTGGGGAAAGTCCAAAAAAAGCTTATTTTCCCTTTTCTTTTCTCCCTTTTCCTCCTCCTTTTTTCGGCGCATGGAAAGATTTGTCTTCCCTTTTCCAGGGTCTTCGTGGGCATGGATACCTTTGAGAAGCTCATACGCTTTGCTAAAGAAGAAGGCTTATCGACCCTTCCTTTGGGTGAAAGAACCGTCCGAATAGGACTTTATTTGGTGGGTACTCCCTATCGGCATTATACCCTTGAAATAGATGATCAGATCGAATCGCCTTCGGTAAATTTCCAGGCCATGGATTGCTGGACATTCTACGAAATCAGTTTAGCTTTCGCCCGAATGCTCCATTATGACGAAAGCTTTTGGAGTCCCGAAACCCTCCTGAAGCTCATCGAAATTGAAAGGTACCGGAACGGAGAATGTACTGGGAGCTATCTCTCGAGAATCCATTTTTTAGAAGAACTCTTTGTAGATAATCAAAAAAGAGGCCTTTTGGTCGATAAGACAAGAAGCCTTGGTGGCGTCCCTATCCACAGGAAGGTAAGGGAAATGACAGTCGGCTGGCACCAATATCGCTACCTGCGCCACAACCCGACTCTTTTGCCCGCTATGGCAAAAATAGAAGAGCGGGTCTCAGCCCTTAAGGTCTATCATATCCCCAAAGCAGCAGTTCCATCAATCGAACCAAAAATCAAAAATGGAGATATCATTGCCATTACTACGCACGATCTTCATTCCTATACTTCCCATGTCGGAATCGCCTACAGGGATTCTCAAGGCATTCTTCATTTCCTCCATGCTTCTTCCACACACCATCAGGTCTATATAGACAAACGACTTTCCGATTATTTAAATTCCATTGCGAGTGATGCCGGCATCATTGTCGTCGAACCCAAAGAGGTTCCTTTGAATCTGATCGAAACAAGCCAGTACCCTGCTGCGGCTTTAACTCCAGTTGCGTCGACCAAAAAATCGTTTTTCCCTCCGATTCAATAGGTTTTGCCCAGGGCTTTAGTTCTAGCCAGTCATACTCCGGTTTTTCTTCTGAATCAATTCTTTTGCCTATAGTCAAATCGTAGCGTTCATAGAAAGGAGCCCTGTTTTTTTCTGTCGAACCAAACACGACTCCTTGGCCTTCCTTTTCAAAATACCAGTCGATCAACTGTGGGTATTTGCCAAATACCCTTAAAAAAATGGCGCTGGCTTTGTAAAATTCAAGGTAAGACCAACCCCCTGGACTTTGAGCCTCGCGGATCCATCCTGCCGTCCCGTTCCGAGCAATCTTGAAATTTCGACATACCCCAGGATACCTTAGCTCGGTTCTTTTACCGCTTTTAAAGATGAGGGTCACCACGGTAGTCTTTTTTGCAGGTTCTGTGTCATACACCTTGCCAACTATAGCAACAGGAAAGTCTTCTTTAGCCTCTGCATGATGAAACACATAGGGCAGAAAATCGACATCTTCCCTAAGGAGCTGCTCCCAGGCAGTCCTCCCAAAGCTTGCTTCCAGTTTGTCTTCAGCCTTAATCCTTCTGCCTGTATCCAGATCAAAGACTTCCACCAGTATTTGGCCATTGAAATCCCTTGACCGAAGCCCTACGGCCATGTCTCTTAAGCCTTCAATCCGGCAAAAAAGCCAAGCTTCTATGAACGGATAGGCGCTTTTAAGTGTTAATTGTCGTGGGTTCCCCTTTTTCTTTTCCTGAACTCTGAGCTGGTCGCAAACATAATCGATCCCCACTCCGACTCCTTCGTGCCGGCCTTCTACCCATCCAATCCACTCGGGAGATTCGATTGGGAGAACTGAAAGTTTATCTAGCAGTGCCTTTTGTTCTTGATTCAGAGAGATTTTGCCATGGATCCACTGGGCTGAACAAGTTGGATAGTTGCAAGGCACAGGAATTAAATAAAGAATTAAATCTTTCTTGTTTTTATTCTCCGGAGCATTTCTATCGAAAAGAGAAAAAAAAAGAGGGAAAAAGAAGAAGAAACAAAATGAGTGTAGGAGCAGCCTTGAACTTGGAAAAGATAATACAAGCCACGGTTTGTTTCTCGGAGGAGAATTCCTTTTTAAAATCTTCACGATCCTGAGTTTATAAAACCATTTATTGAAAAATAGATTTTTTTATTAGCTCAGAATCGAGAAATTTTTTGTTTGGTCAACAAGAAACCCACCCAAAAAGCGCTTAGCGACTAAGAAAATAAAGGAGAATTCTCTGATGCAATACGTCAAAGATTTTTTGGAAAGCTTCTTTTTGTTTGTCTATATCCCCTTCGACAGCTGCCGGATCTGGCAAATCCCAATGTTCAATGGTCGCCTTTTTAGGGAAAAGTGGACAGGCCTCTTTTGCAGCACTTGAACAAACCGTTACGACATAATCGATCGCAGGGGCATCGGCTTGCAAAAACTCAGTCAATGGTTTACTCCGTAGCCCATCGATGGGAATTCCATGTGATCGGAGAGTTTCCAAAGCAAGGGGATGCACTAGTCCTTTTGGCCTGCTCCCCGCGCTATAGGCGCGGAAACGGCCGCCACTATAATGGTTTAAAATGGCCTCCGCCATAATCGATCGGGCTGAATTGCCTGTGCACAAAAACAAAACATGCGATTGGAGCCTCATCTGCAGGTCTGCCTTTCAGTGGAAAGAGAACTTTCCTCTTGTTCATTTGTTTTACAGAAAAATTGAATCAACGATTCCACATCTTTTCCGCAACAGTCTTCGAGCAAATAGCCAATTAACTTAGCGATCTTTTCAAAATCAGCATAATAGACAATCTGTCTGCCTTTCTGTGTGGCCTCAATAAGTGTCGAATTTTTTAAATGATGCAAATGAAAGGATAGGGTTGTCAAAGGCACTTGCAGCTTTTCGGCCAGCTCTCCAGGACAACTCCCCTTGGACCCTGCTTTTATAAGCAGCTTGAAGATCTCGATCCGAGTTTTATGCGCCAGCGCATTTAAAATCAAAAGAGCCGTCTTATTATCCATATCGTAGGGTTAAATCAACAATAGTTTTATTCTATTGGAACTATTGTAATATTCAATTCTAAATGTTACTAAAAACGCCAGAAAAGCAAAAAACGCAGGATCACAAATTAAGAAGAAAAAATATTTCCATATTTTTAGAAAAGTGGCAAATTATTTCCTATGAAATCTGAAGAAATGGTGGAAATGACCTTAGAGCAAAAGGGAGGTATTGGGTTTTTTGAGAAGTATTTAACGCTATGGGTAGCCCTGTGTATAGGCGCTGGGATCGGATTAGGGAAATTGTTCCCAGGCCTTTTTCAGTTCCTTGGAAGCATTGAACTTATGCATGTGAATTTAGTTGTCGGCTTTTTTGTCTGGCTGATGATTATCCCTATGCTAATGAAAATCGATTTTAGTGTTCTTCACAGGGTAAGAACCCATACCCGAGGCATGCTTGTAACCCTGCTTGTCAACTGGGCCATCAAACCCTTCTCCATGGCTTTTTTCGGCTGGCTTTTTTTGAAAAAAATCTTTTTCCAGCTTCTCCCTCCCGATCAACTCGATTCGTACATAGCAGGACTGATTTTATTGGCCGCAGCCCCCTGCACAGCAATGGTTTTTGTTTGGAGCCATCTTTGCCTCGGTGATCCTTACTTTACCCTCTGCCAGGTCGCTCTCAATGATACCATCATGGTGTTTGCTTTCGCTCCCATTGTTGGGTTGCTTCTTGGTGTTTCTTCCCTCCACGTGCCCTGGGGCACTTTACTGCTCTCGGTCATCTTTTATATCCTCATCCCCCTTCTCTTTAGTCAATGGCTCCGTGCAAGAATTCTTAAAGAGGGAGGGAAGCAAAAGCTCGATAGGGTACTCCAACTGCTCCATAACCCTACCCTCTTTGCCCTGCTGGCAACCCTTATCTTGCTATTTGGCTTTCAAGGTAAAGTCATTCTGAAAAACCCTTTTATCATTCTGCTCCTTGCTATTCCTATCTTGGTGCAGGTCTATTTCAACTCAGCCTTAGCGTATATGCTCAATCGAAAGTTCGGAGTGGCTCACTGTGCCGCTGGCCCTTCTGCTCTAATTGGCGCAAGTAATTTTTTTGAATTAGCCGTGGCCACCGCCATCAGTCTTTATGGACTAGACTCTGGAGCAGCGCTCGCAACTGTTGTCGGTGTACTAATCGAAGTTCCCGTCATGCTTTCTGTTGTGGAAATCGTGAAAAAAACCCAAGGATGGTACACCAAAGGCTGAACTTTTGACTTTTACTGTTATATGAGTTTTTAAAAAAGCATGGAAAGCCTGCCAAAAGATCTTTTTCGTTCCTTTTCCTTCCTCTAGGCTATATTTTTTAAAAAGAGAGAAAGAAAGCTCTAGTCCTTCCTTCTTTTGGATAGCTAAAAGCTCTCCTTTTTGTAGGAGAACTTCAAGAAGGTTGGCAAGCCCTATCTTGGGGGAAAAAAGATAGGAGGGCCTTCATGCAAAGAAAACTCGAAGAAAAGGAATACCTGGATGAGTTGGCTTATGATTCTTATCTGGCTAAAAAGGGAAGAGAAGGATTAAAGAAAATTAACTATATAATGGGAAATTTTGTATGGTTTAAAAAAAGGCTTCGGCAGGTAGTCTCTACACAGGGGACAGTACATTTTATAGAAATAGGCGCTGGCGATGGGTCTATGGGAAGGTTCCTTTATGCCGACCCATTGTTACAAAAAAATCTGTTGCTAACGGGAATAGATAGGGTTCCTAGGCCACAACACTGGCCTGTTCATTGGCCGTGGATTCAAACCGATCTTTTTGTTCTGATCGACTCTGGCACCTTTGCCTCAGGATGCTACCAAGGCATACTAGCCAATATGGTTCTGCATCATTTTTCGTCTGCCCAACTGGCTATAATTGGGAATTGGATCGTACAGCTTTCCCCTCTTTACCTTTTTTGTATTGAACCACTCCGCTCTCCTCTTTCTCTCTTCGAACTGTTCTTGCTCAGATTGGCCGGACTCAATCAAATAACCTTTCATGACGGCTGGCTAAGCATCAAAAGTGGGTTTATGGGATTGGAACTGCCAGAGCTTTTAAATCTTAGTTCCGAACAGTGGCAATATAAGATCGATGTAACCCTCTTGGGAGCTTACCGGTTAGAAGCCACAAAAAAATGAAACCGATTACGATCATTGGCGGAGGACTAGCTGGCTTAGCTTTAGGCATAGGGCTGCGTCGCTACAAGATCCCAGTTGCTGTGTACGAGAGAAACGATTATCCGCTTAAGAAAGTCTGCGGGGAATTCCTTTCTGGACTGCCTCAAAAGGTAATTCAGCAATTAGGAATCAGGCCTATCCTCGATCGCTTTCCGCTCGCTTCATCGGCCAGTCTATCGATAGGAGATAGTCAACCAACCCTTCTTCACTTCACTTTGCCTGTGTATTTAACTGCTCGAGAACGTTTAGATACCGAGTTTGCACAACTTTTCGTGGATCACGGGGGCAGCCTGTATACAAAAACCCAGTGCGATCCTACCCTCTGTCAAGAAGCTGTTGTCTTGGCTACCGGTAAAAAGCGGATTGGTGGACCATGGATCGGGCTTAAAGTGCATCTCCAAGGGATTGAATTAAAACATGACCTGGAAATGTATGCAGCTAAAGACGGTTACGTTGGACTTTGCAAGATTGATCATAGCACCGTTAACCTTTGTGGGCTATTCAAAAAGAAGAAATTTTCGGTTACGTCTAAAAAAGAACTCCTTGCGTTTTTTCTTAAAACATCGCAGCTTGCAAAGCCTTACCATTACTTAGAAGAAGCTAACTTTATGGAAAAGAGTTTTGTAGCCATTCCTTCTTTTTCTCTCGGATTCCAACACACAAAGTCTGAACCTATGGTAGCCCTTGGGGATGCCTTTGGCGTGCTTCCACCTTTCCTAGGTAACGGTATGGCCATGGCTATGGAATCGGCTGCTTTGGCCCTCGATGATCTCATAGCTTACGCCCAAGGCTCCAAAAGTTGGACAGAAACTCTAAGGCAAATCCACCATAAACTGAAAAAGACCTTTGCCCTTCGAATAACCCTTGGCCTTTGCTTGCATCCCCTCCTTTTTAAAAAATCTCCTCTCCAAACGGTCTTGATCAAAAAGCCTATCGTTTCCTTTCTTTATACCCTGACAAGGTCCATGGAGTCTTAGTCAAACTACCAACTACTAATACAGGGAAAATCCAAGAATTCGTTTAGTCTCCTGTCCGATTCTAAACTATATTTTATGCATAAAGAGACTATGATACTTCAATCCATCTGCTCCATGGTTCCAGAGCATGGTTATACGCAATCTGAATGCTGGGAAATCTTTAGCCAGTCTATAGCAGCTAAAACCCTAAAAGAGGCTTCTTTGGATTTAGTAAAAAGAATTCTACTTGGAGATAGCTGGATTGAACGCCGATATTTTGCTGTTGACCCTATCGAGTCAGTCTTTGAGATGTCAGCAGAAGCTTTAAACAAGGCCTTTGAAAAATTGGCTCCGGTTCTGGCTGCTAAATCCCTCAAAGCTGTGCTGGATCAATCTGGACTCAAGGCCACAGAACTGGACGCCCTTTTTGTTTGTACGTGCACGGGTTATCTTTGTCCAGGTCTTTCCAGTCACATTGCTGAAAAAGTAGGGATGCGATCCGATAGTTTCTTGATCGATATCGTAGGCCATGGCTGCGGAGCAGCACTACCTATGCTGTATTCGGTCAAAGGTTTTCTAAAAGAAAACCCAGATTGCTATGCTGCTGCCATTGCCATAGAACTTTCCTCTACCGCTTTCTATGTGGACGATGATCCAGGATGTCTGGTTAGCCTTTGTATTTTTGCCGATGGGGTCAATACCACCCTATGGCACCATACGAAAAAGGGTTTAGGATGGCATTGCAAAGATTTTTTATCGTTGCATATTCCAAAAAATCGAGAAAAGCTGAGATTCGAAAACGCTTTTGGAAAACTCCGCAATAAACTTCATCGAACAGTGCCTGTGCTTGCTACTGAAGCAGTATGGGAACTTTATAAAAGATTTGAAAAGCATTCTCAAACTGATTTGAAAAGGCTCATTGCTCATCCGGGAGGAAAAGAGGTATTGATCGAATTAAGAAAAGCCTTGCCTTGTGGAAAATTCGAAGAGAGTGAGGCAGTTCTTAGAGCTTTTGGCAATATGAGTAGTCCTTCGGTTATGTTCGCCTTTCAAAAAGGAATTGAATCCCAGCCAATAGAAAAGGAATTTTGGTTGTTTAGTTTTGGCGCTGGCTTTTCATGCCATGGTTGCCGTATCGTCATGAGGCACTGAGCAGGTGGGAAGGGACCAAAGTGATTGCTTTTAAGAGGGCAAAAAGAATGGTGAACGGTGCTAAATGCCCTTTGCAACAACTTATATGGTATGCCTTAATCAAAGAGACCATGGAGAAACGAAGTCATTAAAATAGCGCAGGATATCATTGGGGAAAAAATTCCAAACACTGCCCACTTTCTAGCATTTAGCCGATTCTTGCTGGCTTTTTGCTCCATAACACTTCTCAAGAAAGATTCTGTGCAACTCCTCTCTAGGCTATAGACTATCAAAGTATCTTCAAATCATTCGCATGAAAGCAGCCAAGCACTTACAGAAAGCCCTAACCAAAACTATTTAGCCAACAGTCCATGAAGGAGGATAAAAAAAAAGAGAGAGACTTTTAAGCTGAATTTTTAAGCAAACACCGAAAGCCTTTCCCCAAAAGTGTAAGGGATAAATACGGAAGGCATAACTTTTTCTGCTCAGCAGCGTAGAGTACAACCAGATGATTCTCTCACCCCCAAGCAAATCCTCAGGTTTTCTAAAATAAAGGTTTTTATGTTGGTTTTATAGCCTGAAGTCGACTAAGCATTTTCCCTAATATTTTTCCCATAAAAATTCCCCTCCTCTTCACATTTTTTTCTTTAAAATATTCATCATTACCTGATATAGACGATATAATATGTGATATCATATTCACTCATTTGATTTCTACTGGGAAAGATAGCCATGCATAGACTTCAGAAAGAAATTATAAAAGGTTTACTACCCGTTCTCCGTGTTATCTTCTTTTTGGCAGCGTCGCTTCTTCAGGCAGCCGATTATGATCCAAACCCGCCTTTTGGATTGGAGCAACTTAAGCCTGTGGAAGTCAAAGATCCCCTCACTCAAAAAATCATCAAAGGCTATCAACCTAAAAATCCCTACAACATTTTCATCAACTATGAGCTTGGAATGCATTGTGTTGGTTTTGATATTTCCTACTGCTGTGTCATTCCCCCTTATAACTCGATTCAGGCTCAAGCCGTAGCCTCAGGGCTCAATGGCTCTACTCCGAAACTGCTAACCCCAGAAGATAAAGTCAAGCTCTATTACTATCTCAAAGACAACAGCTATTCGGAAGGCAACAAAATGAGGTACTGGTCCGTTTTAAAAGATGTCAATGGCAACGGCAGCCTTGCTGACCCAGGAGACAATATGGCTAATTATGTCTGGGAACACCTTTTTATCTATAAAGATTTAGAAGGCACCCTACCCAAAGACTGGTCGATTAAAAAGCGGATCCGTATAGGAAAGGACATCATGGTGCCAATCGATGCAGGTCCTTCCGGGAAGCCCCTTGCGGGAGGATATCTTGAGTATGCCCCTGATACCGGTGGAAATATCGTTTTTACCGATTCGATGATCCCAGAAGTGAAAAATATTGCCATTAAACTGACTGCTTCGAATATTTGGGATGCTCTTGGCTTGCCGCTGACCGCTTTTAATGACTCGGTAAGGAAAGGAACTATTCGAACGATCACGGATAAAGATTTTCAACCTTATCAATATTCTACCGTGCAATTGCATGATGATACCGGTAAGCCAATAATAATCGAAGGGAAAAAAGTGGAATTTTTTGGGACAAATCCTGTCGATATCCCCAACTGTGTCATGTGCCATTCTGGAGAAGGCAAGGCAGCAAAGCTTTCTAGACAAGCCGGCTTTGTCCTATTTGAAAAAGAATACGAGTACTGGAAAAAAAATTATCCCGATGAATCCGATTACATGGCAAGACTGTCAGCCTCTTCTATAAATCTGCTCGAACTCCACGATAAGATGTTTAAAACCAATTTCTTAAAAGACTATAACCCGAATGCCTCCTCGAACCGGCTCGGATCGGTTGGATCCGTAAACTGTGCTGACTGTCATGGTGATAACGTTTCTGGAAATCTTCAGGAACCAAGGCCCGGAACTACCGGATATAAAGCTGTCAAAGCAAGACCTCTAACCGAATCCATTCATGCAGTACATGCTAACTTTCTGGCTGATATGAACGATAAAGCAGGTAGAACCGTTAGCTGTCAGGCCTGCCATCCTACTCACTGGACTAATCCAAACCTGAATAATTTTGATACGAATCCTTATCAGATCATCGATTCTAACGGGAACAACAAATACGCGAATGCTGACCAAAGGACTGCTGGAGGAGGTTGCTATTTAAGAAGGGATGCCCATACTAACCCTGCTGTCAAACCACCGTTCTTCTTGAATTCTGTTGGAAAGTGGTATTTGGAAAACGTCAGTACTAGAGATGAAAACGATCAGCCGATCTCAGAGCTCAGAGGCCTTACTTGTACGAATTGTCATAACCAACTTTCTCATGAACTCTATAAGTATGACGATCTGGATAATGGAGTCAGCCAGGAAGGCAAAACATTAAGGAATAAAAGTATCGATGAAATCATAAAAGTTCTAGCTGATGGAGATACTAGGCGGTTTGCTGATATGGCTGATCCTAGAATAAAAGACGGAAATAATCCACTTTACGAGTTTTTCCATAATCATCAAGGAGCCACTCTAGTAAAGGCTACAAAGGACAGCAAAGGCAACTTAAAGTTGTTGGCCTGGAACGCCAAAGAAGGCGTGCCTGTACCTTATGAAAAGGCATCCGGGGGGAGCGATTGGTGGCTTGCGCCCGCTGAACCGAAATGTGCAAGCTGCCATGCCGCTCCCTTCGTAGAAAGCATGGGAGGAAAATATTTTCCTGTCGATCAGCCTCGTAAATACTCGCTTTACCGGTTTTCGAAGGCTCACGGTAAAATTGCTTGTCAGTCCTGTCACGAGTCGATCCATGGGCTTTATCCAGTCAGAGCCGAAGGCGAAGAAAACACCGTGGATCTTACCACGCATAAGCAAGCCCTCCAGTATTCACCCGATGGTCGGTATGCAGGGCCTGTCAGCTGTTCTGCTTGTCACACAGTCAATGCAAAAGGAGTGCCCGTTCAGCTTGTAGGCACCGAGTATGAAAATGATTACTGGGCTTCCGTTGTGCTCCTGCACTTCATGCGCGAAGGAGACGAAAAGTTACCAATCAAAGAGCTCATTCAGAAATATCCCTATCAAAAATCAAGGCAAATAGTCATTGAAAGCTGGAAATAGTTTGTTTTAGCCATCCTTTTTATGCCTCCTCCATCAAAAGCCCCCCCTTGGCTCTTCCCCCTCCCTATTTGCACAACAACTTATAATCTTAATTGGTGTACTTACATATTAAATTAGGTTTTCATTTTTCTCTCCAGGGATAAAGGATTTGAAAATTCGTCTGATGAAAGGATGAAATCAGTAAATAAGATAGCTCGTTTTTTCTTTTTGGGGATCTTCTTTTATGCATTGGTTGCCTCTGCTTCTCCGATTCCTAAAGAAATACGAAAGGAAGCTAAAAACCAGCCTTCTTTTGAGTTGCTACTAAAAAATCCTGAATCCTTTAAAAATCATTTGGTGCTGTTAGGAGGAGTAATTATAGAAAATACACCCTTAGAAGATCGTACAGAACTTCTTATAGAACATAGAAAACTTGGCAGTTCAGGAAGACCTAAATATTCAACCAAAAATAAAAAAAGGTTTTCAGTAGTCACTAAGGATTTTCTAGATCCAGAAATTTATGCCCAAGGCCGATTTATTACAGTTTACGGAAAGGTTGGTAGCTTACAAAAAGGAAAAGAAAAACAACTCCTTGTCTATGCCAAATTTATCTATCTTTGGCCTGAAGACTTTATTCCAAGCAGTGGATGGTACATGGGAATAGGACCAGGGTTTTTCTTTTAATTCTTAATTTTGGGCTTTTTGACTAGCCTTGACAAAGCGCTCATAAACTGAGTGAAACTTGGACATTTTTTATTAGCCTAGCCATATCCAATTCTTTAGCTATTGTTCCAGCTACCGCTTCCGTATAGGATCGCTTGGCTTTGGAAAACAGGCGTTTCAGTTTCTCTTTAGGATTTAGGTGTTTTTCAGAGTTGTGAATTTCCTGAACACTAATACTTAATACTTTTTCAAGAGCAATAGGATCAGCTAGAAGTCAAGCTTCTAACATAGGTACTACAACCACACATTGAACAGGTCGTGTAATTCTTTCCCTATCTTTTCTCACTTCATTTTCCATGCGATTTTTAATTGCTCTAGAACTTTCTGGTCATCAGTGTCAGTAACCCTGATAAATCCATCCACAACACCGTTATCTGATTCCATTAAATTTATTATTTTGCGGTAGTCGCGTTGAGGGGCTATAAGGATTTTTGGTTTATAGTTTGTATATTTCCTCTTAACCAAAACTCTAATGACTTCTTTATCATATTTCTCCCGTCTACAAGGATTCCTATACAGCCCACTAATCTTCCTTTTCTAGCGTTCCTGAATAAAAGAGTTCGTCCAGACCTAGTTTCTTCCAGGAAAGGACTTTTTGATCTTCTGCCTTCGTTTTTGGAGGGCTTATGTATGAAGCACCTTTCTTTCTGGATGTAATTAGAAGGTCTTCAATATTAACTGTATTAATCAGATGCTGAGAATGCGTAGTAATCAGTAGTTCGCTGCTTGTGGTCCAAGCTCTCATTGGCGTTGTAAATAGACTTCGACAAGACCCTCTATAAGATAAGGGTGAAGAAAATTTTCAGGCTCTTCTATACAAAAAAGACAAGCTCCCAGTTCGTTTGGGGTCAAAATAAGAGCAAGAAAAGCTAGACAAATGAGCAACCATCAGAAAGTTGATAGGGTGGAATTCGGGCTCGCTATAGATTATTTTCAGATACTGATAACGGTAGGGGCCCATAATCAGTTGGATCAGGTTGTATGTCTTTGATATGAGGAAGAAGATCGATAATGAGTTGTTTAACCCGATTATAGAATTGGTTATTCTTTAGCATAAAAGGCAACCAGCTTGAAAAATTCTGACCATTCTCAAAAAGAAAAAAAAGGAAATGGGGACCAACATAGGGTTGTCTCATAACAGCAGGAATAAGTCGATAAAAGCGCCATTGCACAACTGATTTCGATTGTTCCTTCAAAATTGTTTCTTCAATCTCATTAATACCAAAGACTTCTAGAAAAGATTTATCCCTTGGAAAATGTTGAGACTAAAAGAGGTCTCTGAGGAGTAAGGGCAATAGATTTATCAGGAGCAATGATAAAGGATTCAAGGGTTCCTTGTTTTTTTACTTTAAATATGAGCTCTTTCTTTTCTCCTTCCAATCGGTATAGATACTCCTCCCTTACTTCTACGCTATAGGTTGAAAAACTTCCCTTAACCAAAAAACCATGTTCATAACGAACCCATCTTCCCAAATCCTCCCTAAAACATTTAATTTCTATCTCAATGCTAAAAGAAAGAGATCGTCACTTCCCTTCCAACTAAGCTCATCCATTCCTCCATAGTTAAGAGTAGCTTACTGCACCCCCACTCCAATTGGAGGGGGGCTAAGAGCATAGACTAAAAACTTAAGTACCTGAATCAGGTTAATTTTCCCAAACATATTAGGCCCACATGAATGTTGACTTGTTTGAGCTCAAGGCAAGGAAGGTCTTGGAAACTCAGTATATTTTTAAGCGAAAGTCATCGAATCATAAAAGACATTGCCTTATAAAAAGAAAAGATCCAATCAATCTAAGTTGAAAACGAGCAAACGGTTCTGTCTCTTGTAAATAAATAGATTCAAGAATATCTAACAAGCTGAAAACTAACTCATAATAATCCAAAGAGAATTAAGTTGTTTCAAAAATTATATTCCATTATAATGCTTGCAAGAAAATCCAAATAAGATCTCTAGTTATAAAATCGCTATCTCAATTGAGCTGAAAAACTATTTTTACTCTGGTTAAAAAAAAAGATTTTCTTAGAAACATTTTCTCTTTTAACAGAAAATAGCTAAATAAGCTCAAGCCTTTTTTAGCCAAAGAGTTTTGTTTCTCTCAAACTCCAAAGAATGACTTAAAAAATTTTAGTTATTTTTTTAGCCTATTGTATTGCTGGAAGGACTTTGTAGTGCCTCCTTTTTTTGGTTTTTCAATGGCATCAGTCTTTTGTTCCCCATCCTCGAGTCTTTTCTTCATGGTTTCAGTTAGAGAAGAAACAATGACAGTAGCTGTTTGTTCATCAGGTACATCAGCAATCCATTTTCCTTGAGAATCAATAATGGCATATAAGTGAGGCTGATGTGTCGATTTTTTCCATGTTAAAGGTAGTTCAACTTTCATTATACCTCCTATAAATTAGTTTTTTATAAATATAACTATAAATACTTAAATGCAAGAAATATTTTATATTCTTATTTATTAGTTTAAAAATAAGTGGAAAGATCCCATTGCCTCTAGCCTGAAGAGTTTCTAAAAACACTATTTTAAGAAAATATTTACTTAAAATAATCCTTGTTTGCTTAGAGATAAAAAATAATATTCTTACCCTGTCTCTTTTAAAAACTTCTTCTAAAAGCCCCTTTTTTCAACAATCTCTTTGCTTAAAGGATAACATTAAAAAATTCAATGACGACTGCTGGTCTTCTTTTTCTCTATTTTTGTAACTATTTCATATTACTCAAATATAAGATAAAATGATAAATTATAGATAAAGTATGTTTTTAAAAAACAGCTCCGTTCAAGAAAATATTCTTTTGCTAGTCCAATCAAGATTCTCTAGTGCGTTATAAAGAAATAACCAAAGAAAATGAATGATAATAAGCTCTTAATACTCTTCTTTTCTTTAAAATTTAGACTTTCTGCTTTATCCAAACATAAAACTTATTAGTAAAAGATTGTTTTGTTATTAGTAAATAGAGCAATTTTTTGTTTCAAGAAAGCTTGCTATGGAAATTAATCAATCATTGATCTTGAACATTATTTTAAACGGATCCCTTATAAAAGATATTTTTTCAGAAATCTAAATACCTAATTTGCTATTTGTCTATCCCATACACAACACATTCCTTTTGAAAATCTTAATATTCTTCTTGGGAAAAGTATCTCTCTGGCATTGCCGGACACATAAATTGGAACAAATAGAATTTTATGGATTAATACACAACCAGTTATTAATGAATTGGATTATAAAGAATTAATCTCTATAGGGGTAAACTCATTATCCTTAGTCCCTAGGCAATTGTCCGCCAACGGCATATTCTAATCTTGCAAGCGCAGCATTGTAAATATATTTAGCTTCCGCATACCCAATTTTTGCTTTCAGCAAGGCTTGCCTAGCAAGTACAGCCTGAACCCAGTTTGTTTCCCCGCTTTCAAATAATCTTCTTGCTTGATAAAAACCTTTTTCCGCATCATTGACCGCATTTTCTTGAAAAGCAAAAGACTCTTTCGATCTTTTCAGCTGTTGATACAGTTCTCTTAACTCTGCAGGAATATCCACTTTAAGCTGTGTCACTTTTACCTGCGCAATATCTTCCAAGGCCTTTTGTGCCTTTATTTTCCCATTGTTTTCCATAATATCAAAAAAATTCCATTGCCCTTGGACTCCAGCTGTCCAGCCCCATTTTGGATAAAGAATGTACACATTGCTGATGTTTTCGTACTGGAGTAGAGCATCAAGATTAGGATAATAACTTGCCTGGGCTGCAGCAACAGCTGCGTGAGCTGCATAAAGGCCGTGTAGCGCTGCATTGAGATCTGTCCTTTTTTGTAGGGCTATTTTTAAAGCCTCATCATAAGGAACATCAAAAGGAACAATCTGACTTTCTCCAGAAAGATACAATGGATCGTTCTCTAATCCACTAGGCAAGTTCAGAATCATCCGCAACTGCTCTCTGGCCTTCACATATTGGTATCTAGCTTGAGCTAGATCCCCTTGCGCAGTTGAATATTCTGCTTGGGCACTCAACGCTTGATACTGAGGAAACTCCCCTGCCTTGTACATTTTCATGGTATAATCGGCAATCGCTTTACTTGCTTCCGTTAGTTCTTCTCGGATACCTACCACTTCCTGGCGAAAGAGGGTTAAATAAAATGCCTCCTTTACCTGAGCGGTAGTTTTTAGCGCCACGTCCATGGCTTGCCAAATCGCTTTTTCAACTAGCTCCTTTTGTTGACGAGCCAGTTTGACTGACTCCACATTAAGAATGGTTTGCTTAATTTGTACAGCTCCTAGCCAACTAGTCCTTGTTAAGGGATAAGTCTCGATAGTAGGCAGAAACATCAACAAAGAGCTTTGCTCCCTTTGTGCTCGGTAGACCAATCCACCATGGGGATAGAGCTTAGCCTTAAACTGCATCTTGATCCCTTCTTGTTGTTCTATCGCTTTACGAGCAGATACTACTTCAGGATTCGCATCTAAGGCTCTCTGAATGACCTCTTCGAGAGTCCAAGTTTTCTGTTTGTTGATAGAAAGTTGTTTAGGATAAATGAGTTCCACTGGCTTTTTTACACTATAAAAGAGAGGCAAGTCTGTGCTTTGAGACAGCTGATTTGAGGCTCGCTGGGCAAATAAAGTAAGAGCGAATATTGAAAAAAAAAATTGGGAAAAAGCAAAAATCTTTCTTTCCATTTTAACCCTCGTTTCTTCATTGTATTTAATTCAACAATAAAACAGCAGAGGAAAACAATTTTTCCTTAAGAGATCCATAAGTTAATTAAGTTAGAACTCCATCCTCAATTTTCTTTAAAAAATTACCTTTTAGTCTAATCCAAATCATATTGGTTAATCACTTGAGCTGTAGAATATTAATTCCAGTTTTAATTTTCAAAAGATTCTACTCTGTTTTCCAATTTTTTTTTAACACACCTTTCATTTGCCAGTTTTTTTAACTAAAGAGGCGATACTTTCTTATGTTTTTTTCTTTTTAACCAGTTCCTATTTATATTTGGCTTCTTCCCACTGTTTTAGTCTCGCATTCCCTGCCTTGTAAAGACTTTCAATTTCTTATGAACTAGATCTAAGCTTTTTCTGTTTCGGATTGACCTCTCTCCTATCACTTCGACTTCCATGCATAACCCTTTCCTTAAGGAAACAAAAAGAATAAATAAAGAAAACATAAGAAACAATTTTATTGGGCATAAACTTTTAACATTACTCTTTTGCAATAGCCGCTTGAGCAAAGGGCATTTTCACAACAGTCAAAAAAGAGCGTCTTTTAATCTGTACCACAGCCCTATCAACGGAAGGGACCATGGAGGAGTCTTGTAAAAAAACCCTTTCTTAAAAGGAAGAGTTAACAATGAGCTTTGCCCTCTGGGATCGTTTAAAAGATAATAGGCAGTAAGTTTGCCTAGATAGCTTGCTAAGGCAACCCCATGACCACAATAGCCAAGGCAATAATGGATCCCGTTTGTTAATCTGCCATAATGAGGCAACTGATCAAGAGTAAAGCAGACTTTTCCTTCCCAAACGTTCCTAATCTTAATTTCTTTAAGCGCTGGAAATACCATATAGATGGACCGGAGAAGTTCCTTTGCAGCCTCTGTGATTGAACTACCAAAGCTTAAATGGGTTCTTCCGCCAAAAAGTAGCTTTCCATCATCTAAAAATCGGAAGTAATAAAGAAAGTTTTTCGTATCATAGACAGCGGATTTTGTGTGGATCAGTCGTTCTAATAGATGCTGATCTATAGGTTCAGTCAACACAATTGTGCTCGGTAGAGGAATGATCCGTCTTTGTATTTCAGGAAAAGAAGAACTTGTATACCCATTGGTGGCAATAAGCACCTCGCTAGCCAGGGTTCTTTTTTTTCCAGAAAGAGTTACTTCAAATTTTCCCCTTTTCTGTTCTATCTGTTGTACCTCAGTTTGCAGATGAAAATTGACTCCTTTGTTAATCGCTAATGTGAGTACACCCTGATAATAGTGGGCAGGGTTAAGAAGGGCTCCATCAGCTAAAAAAAGTCCACCATGATAGAGGTCCGTCTCCATACAAGCCGATAGGGAAGCTTTGTCCAACAGTCTAGTTTTCAGAGAAAAGTACTTCTCCAACAGTTCCGCTGTCCTTTCTAGGTTAGCAAGATGCCTTGGCTTCCATGCGGCTACAAGGTGACCTGGTACAACGAAGCCACAATCAATGTTTTCTTTTCGGATCGTTTCTTCAATATCCTTTCTTGCCTTCAAAGAAATATTGTACAGTTCCACAGCCTTGTCTTTACCATAAATCTTAAAGAGCTTGCTTACTCCTAATTTGTATCCAGAGCCTACAAACCCTGCATTGCGTGTAGAAGCTCCATATCCAAGTTCTTTGGCTTCAAAAACATGAACATTGAGACCCTTTTCTTTTAAAATGATCGAGGCCCAGAGGCCCGTATAACCACTGCCAATGATCGCTACATCAATTTGGGTAGGAATCTCTTTATTCTCTACTTTTAGTGGCTCAACGGTTTCCCACCAATAAGGAGTGGTCTTAAAAGGAAGGATAGTCGTTCCAAAAGGATTTTCTCTTCGAATGAAAACTGACATAAACAATGACGAATGGTTGAACTGTTCCTAAAAATATACTCAGGGACTTGCTTACGCCTGCGCCAAGTTCATTCTTTTCGCATTAGTTTTGGATAGGGATATCCCGGGATTGCCAAGATCATTTCGTTCTCTAGGGGGGAGAAGGTTAGAATTAGTGTGTCATCTTAACAATCAAAGATGTCACCTCCCCGCTGCCAAGAGTCGTCCTCCCTAGAACAGTCTCCCACCTTGGGATTCCCAGCAGGCAGTTACCCACTATTACGAGTAAACCTCCCCAGTATAATCACATACAGCCGTTTCAGCGGGTCCACGACAATAATCTCACAATCTCCGATCCTTTTTTTGAGGTTGTATGCGCCCACTCTACCCGCATAGCTCATATGCCCGCCAGGCTAGTACGCAAACTTGGCTCCAGTACGATGCTTCAGATGGACATACCCACACCGCAGACAAAGCCAGAAAGCAATAGGCTAGGTTGATTATCTCTCGACAAGAACCTCTCGCCGACCCAAGAAATTCGATTCGCTCTTGAAGCGCATAGCTGGGCATTGGTAGGATGCCCCTGGAATGCTCTCTACTTGGAGCGTTTCCATATATAGGTAGATCCTCAAGAAACAAGTTCTGAAGCTTTTCGTAATGTAAGAAGAGGGCTTAGGCGTGTATTTAGTTGCCGCTCGATTTCCACCTGCCCCTTGCGCACACGAAGCTGTCGTTTTTTCCTCCAATTTTGTGCTTGCGGATGCGTCTTGCTTTAGCTGTCTTTCCCGTATGCTTACTAATCAGCTGAAGATGATGCCGTTTCTTCCCCTCCTCCTTATGATATTTAGAAAGCTTAGAGAGCAACTCCCCAATCTCTTACCTATATTTCTTTCCGCGGTCATCTGCAAAAACTTCAGAAAGTCAAGCTTCTATCCAGATCGCTTTTCCATATGATCGCTTCGAAATTTGTAGTGTCGCTGCATAGGGAATTGCAGCCTCCTTTTCCTTTAAAACAATGCAAACATGCCCTGAATATTTAAGTTATCTTGACAAAACAATGACCATCCCTTTGTCACTTTCAATGCTCGTATGTGGGATATACTGCCTTCCCTTCTCTTCAAAAGCCCGGTAGCTCCATTCCTCGCATACAATCGACTGACGCAGCGTTACTCTTGACAGCTTTTCTATTGCCCATTGCAAGTCTTTCGCTACCTAAAAAAGATGGCAGCTTCCTCTCTTTTGTGATGTGAAATTTAGAAGTGGGCATCTTTCTTTTTCCTAACACAGATGCTATTCGCTGCAGAGAGTAGAATATCCAGAAAGCAAAATCGCTTTTCTGCGTAGTATTCTACCACAAGCTTGTCCCACTTCCCACGTTCACAAGAGGCTTGCCACAAAACGGTCCAAGCCAAAGAAACAGACGAGAAATCACTCCCTTGTGCAGCGTTCTCGTCGCCTTTTTACCGCTCCCCTAGATAGTGCTCATGATGGTAATACAAGCGGTTTACCAGAGACTGTTTGGCGGATGCCTCCCCTCCCGCCCTCTTTCTCTACTGCCTGTTTAGGCTTCGATCGATCAACGCGCCAAACTTCTTCGGCGAATATAGGTTTGCGATGCCTATTTATAACTAGATTGGCATCGTAATAGCAATAACTATTCATAACTTCTCTTCCAGCATTTTATTAAATACTACTTTCAACAATACTCATTTGGATCCTAAAAAAAATTGACATTCTTTTTTTCTAGGCAGAGATTGTTCCGTTTCCAACAGACTATCATTTATGGCTTTTAAGGAGGGATTTGATCTTGTAGAAGCTTTAGGGCTTGCATCTTTATGCGCTGAGATTGAAGAGATTCCTATCCCTAATAATCTGTCAGACTGGCAATTGATTTTTGATTCATTAGAATTTTCTCCATTCAATGAAAGATGGAAATTATGGAAAAAGCTATCCACAGATACTTATGCCATTGTTATTCGTGGGACCATTCTAAGTTTTGGGAGTATTCTAGAGGATCTTCTTTCTTTTTTGATTAAATCAGATGCCCAACTTAATTATAAGCATCAATGCATTGCTTATAAATTTGCTCCTCATCCTCAAGCTTCTGTTCATGCAGGATTTGCTATTGGTGCCCTCCTCCTTCTTCTTCATCCAGAAAAAGGCCTAGTGAATCAATTAAAAAGGAATGTTCCTTCTGGCTCCCCAATTTATATCACCGGACATAGTCAAGGAGCAGCCGTTGCAACCCTCATTCGATCTTATTTGCACTATCAGCCTACCAATCCATCCCACAATTACAAAAGCTATGTTTTCGCCCAGCCCAAGCCTGGCAATGATTTTTATGCCTATGACTTTGACCACCTGTTCAGCAACAAAGGATTGGCTTTTCGCATTACCAATTCACTGGATTGGGTTCCCCAGCTTCCATTCACATTCGAGCTTCTATCTGACATCAATAATCCAACACCATCAGATCTTCTCAACCCTTTAGAGAAAAACAGTTTAAAGTCTATGCCTCATATAGATTTTTTTCTTTCACAACTAGGGATCAAAGAGCTTGGAAACAACTATGGCCGCCTAATTTCATCTCTTTTAACTAAAATTCAAACTAAAGCTCTCAATTTAATCAACACCATTCTAAAGCCTCTAGAATCCCTTCAGCCTGCCGATATTCATTTGCCTGTTGTCCAATCATTCTTTTTCACCCCCTCAGCTACTCCAATTGTCCTTATTGGTTCTCCTTGTTCAGGTATAGATTGTGAGAACCCTTTCTATCAACACAGCATATCTATGTATTACAAGCTAATGAAAAATCAGCTCCAAACATAACTCCTTTTGACTTTGAAAAAGATCGCTCACTGGGGGAATCAAAATTGTTTGTTTTCTTAAGAATCTTTGCAAATACGAGCTTATCTTTAGAGATTAGAGCTCAGACATTATGAAATTGAATAGTTGCAGATAGGAAAGCTTTTTTTTGCAAACTCTTTTAGATCAAAAAGAGGATAGTTCAGAGGCTCTTAGATGAATTCCAAACTCTCATTCTTATCTACCGTAAGCCAGAATCGGATTGATCAACATTTTCTATAAAGAAAAATGCAGAGCCAACCTCCTTTGTTGATCAATCCTCATCTTTTTCAATCCCACTTATCCTCAATCCTGTATTCTCCCATATTTATCATTTTTTGACCTAATTTTCTAATCCCACTAAAACCTTCCCATAATCCCTTTCCTGGTCTTTGTTCATTTTAGCTACCAGATTTTTTGACCATCTTTTAACAGCTAAAAGGCCTTTATATAGGTTCCGGCAAGACCTTCTTGATTCATGTTTTAAGCATGAAGACGATACTCTTTCAACAAAGCCCTTCGCAAGAAACACTCTCTTCTGGCAACAAAAACTATACTTTCTTATTTTGTCTCATCCTTGCATTTGTTGCTCATTGGCTTCTGCTTCATTGCAGATTTTCACAAGAAAAAAAAGATACAATCGTGCAACAAGGACTATTAAAAAAGGAAGATGAGATTGCCATTACTCTTGTTGCTCAACCCCCTCCGGCTTCCTCACCCCTTTTTGATGAAAAGACAAAACAACAAGATCCACCCCAATCCATTACACCAATAAAAACGGATGAAAACATCACACATCCTTCTTCAACACCACTATCAAAAAATCTTGGAAAATATACTAACTTTTCTCCTAAAAAGAGTAAGAAAGAAGAAAGGGATAGGCTAGCTGATCCCATTAATTTTTCGAATACCAAAGAGCTCAAAGGCATCCATGGTCCAGTCTCCTACCATCTTCCAGTCCCTCCCTATCCTTTATTGGCTAGGTTAAATCATATGCAAGGTAAAGTAGTCCTTCGAATTACCGTGCATAATGGAAAAGTGATTTCTTCAACAATCGTCAAATCTTCAGGTTACACCCTTTTGGACCAGACCGCAAAATATTGGGTTGAGACGCATTGGCAATTCCCAGAGGGGATTAAAAAAGTTTTTCTCGAAGAAATAATCTTTGAATTAGAAGAAACAGACGATTCTCCCTCTCTAGTTTCTTAAATTCATACCTTTGAAATAACAGAAGAAATTATAATATTTATTCTTTATCTCTGTTTCTTTAATGAACGCGCTTCCAAATTTCAACCAGAGGGCCATCTGCACCATAAACAGGATCAGTCTTAGGAAGAGCTACTCGAGCTAAATTCTCCAAAACAATAGGCAGTTCTTTTGGATCCCCTCGACGCAGATCCCATGACCGACCCTCTGGATAAGCTCCAACCACAAGAAAGCCCAAACTAGCCCAAATCCGAGCATGCGCTACTCCAGCAGGAATCACCACTACGTCGCCTACACTTAATTCTATCCCTTTGCCTCTAGGTCCTCCCAATCTAACCTTAGCTTGTCCACTTACTACCGCAAGCACTTCATGTGTGGTCGAATGAAAATGATCAAAAGAGTAAATTCCATTTACCCAAGACCCTTGCCAATGATGCAAATAGAAAAGCTCTTCAACGGCAGAAGGCTTTCTTTCATATTCCTTTAATACTCCTTGATAATGAAGAACAGGTAAAGGGCTATTGGGGAACCCTTCAAAAGCAGTCAAGAATATTTCATCAGGCTTTATTCGGTGCATTATCCTCTCTAACTTCGAAGAAGCAATAGCCGCTTGTTGCTTAATTCTGGCTTTAGCTTCTTTTAATAAATATTATCTTGAATTCCAGAAAATTAGAGAAGTTTTTATGTGTAAAAGGCAAAGCAGATATACTAAGCCCAAAGAATCCATCCGATTAAAATGTAAATGATCAACAAATGATGAAAAGACAACTACCTCCATTACGAAAAAATAAAAAAGGAACTCTATAAAAGGAAGAATAACACTCTTAGAAGGCAACAGACACTAAGCAGAGAGAAAAATTATTAAGCCTTTGCTCCTCTTTCCTAGAAGGATTTCACTTATTATCTAACGGCTTGTAAAACAACTTTTTTCCATTCTTTATCGGTAATAAAAGCAGATTGCGCTCTTAAAAATCTGCCGTGTTGAAAATTACAAAGCAGATCTCCTTTCCCCCTGAGCTGCTCCGCTCCGCCTCTATCAAGGATCAATAAAGACTCCGTATCATCAGTTACTCTAAAAGAGATTTTTCCAGGCAGACATTGTTTGATTAGTCCTGAAACGATTTCTTTCCTTGGACTTTGAGTAGAAATGATAAGATGAATTCCAGCACTTCTTCCCTTCTGAGCAATTCGCTGAATATAACTTTCAAACTCTCTTCTCCTATTGCCTCTTAGTCCAGAGATCATATCTGCATACTCATCAATCACAATAATCCAATATGGAATGTCTCCTTTCCCTGTCTTATACAGGCTATTAAGGTCATTAAGCATTTCTTTATTTAATCTTTCATTCCGAGAATTCATTTCCTCAACTGCCTTCTTCAAAAAATCCTCAGCTTCCTTATGGCTCTTTATGCTTTCTAGGGGAAAAAAATCAGTCCCTTTAAAATCAATCAAAAAGACTCTAGCTTTTTTTGGAAATTTATAAAGGATGGCTCCAATAAGTGATTTCAAAAATTGACTCTTGCCACTCCCTGTGGTTCCAGCTACTAATAGATGAGCAAAATTGCTATCCATAAAATCACCGATAACCCATTCGGACTGTTCTAAGTCAATCGTTTTACCAATTGGAAATGAAAGATTTCCTTTAAGATGTCTTAATGCTTTCTTCCAAGGAACTACGCAATCTATTTGAGGGATGGCTACATCGATCTTTACATAATTTCTATACGCATCGATAAAGGGAGGAACATCTAGTCCAAGATGTAACTGGATGTCTTTCTTTCTAGCCACGATATTCGTTATTCTTACCCTTACATCTTTTTCAACAAGAAACCGAACAAATTGCGGAGCAATTTTATAATCACGAACGTTAGCATCGATGTTATTCTTAGAGAAAAATTCATTCAACTTCTCTCTGTAAATTCTATATGGATCATTCTCGTTGCTAGAGTCTGGTTGTGTTACAGTAATCTCTGATCCAGTAGGAGCAGTAGAAGTAATAGGAAGAGGGGGGAGTTGAGGTAATAGTGAAATTAATGGATCAATCCATGAAGCAAGCTTCTTTGAGGCAAATTCTTCTATTTTTTCTTTCGAATAGTTGATATCTCTAGAAATAGCATTGCGATAAAGTATAGCCAGAGCATAGAAATCAGCCGTTTTTTCCTTATCAAGAGCTTCTATGCGTAATAAACCAGAGTTTTTGGCTTGATCGATTGTTTCTTTTTCTTTAGTCTCCTTCCAATTTTTCCCAGGAATTGTCTTTAGTTCATGGGATCTAGGAAATATACCTAAAAACCGTCTGCTTTTGGCTTGAAAAGAAGCAGATAGTTCAAGTGTCTTCTTAGCGATTGCGCCCCAACGTTTCCAATTATCACTTTTTTCACAGCCAAAATAAACTGTAGTCTGATCCCCATCATGTTCCCAACAAAGCGAATAGTAATCGTGTTTTATCTGCTGGATGGATTCTTTTTTTCCAATAAGTGCTACCTGAATTGCTTCGAGAAAGAGATCAGGTTGAAATAGAACCTGGCCAGAAAGAGTCTTTTTCTTTTCTTCATTAAAAATCTTTTCTAATTCCTCGTCTCCTTCTCTTAATTCATTTGTTTCTTCTATTTGCTCAAATTCTCTCTCAGCCCATTGAAGAAACTTTCTAATTCCTACTTTTGATTGGGTAGAAAAAAACGAGGGCAATTTTTCAAGAAGCTTTCTAACTTTGCTTTCTTCAATAGGATATCTCTTGATCCTTTGCTCGATAAGTTCTCTGGCTTGTTCTATATTCAAACCTTCTAACTCTAACTGTTTTTCATAGGCAATCCTTTCTAGATCTGCTTTTTGGATATAATTTCTATTCTGCTCCCAAGCATGGAAATTTGTTGTAAGAATAATTAGATGATTCTTGCATTCATTCACAAGAGAACCAATCACAGATCCAAACTTCTGACATAAGGACTTATCCTCTCCGTAACGCTCAGTTTGATCAAAACAGAAAACAAAAGGACGCGCAAAAGAGGCTAGGTTGCAAAATTGATAAACTCGCTTCCGGCACAAATCATTTCGAGTGTCAATAGGCAAATCCATAGGTTCATTGTAGTTAATTGGAAGACCAATATTTCTTACATCTTCTTCCTCTAAAGTGGCTCCTCTTAGCCATTCTATACACGTCTCCCTGTGGCGCAGATCAGGGTTGGCGGAATACCAGAAAAAAATCCAAAACAGAGGGATAAGGTCACGTAGCTCTCCAATATTGATACCTCTTCTGTATAAAGCATTTTCGCAACATTGAGCTAAAGAATCCCAATAAGATGCTTGCATCCATTGAATCCATTTTTCGGAAGGATTTGAAAAATCAGCCTTTTGATTAGGTGCCTTTCTTAAGGCTTCTACAACATCCAACTCATTGACAACTCCTCTTACAAGCCCCTGATGAATAAGCTCCTGTGGTTCAATCAATTTAGAAGTTATAAGATCCGCCAAAAGATTGCCGATAATGCGACTAGTATAAATCTCAAACTGAGTATAGGATCGGTTATTTCTCCTATCTATATCTATAAATTCTTCAGGCTGAGTAAGCTCGGTAAGAATCCTATCGAAGATATTTATCCAAAACCGACTAGAATCAATAAACGCATAAAAATAAATGAGCGTTGCTTTGCCTTTAAGCTCTTGAAATAATCTTCCAATAAGATAGGTTTTACCATAACCCGCTTCGGGTGAAGATATCAGATAGGCTTTGGGAAGATCGTTTTTTTGACATAGCTCTCCAAATTTTTTGAGGAGGAATTTTAGAGGTCTTTCATTTAATCCTCTAAGAGGAGAATCAGGAAGAACCCTTGGATCTGTAACAATTTGTACTTCAAAAGGTGGTGGCATCTTCTCAATTATAAGGTTGCTCAAGCTTTACTCGTAAAAATTTATTGCCTTCATACTGCATAACTGCCTGTTTTTCTATATCAGAAGCCAAAGCCCAGTCTCCTTCAAAAAGATGGGCTAAGCCCTTTCTACTCTGCTCAAGAAGCCATTCGTGAAGGCTCTTTAGATCAACACCAGATTTCTTCTGCAAAGAAGCAATTGCTACATGAGAGATGTTATTAAACTTATTTTCCTTAAGGAGATCCTCATAAGCTTTATAAATCTTTTTTGGATTAATTACAGAAGTGCCTTTTTTTACTTCTTTACAAAAAAGAGCCATAGGCAAATAGTACCTTGTTTTGCCTATCCTTAAGGGAATCAGAAGACTATCGATGATTAAGCAGTCTAAAGCCTCTTGAAAAAGAGTTTTAGGACAATTTAGGCATTTCTTGTACAATTGGGTTGCAGAAATAGGCTTGTATTCTATAGGCTTTTCCTCAGCAGGAAAAAGGGATTCTAAAGTTTTTTCAATTTTACCAGCGATCTTTTCCACACTCGGCGCATAGTCAAACAAATAATATCTTTCAGAAAGTTTGATGACCTTATTTTCTTGGATCAGTTGGTTAAAGTGTTTATTACTCTCCTCTGAACTATGATTTTTAGGAAGAAGCCTACTTTTAGGTAGGCCCTTTTCTTTTGCTTTTTCAAGAAGTTTGAGCAATCGTTCTCTTATATCAAAAGAAGCCTTTTTCTTCTTTTCTTTTGAAGTTTTACCCATTTTTTCTAAGCCCTAAGCTCCATATTTTGAATACTAAATTCCTTCAAAGTCGAGCATAATTTTTTATTTCCGAGTTTCTAACTCCACATTCCTGGTTAATCCAAAGGATTTAAAAGAGAAAAAATATTCGTTGAATTTCTTTAAATCTTCTATCCTATTCTTTTTAGTTCTAAGATTTTTTTAAAAGATATTAAGTTTATAAGCTACCCATCCTAAATCCTATACCATGCCTATGCAAATCGATTATCCTTAAATCTGGTATTTAAAGCTTAAGGTGCTTAGGAAACTTTAAAACTTCTCCTTGCTTTTCTATACTTCATCCCTCATACCTCGTAGAAAAGCCAAATTTGTGGTGCAAGAAGTGATCCCTCCATACTATCAATTGAATAAAGAGAAGTCCGATTGCACATGCTTTGAAAAGCAGAAAAAAGGCGAGCTACTTTTTGCTAAGTCATAAAACCGGCCTCTTTGCAAAGAATTTATTTTTGGATATACATTCAAAAAGGGAGATTCATGAAAGAGCTTTGGAAAAAAAGTGCCACTGATCTTAGCCAATTGATTAGGCAGAAAGAACTCTCCCCGGTTGAACTCATCGATTTATATGCCGAAAGAATCAATAATATCGATCCAATTATTCATGCATTTACTTTTCTATCGATAGAAGCAGCCAAAGAAAAAGCGAGAGCACTCGAAAAAGAGATTCTTCATGGCGATACATCTTCTCCTTTGTTTGGCATTCCTATCGCAATCAAAGATCACTTTGATACTGTTTCTACGCCTTCAACCTATGGTTCCTATCTTTTAAAAGATTACATAGCTAAAGAAGATCATCTACTTGTCAAAAGACTAAAAGAAGCCAAAGCAATTATCCTTGGCAAAACAAACATGCCTGAATTTGGATTTAGCGCGACAAGTCACAATCCAATTTTTCCTGCGACTCGAAATCCATGGAATTTGGAGTATACCTCTGGTGGTTCCAGTTCAGGTTCAGCAGCTGCTGTTGCTACTGGTCTTTGTCCACTCTCCTTAGGCAGCGACGGTGGAGGATCTATTCGTATTCCAGCCTCTTTCTGTGGCATTTTCGGTTATAAGCCATCAAGGGGTAGAATACCATGGCCTATTGGGAAAGGAAAAGATTTAGAGAACTGGGAATTATTTTCCCATGCTGGTCCCCTTAGTCGAACAGTAGAAGACGCTGTGCTTCTTTTGTCTGTTCTTTCTGGACCTGATCCTTCTGATCCTTATTCACTCCCGAAAGCAGAATTTTGCTGGAGTGATTGTTTAAAGGAAGATATCAGGGGCTTAAAAATAGCCTACAGCCTTGATCTTGGGTATGCACGCATAGATCCTGAAGTAAAACAAATCGTTACAAAATCAATTGAACTTTTTGAAACGGATCTGGGATGTAAAATTGAGGAAGTGGATCCTGGCTGGCCTGATCCTTCAGAAGCTTTCTCTACTTTAGTATATTTTGGAGCAGATTTGCCAGTGCTAAAGAAAGCCGTAAGTGAAAACCGCCAGAAAATCAGCAGTCATATCACGAGATTTCTGGAACGCAGTTTTAAGCCTGAAGACTTTTCTCAAGCGTTGAAAATAAGAAGGAAAGTGATTTTTGAAATGAGTAAACTTATGGAACAGTATGATCTTTTTCTTACCCCTGTTACTGCTGTTCCTCCTTTTCCTCTCTATTTTCAAGGACCAGACATCATTGATGGAGAAAGGGCTGATCCACTGCTTTCTTGGCTTCCATTTACCTATATTATGAACATGACTGGACAACCCGCAGCTGCTGTCCCAGCGGGTTGGACATCAAAAAATGTTCCTGTAGGTCTTCAGATTGCTGGAAGACATCTAGATGATCTCACGACACTCAGGGCAGCTTACGCTTTCCAAAAGGCTTATCCTTGGCAAGATAAATGGCCTTTAATAGCTTTGTCTGCCTCAAAGGACTAAATGTAAAAGCTTTTAGAAGAAATGTTTATTTTATAACAAATGGTAATGGTCATCTGTTACCATTTCTTGTAGGGAAGGAACTTTCCATTCATTATGATTTTTATCCGTGGCCCAGCTGAAGATTCCACTTTTTCAATGGAAATTTCCATATCCACAGCACTCATGATGCCATCTCCAAACTTTTCCCAAATGAGTTCTCGCATAGCTTCTCCATACACCCCAAAAGCTTCGTAAAAACGATACAGGACTGGATCATTGGGTATTTGTTTTTCCCAACTTCTATCAACAGGTTTCTGTAAGTATTCGGAAATTTCAGGCTCTAGACCTAGAACATGGCATAAGAGTTCTGCTTGTTCTTTTTTGGGAACAGCTTTCCCAAGACAAACGGCCACTAAAAACACCTCAGAGATCCCTGTTTGTTTAGAAAGTTCTTCCCACGAAAGCCTTTTTTTCTCTTTTGCTAGTAATATTTTCTCTTTGATCAACTCTCGATTCATAAAAACCTTCTTTCCACCTCTATTGGAGGTATTTTCCTGTTTTATCTTCTGTAACAATAAGATTATATACAAATCAAAAAAGGACTATGTCTGCTCAGCTACTATACAAATTAAAGATTTTGTCTAGCATTCCTCAAACTCTGTGATCTTTAAAACTCCAAATCTTTTAAGACTTTCCATTGCAAATGGAAAAAATAATCTATTGCCTAAAAAAAGAAAGGTTCTGTTTCTTGTCTTTTGGGATCAAAATAAAATGACTTTCGATTATTTTAGTAATCAAATCATGCAGCTGTTCGTCGGTCTTGTGTGTAAAACCAAACTTTTCAGCTTCCGCAAAGAGCTCTTCTGCTAGTTTTTTCCCCTCCCCTTTTTCCTTATATTTGATCTCCTGGTACTCACCCAATATCTGTTCCCACACAGATCTAACATTACTCCAAAACTTTTCTGTTTTTTTCATATAAGAGAGAGCGGGATCGAAGTCCAACTTGTTTTCCAAACTATACGAAATTATTCCCAGCTCTTTAACAAGTGCATAAGTATTAGATGGTTCTTTAATCCACTTTTCGTTATCCTCTTGAATCATCCAGCCTCCTTGAAAAACAATCTGGTGCATGACCGATTCCATCAGGTTATAGTCAGATCGTCGTGATAATTCTCTTCGAGGAAGTGGTCGCATCAACTTGTTGGATATCCATTCCGAATAACTCCCTGTATGGTTCCAATGACCATAACTAGCATAACGAGGGGAATCATCCACATTCCAGACAGTTTGCGTCCAACAACCATTAACCTCCTGTGGATTAAGGTGTATTACTTTCCAACTATTATTGCCTGCATAGACCCAAAAAGACTCTCTTTCATAATCCCAATCCTGCCTCCAATGCTTAATGACTCTTTTCCTAGAATCAACCAGGAAATGTTGTAGGCTTATATGCTTAGGCTTCTCTTCAATAATGATCACTTTTTCGTACCCTTTGATATCATATGGAGCATGGAGGCTATAGCTCGGGTGTAATGGATAGAGCTCGTTGAATCGATAGCTAACTTTCCAGTTCCCTACCATCGAAAGTATGGCTTTTCGATCGGTTGCTAGTCTATCATCTGTAGAGAGTCCAAAGGCAAATACTATTGGAAAGGCCACAAAGCCAAGGACAGCAATAAATAAAAAAATCCATTTTTGCATAGGTAATGATACCATCAAAAGTTATGGATTATCCAAGGATAGATTTATCTTTTGATATTAATTTAACTCATTCCATAATATTTTCCCCACTGTGCTACAGCTCCTAATCAATTGTCTTATGTCAATTCTTTTTTTCTCCTCTACCACTATGGCTTTTCGTGCACAGGTTACCCAATTTAGAACTCCTCCTTCGTTTTTCCTCTTCGTCTTGGTCTGCGGGCTTTTCGCTCGGAAGTGCGGATGACTTGGGGAAAGACCGATTCCAAATCTGTTTCGAGCCCTCTCCTGCCGATGATTGAGCCTGGGAGACAAGCGTGGCAGAAGCGTCTAGGCTAATGGGATGGCGTTTGTGTCGTTCTGCCAGTTGGAGTTTGCGGTCCCTCATGAGAAACCACAGGATCAGAAGGACCCTCGACAATGAGTTCTCCGCCCAAACCCTTTTCCATCCGGGCGAAAAAATGGTCCATCAGCGGATAGCGGCCGGAGACTTTGGGCGTGAATTCGACAAAACCAGCTCCACCTGCTGGGATGAAGAGAGAACAAGTGTTTTCGCGCAAGGGAGAAAGGACACTGCCATCCGGAGAGACATGTTCCAACACGGCTCCGAGCAGATGGAGATTGGAAGAGAAATTCGGACCGGCGTTCCCGAAATAGATCCGGATCTTCTCCCCGACTTTTGCTCGAAGCGGGTGTCGACTCAATGCACCGACCGATCCGTTGAAGACGAAATATTCGGGTTCCGAACGGAGGATCTTCGTTATGTCCGAGGTCTGCGGGCCATGGGAACCCATGGGGGCAGAGGTGTAGATTTCCGCTTCCACGATGTAAAACTCTCGATCGACCTTGGGAAGTCCTCCGACAGGCTCGACCAGGATCAGGCCGTACATGCCGTTTGCGATATGCTGGGCTACCATCGGCGTTCCACAGTGGTAGAGATAGAGGCCGGGATTGAGGGCCCGGAAGGTAAAGACCTTTTCCTGACCCGGAATTGTCTGGGTCACCGCGGCTCCCCCGGAAAATCCCCATGCGGCGTGAAAGTCGACCGAATGGACCATTCGGCTCGTCGAGTCGTTGGCAAGATGGATCTCCAACGTATCGCCAACACGGACGCGTAGGAACGGACCCGGGACCTTCCCGTTGAAGGTCCAATACGGAAAAGAGGCTCCATCCGCTAGCCTTCCTTCCACTTCGATCGCATGAAGCGTGACTTTGACGAGCTTTGGCGGCCTCTTTCCCTGCAGCCCTGGCAAGTCGGAGGGATCGCGGCTGATATCGGGGATGGTTTGTTCGGAAGTAGCAGAAGGTTCGGCGGATAAGTGGAAGGCGAAAAAGAATAGAGCGAGGGCAAGGAGGCTCAGGATGTAGTGGAAAAGGAGTCGCGAGGTTGGCATTGGGTTTTTCTGTCGAAGGGACATGAGCGAAGGGGCTTGATCCAACCAGCCTAATATCGAGGCCAGGCAAGGTCCATCGTCGCATCTCGGGAGAGGGCACAATTCCGAGTCTGTACCCGAAGATGAGAAAGGATGGTGCGACTTAACGGTTACGGCAGGAAAATTTCCAATTCGCCTCCCCCATGCCGTCCGGGACCGCTTGCCTTGAGGACGAAATTTGGTATGGTGAGTGAACCGATAGAATGGAGATTTTCTTAGCAGACGGATGAAAAAAGACCAAGGGTTGAATCCTTCTGCAGACGCCATGCATGCATTTAATTAGATTGGCATCGCAATATCAATAACTATTCTTTACTATTTCTCTGATTTAACTATAAAAAAGGAGAAATTGATTTTGCAATTGTTTAGTCGACTTACTTTTGTACACTTTCTATTAGTTTTTTTCGCTTTTTGTAGCACAGAGCATGTATCCTCCTTATTTGCCTACAATATTAGTCTTTTTCTTTCAACAAGCATTCAACCCAACTCAACTCTATCCTCCAATCAATCCACCTCATTAGCAACAACCAAGGCTGAGGATCAGCCGCTTTTTTTGCAAGAAGAAGGCTTAACTTCACATGGCAAAAAACACTGGTATGACTACCTTATTGAAGCTGATCCTGGTGCCTGCAAAATCCAAATTGCCGCAGACTACGAGCAAAATGTCCCTCAAAGAATAGCCGTCTTACCTTTCCTTGAAAAGGGAAGCGGTAAATTTTCTATTAATGGGGTTAAAATAGATAATAGGGATAAGGACAATTTAGAAAGCTGGAGATGGACGATTGCCCAAAGAGTAAGAAGAGTATTTTTTGGCTTTCTTGCCTCAAGGGAATTTGAAGTCGTACCCCTTTCTATAATAGATCAAGTGCTTCAGGCAAAAAATATTAGGACTGAAGTCTCTCTTCAATCCATTAAGCCTGAAGTCCTTGGTAAATGGCTGGGGGCCGATGCGCTGGTCTATGGAGAAGTCTTTCCATATCAGAGATTTTATATGATCATGGGCAGCGGCATCAGGGTTTTACTTTCCATAAAGATCATTTCTTCAAGGACAGGGAAAGTACTTTTTAGCGGCAGTGTCAATAGAAACCTCTTAGATATTAACCCTAGATTTGATCCCGTTGACATAGGCATTTCTTCTGTTTTGACCTTAACAAACCTAAGAGACATTAACTTAAAAAGAGCAGAAGATGAAGCGTGTCGAGAGCTCGTCTTAAGAATTCCCCTCTCTCCAAGAAAGGCCTATCCTGTCTTTGGAAATACTACTCAATTTGCCCCCAAAGCCTTACTCTCAAAAGAAACCGATGCTTCTACCGAAGTTAATCTTTCAACGAGCCTTTCTGAAAGAGATTTTATTAAGCCTCCTAAGGCCTGGGAAGCTAATGGAAAAAAATTAGAGCCCCAACGATTTTTTTTGGAGGAAAAACAATTTGTTGCTCATAGCAAGAAAAAAACCATGGATTATGTCATTGAAATGGACCCTTCACGGTTCCAGCGTATCGCCTCTCCCTTTCTAGCAATAGAACAACCTAAAACATTTGCGCTGCTTCCTTTCATTGAAGAGGCAACCAAAGGCAAATTCATTCTTAATGGCATTCCCCTGTCTTTTAGATCTAAAGAAAAAAGGGACCAGCTCCGCTGGACAATAGCGAATCGATTACGCAGGGGAGTAGCCTGTTATCTCGCTCAGAGAGACTTAGCCATTCAAAGCCTTGAACTGACAGATTCTATTTTAAAGGCTCATGGATGGAAAAAGCTTTCTGATATGCTTGCAACCGATCCTATCACGGTTGGAGACTGGCTTGGAGTCGATTGTGTTATTTATGGTAAGGTTACCTCAATGATGTCGATTTATTCTTTAATGTATGCCGCATGTACGGTTGGGATTTCAGTCAAATTTGTCTCTACGAAATCTTCCAAAACTTTAGTGGAGGTATCTGGAAGCCGTACGGAATCCTCTTTTGCCCCAGCCTTTGATCCTCTAGATATTGCTATTTCTTCTCTTACCACAGCCCTATTAATCAGGGATGTTACCTTTCGAAGAGCAGAAGATGAAGTATGTAGAGAAATCGCTGCTCGTATCCCCTCCTCAATGTCACAGAGCACGGTGGAAACCAACTAATTTCGGAAAAATGAAATCTGAAAATCCAATAAATTCATGAAACTTTTTCTAACGCGTTATTATTTATGGCTTTTGTTCTTCTTTTCTATTCTAGAAGAAAGTCCTGCCAAAAACCAAAAGGCACTACAAGAAAGCTATTCTCAGCAGGCCAACGGTAACACTGCCTCCATTTCCTTTTCCCAAAGCAAATTGAGACAATCCGATAGACCCTTAATCATTAAAGACAAGGCTTTCCAAGAAGATCAGCTTCACTTTTTCACAAAAGCAATACAGTTAGAGCAGAGCAAAGACTGGAAAGGTCTCGTTGTGTTTTCAAAAAAATGGATTGCAACTTTTCCTTCCGAAGCGGCAGCCTATTTTTTCCTTGGCATTGCCTATGAAAACCTCGGTCATTATTCTCTGGCGATCGAAGCGTATAAAAAAGCGATCGATCTTAAAAAAGACTTTGCAAAGGCATGGTGTAATCTTGGAACTTGTTATGTCTTTTTAGGGCAGTATGCAAAGGCAACTGAAGCTTTCAAGCATGCCTTAGCAGACCAGCCAAATCTAGCAAAGGCATGGTCCAATTTAGGGGCGTGCTATATTCAACTAGGCCAGTATTCCCAGGCAATCAAAGCTTTAAAAAAAGCAATCAGCCTTAAACCAGATCTTGCTGAATCCTGGTGTAATCTTGGAATCGCTTATGGAGAAAGGAAAGACTATCATAAAGCCATGGAATCTTTACGCAAAGCTGTTGAGCTTAGACCCAATTATATGGAAGCCTGGTGGAACTTAGCAAAAATTTATGAAAAAACTAAGAACTTGGTAGAAAAAGTGAAAGCTGAACAGAAAATCAAAGAAATAGCGCATCAAAAGTCAAAATAACAAAAAACCTTTTTAATACTTGAACAAGATTGAGTGATAAGATTAACTACAATTACTTTTTTGTTTTCCTAGAACGATGTTTGGTCTTCTGAATTTTTTTCTCTTTTTTTTCCGTTCCATAAACGACTTCTTTGATTTCTCCAATAGTGACTTTACCAGCAGGCACATGTTGCCCTTCAACTAGTTCTTGCCCACCTTGAATTGGCAAGATCGTCAGTCGATACCCTTTTGGTGTCTTTACAACTACCGCTAAAGCAGCGCTAGGAATAAGGATCAGTAGAAAAAAAGTCAAAAACAGGACTTTGTAGTTCACTTATCCATAAAATATAGTGATTAATATTGTAAATACTAGATCCAATTTTTTTTTAATCGGATTGTGTCTCTAAAATTTATAGACTGTATTACCGAATAACCTCTGACTGAAGGCTGCAAGCAAGGGGCGCTTCGCATCAGATAGAAAGAAAAGGTCCTTTTTTGAGAATGTGGCTATAGACTTTGTTATCGTCTGATCGAATGCCATTCTAGGGAGGAAATCAATGTTTAATCACTCATTGAAAAGCTTACATTTCATCTGATGCAGGATAGGTCACTATCCCATTTTTTATCTGAGACCATGGAGTCAGTTGATGTTTTATTTCCTTTCCTTTTGGCAAGATGTGAACAACTTCTACTCCACGGAGCAGTAGAGCATCTGCAATGAGAGAACGGTGGCAGCGCCATGGGAGGGTTTCTGCGCACATAAGAGCTGCGCTTTTTTCTTTTCCTATTTCAATGATTTTATCAAGAGCGGCTGCAAAATTTGCAGTAGCCATGTAATCAGCAAATCCTCTGAAACTCTCGTTTTTCCAACCTTTATTAGGAGAATCTTTTTTCGGATGTCTCAATCCCCCAGCCTCTGGGAGATGAATATATAGAATGCTTTCTTTAGAAAGTGCCTCTGCAATAGTTTCTTTATTAAATTGGGGATTATGACGAGACCGAGGAATTGATCGGACATCAATCAACGCCTCTACATTCGCTTCTTTGAGCATGGAAATCAACTCCTCTAAAGATTTTGTGCCATGCCCAATACTTTTAATAATCATCTTTATTAAAAATAGCCAAAATATTCTTTAACAGAAGGAAAGTGGTTAGATAACAGGCAGTTTTTTTTGCTGTTGTACCTGTCTATTGCTAGAGAATCTTTAGTAGAAACCTAGAGAAAGACAAACCATAAGTATTTAGTTGCCAAGGGATGACACAGGAAATGGCACAAGTTTTCTTTGGGAAAAACCAATAGCTTTTGAGACATGCCTAGCATAACGCATGCCATTCAGTAGAATAGACGGGAAGGAGAATACTGGGGGAATATCTCAAAGAGTTTGCTCTGCTCCTATAGCCAGCTTAAAGTAAGGCCAAGCACCTCTGGTGTTTGAAAAAAACAGCCTTTTAAATTTCTTGAAAAAAATCGACCTCAACCCTTTTTACATTTATTCTTATGGAAGGATTCCATCCATCCAAAAACAACAGGAAGGACTTTGTACTAAATAGTCAATATAATGGGCATAGGACTTGCTTCATTGAAGAAGCTCCTTCATTAAGAAAAACGAAGATAGCAAGAAAAAGGGAAAAAATGGAATTTTTAAAAGAATCTCTCCTTCCTCTGTCCCTAAACGCAGCAATAGGAGAAGCAAGCCGCTGCCTTTATTGCTGGAATCCTCCTTGCGTAAATGCCTGTCCAACGGGCATTGAAATTCCTAAGTTTGTCAAGCGCATTGAAACGGGAGATATTAGAGGTGCTGCCGAAGTTATTTTAAAAGCCAATTTTCTTGGTGGGACCTGTGGCAGAGTCTGTCCAGTAGAAGAGCTCTGTGAAGGTGCTTGTGTATTAACCAAATTAAAAAAACCCTCTGTTTCTATTGGCAGGCTTCAACGTTTTGCCATTGACTATTTCTGGGCTATGCAGAAGCTTCCTTCACAATGGCACATTCAGACTCAGAAAAAGAAAAAGGTTGCCATCGTAGGATCTGGACCGGCGGGGCTAAGCTGTGCAGCTACTTTAGCTCAGTTGGGAATAGAAGCAGTCATACTTGAAAAAAATCGACTCCCAGGAGGACTTTCCACCTACGTTATCCCTTCTTTTCGCGAGCCAATCGAGGTTTCGCTCAAAGAAGTCGAAGAAGTCAAAAAACTTGGAGTGACAATACACACAGAAAAGGAGCTTGGAAAAGACTTTTCCTTAGAAGAGCTTAGAACTGCTTACGATGCCGTATTCTTAGCCATTGGCTTAGGTCAGAGCCCACAGCTCCAGATCCCTGGAGAAGCATACATTCTGGACAGCCTAGAGTTTCTCTCTAGAACAAAATTAGAGCCTTGGTCTTTGCCTGATGCCAACAATATTGTGATCATTGGCCTTGGTAATACTGCCATTGATTGCGCTCTAGTAGCAAAGAAGATAGCTAAGGAAAAGGTCAGCATTCTTTATAGAAAAAGGTTTGAAGAGTCTCGAGCTTATCCAAAAGAAATAGAAAAAGTGCTCAAAGAAGCCGTTCCCATTCAATCTTTGGCCATAGTGAAAGAGGCAATTGTAAAAGAAAACAAATTAGTTGGACTAAAATGCCAACGTGTCAATCCCCACAGCAGCCTGCATTCAGTAGAAAAAAAAGAACAAAATGGAATAGAATTTTTTTTACCCGCTGAATTGGTCATTCGAGCAAGCGGTCAACAAAAGCCCTTATGGATCAAGACAATGGCCATTGAACTTGACAATGGTTTTATTAAGGTCAATGAAAAATATGAAACTTCCGTTCCTAGGGTATATGCTGGAGGGGATTGCATACGGAAAAAAGGAATGTTTTCGACCGTCCATGCTGTTGAAGATGGGAAAAAAGCCGCTTTCTCTATTGCTGCCTCTTTTCCCTAAAGAACCGATCGATTGGGTTACTTATGATTGAATTATCTATAGAATTTGCTGGAATCCGTTCCATAAATCCGTTTTGGCTTGCATCTGGTCCCCCAACTAACTCAGCAGCTCAAGTAAACGCTGCTTTTGAAGCGGGTTTTGGAGGAGCCGTCTGGAAAACCATTGGCACAGCCGTAGAAAATGTATCCAGTCGCTATAGTTCCTATAAAAAATGGGACCGAATTTTAGGTTTAAATAATCTTGAACTTATTTCTGACCGTCCCCTCGAGCTGAATCTCAAAGAAATCCAGGAAATTAAAAAAAGATGGCCCGATCGAGCAGTAATCGTATCGATAATGGAGGAATACGATCGAAAAAAGTGGGAAGAACTAGTAAAAAAGGTCGAAGCCAGCGGAGCCGATGGGATCGAACTTAATTTTGGCTGCCCTCATGGAATGCCAGAAAGAGGCACAGGCAGTAAAATTGGACAAGACCCAACCCTCTGTAGGGAAGTGACCTCTTGGGTAAAAAGAGGGACACGTTTACCCCTGATTGTTAAGCTTACTCCCAATGTGACAGATATTACGCAGACAGCCAAAGCCGCAATGGAAGGGGGAGCTTCTGCCTTAAGCCTCATCAACACAATACAAGCCATCACAGGCGTGGACCTTGAAACCTTTGAAGTCCTACCAAGTATTGGTGGGAAAAGCAGTTATGGGGGCTATTCTGGAGAAGCTATCAAACCTATTGCGCTTGGTCTAACTGCTAAGGTAGCCTCCATGGAAATGGTCCAAGAGAAACAAGTTCCAATTTCTGCTATGGGCGGTATCTCCACCTGGAGAGACAGCGTTGAATTTCTGTTGCTTGGGGCTTCTTCTGTTCAACTTTGTTCAGCTGTGATGCTGAATGGATTTAGGATCATTGATGATCTACTTTCTGGACTCAAACATTGGATGCAAGCAAAAGGTTTTAGGTCCATTGCTGATTTTAGGGGCAAATCCCTTTCTCACATTGTTCCCTTTCGCAAGCTAGAGCCAACATTCAAACAGATCGCTCAAATCGATCCACAAAAATGCATTCATTGTTTTCTTTGCTATATAGTTTGCCGGGACGCAGCCCATCGCTGCATTGATCTTACTGATGGCAAAGAACTTTACACTATGATTCCTCCCTCTGGGAAGCATGAGTGGATATTCCCAAAGGTTAGAATAGAGGACTGTGTGGGCTGTTCGCTCTGCCAACATGTTTGCCCTGTCGATTCCTGTATAGAAATGATAACAATGGAGGCACAAAAACTAGAGGTGCGCCCAGGCATCCGAAAACAATCATTAGAGACAATAGGAAAGAAGGCGACCGGAGAAGTTCTTTATGGATGTAGTGATTAAAAATGGCATTTTGGTTAATGCAGATGGAAAAACGGAAATGGACATAGGGATAGAAGCGGAGAAAATCGTTGCGTTAGGGAAAAATCTTTCTGGACGAAAAACCATTGATGCGAACGGAAAATATCTGATTCCTGGAGGAATAGACGTTCACACCCATCTTGAAACGGTTTTTGGGGGTAACCAAACCGCCGACGATTTCCTCTCCGGCCATCTTGGAGCAATTGCTGGAGGAACAACTTCCCACATTAATTTTTGTTTTCCAAATCCTGGCCAAAGTCTCCATGCCACTCTAGCCAATTGGCAACAGAAAGTCCGTTCGAAATCCCTTATTGATTATGGATTTCATTTGGTGATTCGTGAAGAAAGCCATTTAGAAGAATTACCAATGCTTCTTGAGAAAGGAGTAAGTAGCATCAAATGTTTCCTTGCCTATAAAGATACCCTGCAAATCGATGAAGAGCTATTTTTTAAAACAGTTGAAAAAGCGAAGGAACATGGTCTTTTGACCATGGTGCATGCTGAAAATGGGAACATCATTGATTACCTTATTAAGAAGGCCCTTGCCAACCAGTTAATCTCTCCGATATTTCATGCTCGGACCAGGCCTCCTGAATTAGAATCTCAATCCATCCACTTTGCCGCTTCGGTTGCTTCTATGCTCAATGCGCCCTTATACATTGTTCATGTAAGCTCGATAAAGGGACTCGAGGAAATCCGAAGGGCCAAAGAGAGAGGGACCGATCTATGGGCTGAAACTTGCCCTCAATACCTCTTCTTTACCGAGGCAGATTTAGAAAGAAAGGGACATACACCCGGCTTAGAACATTTCGAAGGAGCTAAATGGATATGCTCTCCCCCATTGAGGAAACAAGAGGATCAAATGGCTCTATGGGAGGGACTTCGATTGGGTCTAATCGATGTGGTTTCGACGGATCACTGTTCGTTTCATTTCTCATCCCAGAAGACACGAGGCCTATCCGATTTTTCAAAAATCCCCAATGGCGTTCCGGGCATAGAAGAAAGAATGGCTTTATTATTTCATTATGGCTGTAATCAAAGGAACCTCCCAATGGAAAGATTCGTAAGCCTTACGGCTGAGATTCCTGCCTTTCTTTTTGGTTTAGAGGGACAAAAAGGAAGGCTAGCTGAAGGATATGATGCTGACATTGTCTTATGGAATCCAAACAAAAGACAAATCCTCTCTGTGGATTCCCATCACATTCAGCTAGATTATAATCTCTATGAAGGCTTTACAATTGAAGGTGGAGCAGAAATGGTCATGCTCAGAGGCAAAATTATTTATGCAAACGGCCAATTTTCCGTCGAACAAGGAAATGGCAAATATCTTTTCCGATCTTCCTATAAGCATTCTTTAAACCATGATGCTAAATCCTAAAAGAACCATTGCTGAACTTTTAGAATTAAAAGCACTGACCGACAATGGATTAGGGGCTCAAAGGGTGGCTTTTAGTGCCGGTTGGCAAAAGGCTAGAAAATGGTTTCTCAACAAAGTCCAAGAGTTTCCCTTTAAAACTGAAATGGACACCGCCGGAAATCTATGGGCAAAAATTCAGGGACAAAGGCCAGAAGAACTTTGGATTGGAGGACATTTAGATTCTGTTCCCTCTGGAGGATGGCTCGATGGAGTTTTTGATTTGCTGGCCGGGCTAGAAGTCCTAAGAACCTATACTTCGGTCAAGCCTCCAATTACGCTTTGTTTAGTAGATTGGGCAGACGAAGAAGGGAGTCGATTTGGCAGAAGCCTGTTTGGTTCCAGTGCTGTCTCAGGCAGTTTAAAAAAAGAAGAAATCTTTTCACTAAAAGATGCCTCTGGCCTTTCGCTTGCTGAGGTCTTAGAGGCTAACGGGTTATCAGCCAACAAAGTGGGGGAAGCGGCTAAGCTTAAAAACAAGGCCGTAGCGTATCTGGAAGTGCATATCGAACAGGGTCCCATCTTAGAAAAGTTGTCTGTACCACTTGGAGCTGTCCTTGGGACCGCAGGGGTAGAACGACACAGACTCGTTTTTAGGGGTAAAACAAATCATAGTGGTTCGACCCCAATGTGGCTTAGAAAAGATGCTTTTGTAGGGGCAGCTCGCCTGGTCTATTTTTTACGCTCCGTTGCGAATCGATATCAAGGAGTTGCAACGGCTGGCTGTTGTGAACTCGAACCTGGGATTCCAACTGCCATTCCAGGCGTTTGCCGACTGACCATAGAGGAACGCAACCTAGATAAAACGAACTTAGAGAAAATGTGGGAAGAGACGGTTAAAGAAGCTCAAAAGATTGCTTATGAAGAAAATCTGGAGCTTGAGGCAGAACCGCTTCTTAGGATAGAACCCGTTAGGTTTCATCCTCAACTTGTGGAGCTTTGCAAAGAATCGATTCTCGAGGTTTGTTCAAAAGTACACTCGCTAGGATCAGGCCCCCTTCATGATGCTTCTGAAATTGCCAAAGCCGGGATTCCTACTGCGATGATGTTCGTGCAGAGTAAAGAGGGCATATCTCATAGTCCTAAAGAAGACTCAGTAATAGAACATTTAGAAATGGCCGTCGTTGCTTTCGAAAAGTGGGTGAAAAAAACAATCCATTGGCTGCTTAGTAAGCTACCAGAAAAAGCATGAACTACTCCATCCAAGCCTGAGGGCTCTGGGATGGAGTTTCGCGCTTCCCTGCGGGCAGTTTCACCGGAGTATGCTCGGCTCGCGGACTTCCAGCCCGCAGCGAGGTTCCATCCGGCCAGAGCTTCCCGCTCCACGCATGGATCGGTTCCCGTCCATTCCTTTCCGCATACAACGACCTTCGGCCCCGGAAAGGCGAAGCCGTGATCCTTCTCCCATTTCGCCAAGCCCCAGTCGAGAAGCCCGAGCGCCGAGTTCTCGTCCCGATGGCAGGACGCTCCGCATGCGCACTCATGCCACCGGTCGCCGAGGGTCTTTTTCACGACGCCGCCGCATCGGTGGCATCTCTGGCTTGGCTTCAACGTCCTCGCCTGTGCTTCCAGCTATCCGATACCAGCCTCTTCCGCTTTGTATCCGACCATCGCCCCGAAAGCTCCGAACGATGCGTCCAACATCTCTCGATTCAGCCCGGCTTTTTGCCGCACACGTTTCCCGGGCTTTTTCCGGCTGCCCCGGGCCGAAGCCGTCATCCTTTTCGGCTCCAGCTCCTCCGTGATCAACAGTCCGCTGCGTCTCACCATCGCGGCGCTCTGCTTGTGCAGGAAATCCTTCCTGACGTTCGCCACCTTGGTGTGCATCCGGGCGAGCAGCTCGTACTGCTTGCGCAACCTCTTGGAAATGCGAAATCCCTTCCGTTTCCCCTGCTTGCGGATCGCCGCCTCCATCTTGCGGGAGATCGTCCGCCCGAGCTTCCTGAGCTTCTTAAGCGCCTTGCGCAGATGGCGCGGATTGGCGACCTCGGAAACGTCCGGCTCGCTCTTTCCCGGCTCCAACCTGGCGCTGGTCAGGAACCGCTCCGTGCCCAGGTCGAAAGCCTCGGCTCCACAGCCATGCTCCCGCGCCGGCCGGCAGCGCATCGTGACCGACGCATGCCATCGGCCGCCGGAAAGAAAGATCTCGCATGTCCTGGGTTCTCCGGGAGTACGGGCCTTGCCCCGGATCGGGATCTCCCCGATGCCAGAGAAACGAAGCTTCAGGTGAGCGCTTCGCTCTCTGGCGAGCAGCCGCCAGTCTCCTTCGTGCTGCTTGAAGCCGAAACCGCTGAATCGCCCTGCCTGCTTGAAACGCGGGAATCCCGGATTTTCGCCTTGCCGGACGCGGCGGAAGAACGCCTGAAAGGCGAGATCCAACCTCTTGAGCGTTACCTGGGCGGATTGAGCGTTAATCGAGGAGAGAAGCGCGCTGCAGGAACGGAGCTCGGTGAGCCATCAGCACTGCTCGACGAAACCGATGCGCCGCTTTTCCTCCTTCCACGCCCGCCTGCGCTCCTCCAAAGCTAGGTTCCAGAGGAAGCAATGGACCCAGCGAGTCCGCAAAAGCTCCTCCCGGACGGTCTTGGATGGATAGAGCCGGTAGGTGACCTTGCGCTCGACCGGGCCCAGAACGGGAAGACCAGCGGGTGACGCGATCATCATGAGGCGACGCTGGACAGTGGCCAGCAATATGGTCTATCATTTAGTGTAATGACAGGTCAAGTGCGTTTGCACCTTCTGCATCACTGCGTTTACGCGCTGCACTACCATTTAGTTCTTGTCACAAAATACCGCCGCAAGGCGCTCACCCGCCCCATGCTTGACCGGTTGCGTGCTATTGCGGAAATGCGCTGGGAGGGATGGGGCGGACAGCTGCTTGAGTGCAACGGAGAATCTGACCACGTTCACTTGCTAGTTGCGTTGCCACCAAATCTTGGACTCAGCCGCTTCCTGAACCATCTCAAGACAACTTCTTCCAGGCTTCTCCGCAGAGAGTTTGCCACAACGGTCGCCCGTTTCTATCGTAAGGCAGTTCTTTGGAGCCGTTCCTACTGCGTTATCACGTGCGGGGGCGCCCCATTAACCGTCCTCAAACAGTACATCGAACGGCAAGAAACGCCGGAATAGGGCGGCCTTCACCACCAGCCAAGCCCAAGGCTCTGGCTGGAGCACTGGCCGCCAGAGAGGGTAGAAAATAAGAAGAAAACATCCTTAACTCACCATCCCTAACTGGAAATATCAGTTGAGTTAGCCGTCGCTTTTTTCTGATAGTGCTTTAGGTGGAACTGAACAGGAATAATGACTTTTGATTCGACGGGGCGATTCCCTTTTTTTGCTGGATGTAATTTCCATCTTTTAACGGCGTTGAGAGCCAATCGATCAAGCTCGGCATCACCAGAGGACTTATAGAGAGCCGTGGATTTGACATGCCCAGTTGCCAAAACTTCAGCAAGAACATAGCAAACAACTGCTTCCTTCTGGAGATGAGGAGCTACTTTTTGAGATCCTGACCGAAGTGGAGGATTGAATCGAACGCAAATGATTTTCCGGCGGATCCGGTTTGAATGATTCGCTTCTTTTGAGAATTTCCATTTTCTTGCAGACAGAAGGGCAGTTTCATCCAGCTCGGGATACCCGGAAGACTTATATATGGTAGCGTTTTTGACAAGGCCATCAGGAGCAATCTCCACCAAAATATAAACTTTTCGATGCTCTCTTTTTCGGTGTCTTGTAAATTGATAGCTGTCGGAATTTTGGCCTACATTTGAACCTTCTAAACTGGTTAGATTTTTGGGTTGGGCTACACAAGACAAGGGGAGCAACAAATAAAAAAAAGAGAAAAAAAGAAACTTTCGGATAGAAGTCACTTCCAATTCTTTAAAAGAAAAATAATTTTTTAGAATTTCAAAGAAGCTCAATAAAGTACTTTTCCAACGAAAGCAATCAAAAAAGGAAAAACTTTCTAAAGAGTTTCGGAGTCTTAACGATCATGTTCCACTACTGGTGGCTTCGTGTGATGTGTCTTGAAAAAAAACATTCCTTTAGCTTTGCTTAAAAATTGAATAGACCATAAAGATTTTGAACATTTATGAAACCTCTAAGAGTCTTGTCACTTATTTTCCCTTTTTTTCTCACCTCCCCTCTTCTGTTCGGGACGGATTCATCCCTTATTCCTTTACCAGTTCTTTTCAGCGAACCGGAAGCCGCAGCACCAAAAATTTCTCCTGATGGAGAAAAACTAGCCTATCTTTATCCAGAGAATAGGGTTCGGAACGTTCGCGTCAGGTTCTTAGGACAAAAGAACGAACTGACTATCACGCACTTAGAAAAAAGGGGCATCAGGCACTTTTTTTGGCATCCAGATAGTAATTCTATTTTCTATCTAGAAGACCAAAAAGGAAATGAGAATTTTCATCTCTTTGAAGTAGGCCTTGATGGAAAAAATCCAACAGATTTAACCCCTTTTGAGAATGCTAAAGTCCAAGTCATTGCCGTGGAGCCGTCTAACAAAAAGTTCATGCTTTTGGCTCTCAATACACGGAACCCTAAATATTTTGATGTCTATAAACTAATCTTTGCTACAAAAAAACTAGAATTACTCGAAGAAAACCCTGGAAATATAATCGATTGGGTAGCCGACCATAATTTTGAGATTCGTGCCACACAAGCCCTAATGCCTAATGGGATAGGAGCAGTCAATGTCAGGGAAACTGTCCGTTCCCCTTGGAAACCGCTTCTTCAGTGGCAGCTTGAAGAAGATAATGTCAAAATTGTGGATTTTAGTCCTGATAACAAATCTCTTTGGCTTCTATCCAGTAAAAAGGCAAACACCACTCGGCTCATATCGATGGCCATAGAATCAACCCAAAGGAAAGTACTTTATGAAGATCCACGGTATGATGTAGCCGGAATTGTAGAGAACCCTAAAACTTATGCTCTAGAAGCCGTTGCGATTATAAAGGATAAAACTCAGTGGCAATTCTTTGACCCACAAATGGAAGAATATTTTGCATACCTCAAAACGATTCATTCTGGCACCATTGAGATTATCAGCAGAAACTATGAGGACACTGTGTGGACTATACGATTTAGTTCTGATATGGATCCTGGGACCTATTATCTATTTTACCCTAAAAAAATGAAAGCGGAGTTTTTGTTCCACACCAACTCTCGACTTTTAGCTTACCAGCTTGCTCCAGTAAAACCCATAGCCTTCAGGGCTAGAGATAATCTACTCATCGAAGGATATCTGACTTTGCCTAGAGAAAATACAAAAAACCTCCCTTTTGTTTTATATGTGCATGGGGGGCCGTGGACGCGAGATTATTGGGAATTTAGCCCTGTGGTCCAGTTCCTAGCCAACAGAGGCTATGGAGTCCTTCAATTTAATTTTAGAGGGTCTACCGGTTATGGGAAGGATTTTTATAATGCAGGGAATAAGCAATGGGGCAAAAAAATGCTTGATGATATTCTTGACGCTAAAAAATGGGTTATTGAGCAGCAATACGCTAATCCTCATAAAGTCGCCATTATGGGATTTAGCTATGGGGGGTATGCTACGCTTGCAGCTTTAGCTTTTTATCCTGATGAATTTGCTTGTGGCATCGACGCTATGGGCCCTTCTAATCTTTTTACGCTCTTCAACTCCTTTCCGCCTTATTGGGAACCATTAAAGATCTTAATCAAAAAAAGACTAGGAGACCCACAAACTGACAGTGAATATTTTACAAGTAGTTCGCCATTATTTGCCGCTGACCGCATCAAAGCCCCTTTACTTATAGGCCAAGGAGAAAACGATGTCCGTGTTAAAAAAATGGAAAGCGACCAAATCGTTGAGGCTTTAAGAAAGAAAGGGCAAACTGTAGAATATCTTGTTTTTCAAAATCAGGGACATGATTTTCTCAATCCAGCTAATAGACTGCAGTTCTTTGAAGCCGTGGAGGTTTTTCTCAATAAGTATCTAGGAAAATGACATCTTTTTTTTCAATGGCACAGAAGAATTTGCATCAACCCCCAAAAGATCCCTGTTTTGCCTTATTTTCTTTCAGAGCTTGAACCAACAATAGTGTTTTTCCTTTTCCCAGTGGATCTTAGTTCCAAAAGGCCTGCATAAAGATATCATCCTTTCGATAATTTCTTCTGCCTCTCTACCTTTAGCTCTTTGGGCTTTGAAATTGGTTATAACCACAGGGAAAAGCCGAAGAGAAACTAGTTTTTTCCCTTCCAGTATTAAAAGAAAAACAAAGCTCCAATCGTTTCTAAAATAAGGATCTACCATGTAATCATCAATAAAATCGCCACAGGAATAGAGGATTAAGGAATGACGAAAAATCTCTATGGCACGAAAAACGTGAGGGGAATGACCAAAGACAACATCGGCACCTTGTTCTATTAATTTATGCGCAAAATCGATATGCTCAGTCGGCACTTCAAATCCCCAATTAGGACCCCAATGCGCTGAAACGATGAGGAAATCTACTTTTGTTTTTGTTTCTTTGACAAGCTCGAAAAGCGTCTGAGCTCTTGGATCATCGAGTTGTATAGGAACATAATGAATTCCCGCTTCTTCTGAAGCTTCCCAGGAAGGTTCGTTATCAGTAAAAGCAAGAAAGCCAATTTTTAATCGTTGAATCTGATCAATTACTGGCAACCGACTTTCTTCTAGGTTTACTCCCGCCCCACTATGCAGAATACCAGCAGCATCAAGATGATCCAGCATTTCACACAAGGCTTTTTTGCCAAAGTCAAGCACATGGTTATTAGCAAGGGAGACTACCCGAATGCCGGCATCTTTAAGTACTTCAATGTTTTTAACTGCTGATTTAAAACGAAAAACTTTTGGCGGCAGCTCATAAAACTCCGTTTGGTCAGTAAAAACACATTCTAGATTGCAGCCTTTCCAATCCGCACATCGGAAAAGAGAAAGAAGATCACCCCATGGGTAAGAAGAATCCACTACTTCTAATAGCTCATCAACGAGCCTTCCAAGCATGACATCACCCACCAAAATTATCCTCATGCCCTTTTGCTCTGTAGGCAGTAGGGTTTCCCAAAAAGAGGCCTCTTAAATACCAGAAATCACCTCTTCCCTCTATTTTCTGTGTTATTTTACCTCCCCTATTGTCTTCTAACTAAGATATTGTGACATATTCCATGGAACTGATAAAGAAAGAATAGACAACAAAAATACAATGAGGGTGGTGCTGTTAGAGATGAGTTTGCAGGAAGCTTGAGCCGGAAAAGAGCTTATAGCCTGATTTTTATAGATTGATTGATGTTTTTTCGTTTTATTGTTTTGAACAGAATCGTCCTCCTTTGATCTAACTAAAAAACCTTTGCTGTAGAATGAACTATTAAAAGAATGGCTATTAAAGAATTGCCAGAAGAGAAAAAGAATATTATATCACATTCACTATAGAGATAATAGAGAATGAAATTTTATATTGTTGGTTTTTTTGTTGCCTTTTTAATTGGATTGACTGGGGTCGGAGGGGGAACGATAACCGTGCCTCTACTTATCCTTATGGGGATAGAGCCTACTATAGCTATTGGAATTTCTCTTGGATTTTCTGCGTTGATTAAGATCCCAAGCTCCATGATTTACTTTTTTAAGGGGCATATCGATAAGAAAACATTACTTTATCTTTCCCTCGGTGGAATTCCAGGCGTTGTGCTTGGATCTTTGATTTTACGGAAAATTTATCAGCAGGATCATCTTAAATCCATTATGCTTCTGCTCATTGGAGTTATCATTGTAATCTCTTCCCTCATTAACTTGTGGCATACGATAAAGGATTACAGACCAACGACAAACAAGTATACCCTATTACTGCCTTTATGTGCTTTTTTAATCGGTTTTGAAGTTGGCACTTTTTCTTCTGGAGCTGGTGCGCTTGGAACACTACTGCTCTTAAGCTTGACGACCTTAAGTCCTAGTGATGTTGTGGGGACAGACATCGCCTTTGGGCTTATTCTTTCCTTGATCGGAGGCGGTATCCATCTATTTCAAGGACTAAGTGATTCGAGTATTATCTTCAAAATGGTTATGGGAGGCATTTTTGGTGCTATTGGCGGCGCTTATGCTTGCATGGTTTTCCCTAAAAAACCAGCACGCATCTTTCTCCTTATTTGGCTCATTTTCGTTGGTGTTATGCTCTTTTTTAGATCGCTTCGCTAACTGCTTTCTTTTCTTCCTAACCCAATGTGAAATGCTTCTGGGCTAAGAGCCAATTCTTGTTCCTATAACCTATAGTAGCCCCTCTGCTTAATACGATACCAGTTTAGCTTGCTTGATTGCCAAGTTAGGCAAGAGTAAGGACAGCTTAACAATCAAATCTTAAGCCACTTCCTTTAAAGCTCCAAGCTTAGGCCCTATCACAAGCTCTAGGAGATAAAGTTTATGAACTAAGCTTTTTTCTATGCATCAGCTGCCAGATCATCGGGGTAAATATCAACTCAATAGCCAGAGGCATTTTTGATCCAGGGCATACGATGGTATTAGGTCTCGACATGAAGGAATCCTTCAGCATGGATAATAGGTAGGGGAAATCAATTCCTTTAGGGTTTCGGAAACGAATGACAAGCATACTCTCATCCGGAGAAGGAATGTCACGAGCAATAAAAGGATTCGAAGTATCCACAATCGGCACTCTTTGAAAATTCACAGCCGTATGAGAAAACTGTGGACAGATATAGTTCACATAATCAGGCATTCTCCGCAATATCGTATGCACGACATCTTCATGCGCATAGCCTCTTTCTTTCTTATCCCGATGCAGTTTCTGTATCCACTCTAGATTGATAATAGGCACAATCCCAATGGGAAGATCCGTGTATTGGACGATGTTGACTTTATCGGTAACTAGTGCGCCATGCAGTCCTTCATAGAAAAGCAAGTCAGTCCCCTCTGGAATTTCTTCCCATGGAGTAAAAGTACCCGGCTTTTGTCCATATGGGGCCGCTTCTTCTTCATTATGTAAATACTTCCGGTATTTCCCTCTACCCGTTTGGCCATACTCTCTAAAAAGAGCTTCTAGCTCTTCAAAAAGATTGGCCTCCGGTCCAAAATGGCTGAAATGGGGATTTCCCTTCTTTTCCATTTCTTCCATTTTGGCGCGCATTTCCTGCCGGTCATACCTGTGAAAAGCATCGCCTTCAATGATAAAAGCATTAATCTTTTCCCTTCGGAAAATATGCTGAAAAGCAACTTTTACGGTAGAAGTACCAGCTCCAGAAGAGCCTGTAATGGAGATGATAGGATGTTTAGAAGACATAGCTAATTACTATCCATTCTGGTTAATCGTTTCGAAAAAGAGATCTGGTAGAAAAAAGTGGAGAATCAAATTCGGTCGGTTTGCCACTATCATAATCATAGTGATACTGGTTGAGCCGCTCGACCTCTTCTTTTGATCCAAGGATTACGGGGATCCTTTGATGTAGGCTTTGGGGCACAATGTCTAGAATACACTCTCTACCTGTAGAGATCATTCCTCCGGCTTGTTCGACAATAAAACCCATTGGATTAGCCTCATAGAGAAGACGGAGTCTGCCTGGCTTAGAAAGGTCTTTTGTATCCCTTGGATACATAAAAAGACCGCCGCGGATAAGGATTCTATAGACTTCGGCAACCATAGAAGCAATCCAACGCATGTTAAAATCCTTTCCTCTTGGGCCAGTCTTTCCTTTAATACACTCCTCGACATATCTTTTAACGGGAGGCTCCCAGAATCTTTCATTCGAAGCATTGATGGCAAATTCCTTTGTCGATTCGACGATACGCATATTCGGATGCGTTAAAGTAAAAATGCCCACCTCTCGATCAAGGGTAAATCCATGGACTCCGTTGCCAACCGTTAAAATAAGCATGACCGTTGGGCCATAAAGGGTAAATCCAGCTGCCACCTGCTCTCTTCCCGGTCTTAGGAAATGATGCTCTTTCAACGGCTCATTACCAACTGGCCCTTTTAAAATAGAGAAAATAGAACCAACGGTTAAATTCAAATCCAAATTGGAAGAACCATCTAGTGGGTCAAAAATAAGAAGATATTTTCCTTTTTTATGTTCAGGAGGAATAATATAGGGCTGTTCCATTTCTTCAGAAACCATGCCCTGTAGCTGATCTCCCTCCTCGCATATCTTTAAGAAAATGTCATTGGCAATTACATCTAAAGGTTTCTGCTCTTCACCCTGAACGTTGACTGATACATTGACTTCCATGGTGTTGAGCCTGCCTCTAGAGACAGCCGCAGCCACATATTTGCAAGCACTTTCAATATCATTGATCAACGAAGCTAGTTCAGGATCAATGGCGCCTTCTTTCCGCCGTTCTAACAAAAATTTACTCAACGTGACTCTGTGATAACTCATAGCCTATTTGCTTCGGTTTAAAAGATTTGCACTTATGCTTAAAAAGAAATACCCCTTTTTTCAATAAAAAAGAACCCTCCTTTTAATTTATTTTCTCTCTTTAAAAGAATCTGGCTAGAAAAAAATTGAATAGCAACAAATTCTTCCTATTATCTCTTGTCATTACATATTGGCATATTTTATGATCGTATCCAAAAAAATAAAATCTTTCTTAGATCAGAAAGGCAAAAAGATAAAACCGATATTTTTTAGCTGTAAAATCTGTTTAAAGAGCTCTTTATATAGAGAGAATGCAATAAAATCATTGAGCTAGGACCAGAACATGGCCAAAAAATTTGTTTTTACTCTTGCTTTTCTTTTCTTCTTATGGTTAACGGACAGGGGGATTGGCCAAGGAGAATCGGCTCATAATTTTAAAGAGACCGAAAAAAGTACTCCCTCTGCCCCCGTTTCATCTCCCATCCCATCTACTTCACCAATTGCACAGTCGACTCCCTCTTCTAGCCAAGAGTCAGCCATCCAACCCCCTGCACCTAACAGTTCTGTTGCTCCTTTAGAAGAGCAGATGGAGATGGCTTATAAGAAAAGCCCACCAATTCTCTCTTCCCATACCTTTCATGGCAAAGGCGGTAAAGCTGTGTTCATTGCTGTATGGAAGAAGATCCTTGCCCATTATCCAGAACTGAAGAAAAAGCATGCCAAGCTCTCTGAAGCAATTGCCCAAAAGGCTCTTGCCGAATCAGGCTATTATCCACGGCTCTATGGGTGGGCTGATTCACTTACTTCTGATAATCCAATTCTCGGTTTTATGATGCATTTAACCGAAAGAAACTTCACAGCTCAAGATTTCAACATCCACAATTTGAATCATCCAGGCACTGTTTCTAATCAAAATGCAGGCTTACTTGCGATTTTTCCGATATTTGATGCCATGCAAACTATCGATTCAGTGAAAGCAGCGAAGGATGCAATAAAAGCCAGAGAAGAAGAAGAAAGATATACCCGGATGGAAGCCTCCCTGCTATCGATCGATGCCTGGATTGGTCTTTTGTTTGCCGATGCCGAACTATTCAAAGCAATGTCGCAGCTGGAAGCCTCTAAAACAGACCTCAATGAAGCATTGCAACTGATGGAACAGGGACTAGTGCTTGGAGCAGATTTTTTCATGGGAAGATCCCTTGCAGCCTCCATTGAGCAGTCCAAAAATGGCTATTTGGCCAGAAAAAAAGTGGCGCTCGTTACCCTGAACACCTTGGCAGGCACTCCAGCTGAAGCAGAAATAGCGATTCCTAAAAATCTTCCTCGACCAAAAAAAATTTCAAAGCCTTTGAGTAGTTGGGTTCAAGAGGCCATCCTCTATAGAAGTGATCTTGCTGCCTTACGGCATCAAATTCAGGTTCAACGTACGGAAGTAAAACGTGAAAAAGATTCTATTATGCCCAACGTTAACGGGTTTGCTTCGGGCATGCTTGATAGTGATAATTTTACAACAGGTGGCCGAAGCTACACGGTAGGAGTGTTAGGGACTATGGCCCTCTTCGATCCCTCTAGAGATCCAAAAATAAAAAGAGCCAAAGCTGAAGAAGAGCAGCTGATCCATGAAGAAAGCGTGTTAAAAGACAACATTCAAACCAAATTAGCTCAAGCCATAACCGATTTAGAAACAGCTTATAGGGATTCTGAAATCCTTTATCATTCGATGAATGATGCCATTCAGGCTATTGTTATGACAAGAGACTTATACCGGGAGGGGAGGAAAACAATTGCCGATCTTATCCAAGCCCGCACGTATGGTTTACAAGTAGAAATTAGTTATCTTGAAAGCGTTGCCCGGTACGAGTCTTCAAAAGCCAAACTCTTTTTTCTTTCTGGCCAACTGGATGATTATCAAGTCCAAAACTTAGCGAATGAATTGGGAGGAGAAGAATAAAATGGCAGAAACTGAAATCGTTCACCATTCAGGAAATTGGGCGGGCCGATTCATTAAATTTTTTGCCCATTCGAAAATAACTCCCCTATTAATATTAGCTTCTATTCTTTTAGGAAGTTTTGCGCTCTACCAACTGCCTAGAGAAGAAGAACCGCAAATCATCGTGCCTATTTTCGACGTTTTCGTTTCAATGCCTGGAGCCAGCCCTCAGGAAGTGGAAAAAAGAATTGTTACCAATGGAGAAAGGATATTTTGGCAAATTTCTGGAGTCGAATACGTCTATTCTACAGCGGCTCCTAATGGTGCCCTCTTCATCGTTAGGTTCAAGGTAGGCGAAGATATGGAAAAGAGTTTAATCAAGCTCTATACCAAAATTTATTCTAACCTTGACTACCTACCTCCTGGTGCTTCCACTCCATTGATTAAAACAAGGTCTATAGACGACGTGCCTATCCTTGCGTTAACCTTTTATAGCCTCAATCGTTCTCCTATTGAATTAAGAAAAATCGTAGCCAATCTCAGAGACAGCATCAATCATCTCGCCGATGTCTCCGAAACAACAATAATTGGAGGAAGGAAAAGACAATTCCAAATCTTCTTTGATCCTGCTAAAATTGCTAAAAGACTGCTTTCTCCTCAGGAAATTTTCAATCTCGTCCTTCAAACCAACATCCGAATGCCTTCAGGGCACATCGAAACCGAACCGAAACTCATCGATGTGGAACCAAATTCTTTTATTCTCTCAAAAGAAGATTTAGAAAATCTTGTTGTGGGGGTTAGCCAAGGACAGGTCGTTTATTTAAAAGATGTGGCTAATATCGTGGATGGGCCTGATCAAGAAGAAAAAGAGGTCAGTCTCTTACCTGGTCCTGCTTGGGATGAAAAAGAGAAGCTTTCTGGAGAAGTACCCGCCGTCACCCTTTCCCTAGCAAAAAGAAAGGGATCCAATGCTACCTTTCTGGCTAATAAAATCCTAAGCACAATCAAAGAACTACAAGGCAAGATACTTCCTGAAGATGTCCATTATGTCATAACAAGAAATTATGGAGAAACTGCAGCCGATAAATCTAATGAACTTCTCAAACACATGGGCATAGCTATCGTCGGAGTTAGTATCCTCATTTGGTTTGCCCTTGGGTTTAGAGCTGCACTGGTCGTCATCATTGCTATTCCAACAACGCTTGCTTTAACCTTATTAACCTTCCATTTATTCGGTTTTACGATCAACCGGGTCACCCTCTTTGCCCTTATTTTTACTATCGGAATCCTCGTCGATGATCCTATTGTCGGTATCGAAAATATCGTTCGCCATATCCACTTAGCTTCTAACAGAGGCAAACTACTCCTCAATATTGTTATCGGTGCTATGGAAGAAATTGTCAGCCCTCTTATTTTAGCCACCATGGCAGTGATCGCAGCCATTTTGCCTATGGCTTTTGTTGGAGGGCTAATGGGGCCTTATATGCGACCAATCCCAATAGGAGCAAGCGCCGCAATGATCTTTTCTATGCTGGTCTCTCTCTCTGTGACGCCATGGGCAGCACACCTTTTGCTCAAAAACATAAGAGAAGCTAAAGATAAAGGAGAAGATCTGTTGACGCGAATCTACCGTACTATCATGAGCCCACTTATATACAACGGCTTTATCCGCTTTCTTTTTCTTCTTTTACTTCTTGCTCTCCTTCTTGGCTCTATTGCTCTTATTCCTTTAAAAGTCGTTAGGGCTAAAATGCTTCCCTTCGACAATAAAAACGAATTTCAGATTATTCTCAACATGCCCGAAGGAACTCCTGTCGAGAAGACAAGAGAAGTACTTGAACAAATGGCTAAAGTTGCCTTGAATATCAAAGAAGTCAAAAATGTGGAGATCCAAGCTGGAACCCATTCCCCGTATAATTTCAACGGCCTTGTCCGACATTATTTTCTACGAGAAAACCCTTATCAAGGCGATCTCCAAGTCAACCTAGTTGATAAACACAAAAGAAAAAGACAAAGTCATGAGATAGCAGAAAGTATCCGCAAAGAAATTAATGCCATTGCTTGGAAAGAGAAGGCGCACGCTCAGGTAGCTGAAGTGCCTCCAGGGCCTCCTGTTCTATCAACTCTGGTATTAGAAGTATACGGTCCGGACTTTAAAGAACGAAGAGCTTTAGCACTCAAGCTAGAACAGCTCTTTAGAGATACAGCCGGAATTACTGATATTGCCACTTACGAAGAAGCCGATCGTCCTTTAGAAAAGCTAGATATAGACATCGTGAAATCTTCGCTCAATGGTATTTCTTCAGAGTTAATTGCTCAGTCCATCACAACTGCATTGCATGGCTCCAGTCCCGGGTTAGCTCACTTACAGGATGAACCCGAGCCAGTCGATATCATTGTCCGGCTGCCAAAAGAAGACCGATCCACAGACAATCCCTTCCTTTCCATTTCCCTACTTTCTAGATTCATGCGACTGATCCCAATCGACCATTTAGTCACCAAAGTGTTAGGCTATCAAAATCTTTCCATCTACCACAAAAACCTGATGCCGGTTTCTTATGTCCTTGCTGATGTCACTAACGAAGTGGGCAGCCCGGTTTATGCAATCATCGATTTTCAAAAGAAGTTAGAAAAAATTACAGGACCAGATGGCAAACCTTTGGAAATTCTTTTTACCCATCAACCTATTAATCCCCTTGCTTGGGGAGTAAAATGGGACGGGGAATGGCAGGTAACCTATGAAGTATTTAGAGACCTTGGCACAGCTTTCGCTATTGTTTTAGTCCTCATTTTCATTCTAGTTGTGGGTTGGTTTCAGTCTTTTAAAACACCTTGGGCTGTCATGCTGCCCATTCCCCTCTCTCTTGTGGGCATCCTGCCTGCTCATTGGCTTACCGGCATGTTTTTTACTGCTACCTCGATGATTGGTATGATTGCGGGGGCTGGAATCGTCGTTAGAAACGCCATTATCCTTGTTGACTTTATCGAACTGCGGCTGGCTCATGGAGATAAGCTAGAAGAAGCAGTCATCGAAGCTGGAGCAGTGCGTTTTAGACCCATGCTCTTAACCGCTTCTTCAGTGATCGTTGGCAGCTCGGTCATTCTGTTTGATCCCATATTCCAAGGGATGGCCTTATCCTTGATGGCTGGTGAAATTGCTTCCACCATTCTTTCCAGAACAGCTGTCCCGGTTTTCTATTACCTCATCATGAAAAAGCACAAAGGAGGAGAAAAAGAAAAGCCTTTGTCCAGACCGGCCGAAGCTAAAGCCTAGCCAAATCGCAACTATATCTGTCAGTTCATGTAATATCCTGTTGCATTTTCATTTGATTCTAGCTATTGTTTTTATGAAAGGAGGCTACAATGAGTATCGAAAGAAAAGTGAGAGCCTTAGCTGGGAGTCTTGTGATTATCAGTTTATTGCTTTCTTTAGTGAGCAAGTGGTGGCTTCTGCTTACTGCTTTTGTTGGCTTGAATTTGTTTCAATCAGCTTTTAGCGGATTTTGCCCCGCAGAAATGGTTTTGAAGAAGCTCGAAGAAAAGAAGGCAACCACTTCTCATAAAGAAGCCCATTCTTAAAGAGAAAAACCATGACATTTTCCCTTCCCTAAGGGAAAGTGTCATGAGTTTACTTCTAATCGGTGGTAGAGAAGTTGGATGAATAGGGGGAGATCTTTTTCCTTATACCTCTTAATAAGTGAAGGGGGGTTTTTCCCCATTTATTGCTTGGCTCTTTTTAATGAATCCTTAGCTTATCAATAACTGAAAACAATTTCAGGCCTATTTGCCTGGATTTTTATAGCTATTTCCAACTTGCCCTGATTTACGAGTGAACGCCAGGAAAGCCCACACTTTTAAGAGTGGGATGAGAGGCGGCTTCATTAAGTTGCAAATGTCTAATGGTTGTGTTATAACATCTGGCCGTAGAGGGCTGGACCGGTCCGAACTAACGCCTCTGGAGAAGGAGACCGCTGCGCGGATACTGGGGAGCCACCCTACTATTCGTGTAAGTTTCCTTCGGTGAAAGAGGAAGCCCACTCTTTTAAAGGTGGGAGTAAGTCACTTAGTCCTTCTGCATCTATAAGTGATGAGGCTATTTTTTTTAGAAAGCAAAAGCTCCTAATAGGCTTTTGCAAAAAGGACTCGTCCCTTGCTTGGACGCCCAGAAAAAGGGCAGATCCCTGGAGTGTTCTGAGGATCCCAAGGAATACATCTAATAGTGATTTTAAGATCTTCCTTAAGCTTTTCTTCTGTTTCCCTTGATCCATCCCAATGGGCATAAGCAAATCCACCAGATAGCTCGTTTCCCTTGGAATCTTTGGAAGCAAAAAATTCATAAAATTCTTCTTTAGTGTCTATTAGCCTAGTATTTTGCTTAAGAAAATTCTCAGCTCTAGAATAAATTGCCTCTTGAATTTCAGAAAGCAGTTGTGGCAGCTTTTCCAAAAACACATGAGCTGGTAGCTGTTCCTTTTCTTTCACCCCTTTATCCCTTCTTTTTAGAGTAATTAACCCAGAGGAGACTTCCTGAGAACCTATTTCTATCCGTAGGGGAACTCCTTTCTTAATCCACTCCCAGGATTTTACCCCTCCTCCAATTTCTCTTTTGTCAATTTCGACTCGTATGGGTTCAGCAGCAAAACTCAATTTTTTTATTTCCTCAGCAAGGAAGTTGACAACATCCAAAACCTTTGTCTTTTCCTCTTCCTTTTTAAACAGTGGCAGAATAACCACTTGAATGGGAGAAACCGTTGGTGGGAGCACCAACCCATTATCGTCTCCATGCGCCATAATCAGTGTCCCAATAAGCCTGGTGCTTACTCCCCAACTTGATGTCCACGCAAACTCCATTTTCCCCTGACTATCAAGAAACCGAATGTTGTTGGCTTTCGAAAAGTTTTGCCCAAGAAAATGGGAAGTGCCGACTTGTACCGCCTTTCTGTCTTGTACTAAAGCTTCCAGAGTAAAGGTATTGTCAGCCCCAGGAAATCTTTCACTCTCTGGTTTCTCTCCTGTAATCACAGGTAAAGCTAAATAAGCCCGCATAAACTCCTCATAGAGCTTCAGTATAAAAAGGGCTTCTTCTTTTGCTTCTTCTCTAGTCGCATGCGCCGTATGTCCTTCTTGCCAAAGAAATTCAGTGGTTCTTAAAAAAAGCCTCGGCCGCATCTCCCACCGAACCACATTAGCCCATTGGTTGATTAGTAAAGGGAGATCTCGGTAGGATTGAATCCATCTTGAAAAGGCAGCCCCTATAATAGTCTCTGAAGTCGGCCTAATGACCAATGGCTCTGCCAGGGGGGAAGCAGGATGAAGTTTTCCATCTGGCCCTTTCTCCAACCGGTGATGGGTCACTACAGCACATTCTTTTGCAAAGCCTTCCACATGTTCAGCTTCTCTTTGAAGGTATTCCAGTGGAATAAAAAGAGGGAAATACACATTTTTATGACCCGTCGCTTTGATCCGCTGATCTAACTCTTTTTGAATTCTCTCCCATAAGGCATAACCCCATGGTTTTATAATCATGCATCCACGCACTTCAGAATTTTCTGCAAGATCAGCCGCTGAAACAACTTGTTGATACCATTCAGGAAAATCCTCGTTTCGCGTAGGAGAAATGGCAAACTCTTTTCTTAAATTCATCTTTGATCTATGTTAGTTGTTCATCAATAGCTTTCTATTATTCACCCCAGCATCCTTTAGTAAAGGGAAAGACGGAGCCAAAACATGAAGGAAACTTATGCGAAAGCAAAAGAAGGATCAAGAATTGTATAGTAAATTTTTCCTACTTGCATCTGCGCTCTTTATTCTTTACTTCATAGAAAATGGAAAAGCCATCGATAGATATTCAGTATGTTGCTGACCTAGCAAGAATATCTCTTAATGAGGAAGAAAAGAAGATGTTTGGCGAGCAATTTGCATCCATTCTTGGCTACATTGAAAAGCTCAAAGAGCTAAATATTGACGATGTGGTATTGAAAGGAGAAGAAGAAGGTTTTAAAAATAATCTTCGAGAAGATCTTCCTCAAGAAGGATTAGCCACAGAGGATGTTTTACGCAATGCTCCTCATCATGCCAATAACCTTTTTATTGTACCAAAGATAATCGAGTGAACTTATTCGAATACACAATCTCAGAACTCCGCAGGCTTCTTTGTCGCAAAGAACTCAGTCCCATTGAAGTCACCGAAGCACTATTTTCAAGAATAGCTGAGGTGGAACCTAAGATCAATGCTTACAATTATCTCAACCATGAAAGAGCCATTGAAAGAGCAAAAAACGTCAACGTCGATCTCCCATTAGGTGGTATTCCTATTGCCATCAAAGATAATATCAACGTAAGAGCTGAACCATGCCGGTGTGCTTCTAAAATTTTGGAAGGCTACCTCTCGCCTTATAATGCAACCGTCATCGAGAAACTAACAAAAGCGGGTGCTATCCCAGTGGGAAGAACGAACATGGACGAATTTGCCATGGGCTCTTCCACTGAAAATTCTGCAACGGGGCTAACCAAAAATCCTTGGGATTTACAAAGGGTTCCTGGAGGTAGCAGTGGCGGTTCTGCGGCAGCCGTTGCTTCTCACGAAGCCTTTTGTGCCTTAGGTAGTGACACGGGGGGATCGATACGCCAACCCGCCTCTTTTTGCGGCTGCGTGGGACTAAAACCCACCTATGGCCGAGTCTCACGCTATGGTCTGACCGCCTTTGCATCCAGTCTAGACCAGATAGGTCCCTTAACCAAAACGGTCGAAGACGCGGCTCTTTTACTAGAAGTAATCTCAGGCTTTGATCCTTATGATAACACTTCGGAAAAAATGCCAGTACCTCGTTTTTCTGAACTCCTAGAAACACTTTCTCTTAAAAATATGGTTCTAGGGGTCCCTAAAGAATACTTTATTGAAGGCATAGATGGGGAAGTTCGAGAGGCAATCAATAAAGCCATTGCTCATTTTGAATCTCTTGGGGCAAAAATCGAAGAAGTTTCTCTGCCACACACTCCTTATGCGGTAGCCACTTATTATATTCTGGCTACTGCCGAAGCCTCCGCTAATCTTGCGAGATTCGATGGCATCCGCTACGGAAGACGATCAAAACATTATGAAGACCTTCTGGATTACTATGGGAAAACACGAGATGAAGGGTTTGGTTCGGAAGTCAAAAGAAGAATTTTGCTTGGAACCTACGTGCTAAGCTCCGGCTATTACGATGCTTATTATCTTCGTGCTCTGAAAGTCAAAGAAAAGATCAAGCAAGACTTTTCTTCTGTTTTCAAAAAATGTCAGGCCCTTTTAACTCCTACCTCTCCCTTTTGCGCTTTTCGAATTGGAGAAAAATCTAACGATCCTTTGCAAATGTATCTGGCTGATATATTTACTATTGCTGTGAATCTGGCCGGGATATGTGGACTTTCTATTCCTTGCGGTCAATCCACTGAAGGGCTACCTATTGGATTGCAAATTATTGGCCCAGCTTGGAAAGAGGAAGTGATTCTTGCCCTTGGTCATCTGTACCAAAAATCTACCGGATGGAAGCCACCCATACCACCCTTAGAAAAAACGTAATTGAATGAATACTCTTTAGAAAGCATTTTATATTCAGACGAATCCAAAAAACTATTACGCTATGGAATACGAAGCAATCATAGGACTTGAAGTCCACGTCCAATTAAAAACGCAGACAAAACTTTTTTGTGGCTGCCCCGTAGAATATGGAGTCTTACCCAACAGCCGAGTTTGTCCTATCTGCTTGGGACTACCTGGCGCCCTTCCTTCTCCGAATAAGCAAGCCATCATTCTTACGATTCAAACAGGGCTCATGCTTGGATCAGAAATAGCTCCGAGAGGGAAATTCGACAGAAAAAATTACTTTTATCCTGACATGCCTAAAAATTATCAGATATCGCAATATGATCAGCCTTTATGCAAAGGGGGGGCTGTCGAGTTATACCCGTTGGCTTTTCCTAAAGACGCACAAAAAGATCCACAAGCTCAGTCCCGAAAAAAAATTAGGCTAGTGAGGATTCATCTTGAGGAAGACGTTGGAAAATCTTTCCATTTTGAAGACCACAGCGGAATTGATTTTAACCGGGCAGGAACCCCACTCATGGAAATCGTATCGGAAGCGGATATAAGAAGCCCTGAAGAAGCCTTCGCCTATCTGACAGCCCTTCGCCAAATATTACGATACGGCAACGTGAGTGACTGTGATATGGAAAAAGGCCAGCTTCGTTGTGACGTGAATGTTAGCGTCAAGCCAATCGGAGAGGGAAAATGGGGAACAAAATGCGAGATCAAAAATCTCAATAGCATTAGCGCGGTTCGGAAGGCTTTAAAGTATGAAATCCAAAGACAAATCCATATTTTACAACTCGGAGGCGAAATCTCACAAGAAACTTTGCGTTGGGATGATCTTAAAGGGCAAACATTCCCTATGCGAACCAAAGAATACGCCCATGATTATAGATATTTTCCAGATCCTGACCTTTTGACCATCCTGACTGAAGGAGAACTCATCGAGGAAGCTCAGAAACGAATCCCTGAATTACCAGAAGAAAAAAAACAAAGACTTTCTCAAAACTATGGCCTCACAGAGTACCAAGCCAGTGTGTTGGCTTCGGATCCTCAGCTAGCTGATTTTTTCGAAAAAGCGGCTGCTCAATCAGCAAATAAAGTATCAGTGGCTAATTTTTTAATTAACGATTATCTAGCAGTCGTCTCAGAATCTGAAACAGCTATTCCCATTCCACCGGAATATTTTTCGGAGCTATCCAACCTCGTCGATCAAGGCAAGCTTCACATGAAGCAAGCTAAAGAAATTGTTAAACTAATGGTTACGGAAAAGAAAAGTCCAACCCTTATCGTTGAGGAGAAAGGTTTTGCCCAAATCACCAGTCTGGATACCCTTGATGCTATCTGCAAAGAGGCCATCGAAGCAAATCCTAAAAGTGTTGCGGACTATCGCTCTGGGAAAACCGCAGCCATTAATGCCATCAAAGGCTACGTCATGAAAAAGACAAAAGGACAAGCCAATCCGAAAATTGTCCATGAACTTTTGGAAAAGAAATTAAACGAATTAGGCTGATTGCTTTGATCAAGATTGGGTTTTTGAAAAAGATTAAGGAGGAGAGCCTTGGTCTAATCGCGCTTTTTCTGATTCTAATTCAGAGATGACGGCGGCAAGCAACCATCCTTTTTTTTCTAATAAGGCAATAGCCGCCGGTTCGTCTAATCCATAAAGATGCATCAGTATCCGTAGCGAACGATACCGCAATTTCATGCTTTTAGGTTGTAGATTGATCATCAAATTATCTTTGACCTTGCCTGTACGGATCATGGAAATCGTACTCAACATATTCAAGACGATTTTCGTGGCTGTCCCTGCCTTTAGTCTGGTGGATCCTGCAATAATCTCAGGTCCTGTTGGTAGATCGATCGCCAAGTCAGCGTAAGGACAAGGCGGCCGAGATGGGTTACAGCTTAACAGCAAGGTTTTAGCCCCAATTGTTTTGGCAGCTTCTAGTGCAGCAATGACAAAAGGAGTTCTCCCACTGGCCGTTATTCCACACACCATGTCCTTACTGGTAACTCCACGGTTAAAAATGCTCTTAAAACCCTCCCTGCTACTGTCTTCTATGCCTTCCATACTGCGCCAAAGGGCATCGGCTCCACCAGCCATTATTGCTTGAACCATCTCAGGGGAGACGTTGAATGTCGGTGGCATTTCGCTAGCATCCAATGCCCCCAGTCTTCCGCTTGTTCCTGCACCCACATAAAAGAGTCGGCCTCCTTTTTCCAGTATCGAGCTGGTGGCGGCTACAGCCTCTGCAATCTCACGGCGACATTTTTCCAAAGCCTGCTGGACAAAGGTCTCCTCAGATATAAACAGATCAACAAGTTCCTGAATCGTTTTTTTCTCTAAAGAAGCAGAACGAGGATTTCTTTCTTCGGTCATAGACCGATCTAAGGCTTCTCGCTGGGTTTTATCTGGAAGAACATTTTCCATACTCATTTGGTAAACAGCAGAAGCGTAACCTAGAAGGCGTATAGCTCCTAGAGGCCCAGGAGTCCTGCATACGAAACACTCCGAAAAAGAAAGCAATTTTTTCAGCTGGTTTTGGAAAAGAGTGGTATAAAAAGAAGAATTTTCAAAAAGCCCTCCTACCAGAGCAATCCTTGGATTGGTTAAGCCCAACCTTCTGGCAACTATCTGCACCCTTAAGCCAAGCATGGAAGCTTCTCTATTTACTATTTCAAAGGAGCTTTCCTCTCCTTGTTCTGCCATGCTCAACACAATGGGAGCAAAAGAGGCTATAAAATCCTTTTTTGCAAAAGAAGGCAGAACATAGGAAAGGAAATCATCCATATCATTTCTACAACTCTGCCTAAGAAAAGCCTGAGCCAGAGCGGAAACATTTTTAGTAAGGTCAAAATCTAAATATATTCTTTCTAGTCCTTCCCTTCCTATTCTGTAACCGCTTCCAGGATCCCCTAGCTGTCCCCAACCTCCAGCCTTTTCCCATATCCCAGCCTTATAGCCAATAACATTGGAGCCCGTTCCAGCAATAACCAATATTCCTTCTTGATCCGGAGCAAAAGCTCTCGCATAGGCTGTACGAGTATCTTCAGCGATAATGACTTTTGTGGACTCAGGCCAAACAGACCTAATAATTTCCTCAAGGATTTTTTTTTCTTTTTCCGAATGGCAACCAGCAAATCCAGCACCTATTTGTTTAATCTCGACTCGTACTTTTTCTTTTATTGATTGGAACAGAGAAACTAACTCGCTTGTCGTTAATAGATGTACATTGCCCACTCCCTCGCTTCCCTTGGCTACCACCCCTCCTTTCTCCTCCTCCAGGACTATCCATCGAGTATGAGTGCCTCCACCTTCAATGCCTAACAATCTGCCCATTCTTTCTATTTTATATTGAATATCTTCTCTTCTGACAATCTTTTATAAAATAGAAGAGCCCAAAGGAAGGCTCGACGAGTATATTCCCTCTCTCTAGAAATATCTTCAATAAAAAAAGAGAGAAAAGTTGATCGAAAAGACTTTACCGTTTAATTTTTCGATTGAAGTGAACAAAAGCAAGCCTTCAACTTTAGACCCTTCTTTGTCGTTAAGTGAAATTAAGAAAAGGCATGATGAACTGGTAAAGCTCATCCAAAAATACGATCATGCCTACTATGTGGAGGCACGTCCCCTGATTTCTGATCAAGAATACGACAATCTCTATCACGAACTAGAAACCATAGAAAAACTTCATCCAGAGCTAATAACTCCTGATTCCCCCACACAAAGAATAGGAGAAAGCCCCTTAAGTGGCTTCTCGCAAGTCTCCCATCAAGTTCCCATGCTCAGCCTTGAAAACACCTATTCAAAAGAAGAGCTTTTTGCCTTTTTAGAAAGGATACGCCGAAGTCTTCCAGGGAAAAAAATCAGCTTTACTGTAGAACCTAAGGTCGATGGGATATCCATTAGCGTTATCTATAAAAATGGATTATTTAGCCTTGGAGCAACCCGCGGGAATGGGACCATGGGGGATGATATTACCCAAAACCTAAAGACTATCCATAGCCTTCCTTTAAGGCTTAACATGGAGAATCCTCCAGAACTTTTAGAAATTCGAGGAGAAGCTTACATGTCTCTAAAGGATTTTGAGAAACTCAATGCAGAAAGAGAGAAAGAAGGCAAGCCTCTTTTTGCCAATCCCAGAAATGCTACCGCTGGATCTCTCAAACAACTTGATCCAAGGATTGTGGCCCAAAGACCTCTTGCTGTGGTTTTCTATGGAGGAGGTCAACTAAAGGGTTTCGAATGTAAAACACAAGTCGAATGGCTCCTGTTCCTAAAGAAAATCGGCATTCCTATTCCTGTTCGCTTTTGGCACTGTAAAGACGAAAACGAAGTCTACGAAGCCACCTGCACTCTACAGGAAATTCGCAGCGATCTTCCTTATCCAACCGATGGAGCCGCCATTAAAGTAAACGAATGGGAGTACTATCCTATTCTTGGATACACAGCAAAAGCTCCTCGATGGGCCTTCGCGTATAAGTATGGAGCAGAAAGGGCAAGAACCCGATTGATTCAGGTTATTTTTCAAGTAGGCAGAAGTGGCATTATTACCCCAGTGGCGGAAATGGATCCCGTTTTTCTATCCGGAACAACAGTCAGCCGTGCCACACTTCACAATTTCGACCAGATAAAAAGACTCGATGTAAAGGTTGGGGATTATGTTTTTGTAGAAAAGGCCGGAGAAGTCATACCAGAAGTCGTTGGCGTAGACACCTCTCAAAGGACTGGCAAAGAAAAGGAGATTATCCCTCCTGAATATTGTCCTAGTTGTGGAGAAAAACTTTTCTGGGAAGGCATCTTTTTGCGTTGTGGTAATGAAAATTGTCCGGCTCAGCTAAAGGAAAGAATTCTCCATTTTGCCCAACGCAACGCCCTCGATATTCAGGGACTAGGAGAATCTCTTGTTGATCAGCTGGTTGATAAAGGCTTAGTCAAAGACATCGCTGATCTCTACGATCTCGATGAAAAGACTTTAGTCAGTTTGGAGAGAATGGGAAAGAAATCGGCACAAAATTTACTTCAGTCGCTAGAAGAAAGCAAGAAAAGGGATCTTTCTAGATTGATATTCGGACTAGGAATAACCCACATTGGCCAAAAAGCTTCTGAAGAACTTGCGCGATATTTTGGGTCAATGGACCGGCTTGCTAATGCTTCTGAAGAAGAACTGCTAGCCATTCCTTTTATCGGAGAGATCATGGCTAAATCGATAGTCTCCTATTTCCGTAAAGCCAAAAATAGAGAGCGCTTGGAAAAATTCCGAAAAATAGGCTTCAATTTCCATTCCTTACACTCTGGGTCTTCTTCTGGTCCTCTAAATGGTAAAACATTTGTCATCACTGGAACCCTTTCTGAACCTAGAGAATCAATTATAGCAAAAATAAACTCAAAGGGTGGGAGGGTCAGCAATACGGTTTCAAGAAAAACCAATTATCTTGTTGTAGGAGCAAATCCTGGCTCCAAATTGCACGAGGCAAAAAAATTAGGCATTCCTATTATGAGCGAACAAGAACTATTCCATCTCCTTAAAGAAAATGAATAGTCAAATGAATGGATGACGATGATATTCTTTGATCCTTATGTTGATTGGACCAAAAAATTCGACCGAAGATGGCGGATGGCCCCTCTTCTTTTCTTTATATTTTTCCCCTTTCTTTTTTTCTCTTCTTCGGCTCCTCTTTTCTCTCAAGACGATCAGAATGCAGAGACTCCAACGATTGCAAAAAAACTGGAAGGGGAAGAAGAAAGGAAAAAGCTTCTAAGAGCAGTCGATATCCTAGATCAATTAGAGCAAAATGTTGAAGCAAATTCCTTCAATATCCAAGCCATTAAAGAGGAAATACGGAAATTAAAAGAGCAAGTCAACTCTTTGGAAAAGGATATTGAAAAAATAAAAATTGCCACATCAAAAGAGCGTTTATCCCCTTCAAATCCTAAAAAAGGCAATGCGGCGGTATCAGAAAAGGCCCATAGAGGGGCTACAACTCAATTGGTTGAAAAAGGATACTACTACGTGGTGAAAAAAAATGACACGCTTGAAAGCATTGCCGATGCCTACCGGAAAAGCGGGGTGAATGTAACTGCGGAGGATATACGAAAATCCAATAATCTCTCTTCTCACTCTCCGCTTGAAGTTGGAAGTAAATTATTCATTCCCAAAAAAGAAACAAAACCAGTCCAGTCTGCCCCTCCCCCTTCCCCCATTCCCAAAGAGGGAACCACTATCGAATAAATCCAGTCTGTATGCAAAAAAAATATCTCTTAGATAAGGTAAGACATTTTAACCTATGATGTTAAAATACATGGCAGAGATCCTCATGTAGTCTTTTGAATCCACTTAGAGGCTTTACGAACGGCTTTTTTCCAGTAATGAAGCTCCTTTTGTCTTTTCAAAGAAGATAGGGTCGGTAGCCATTCTTTCTTTTTTTTCCACCACCTGCCTAGTTCCTCAAAATCATTAAAGAGGCCTCCTGCTAAGCCGGTGATAAATGCTGCTCCCATTGCCGTTGTTTCACTATTTTCAGGAGTCAAAATTTTTCTATTCAATATATCCGCTTGGAACTGCATAAACCATTCATTTTTTACCATACCCCCATCTACTTTCAGTCCCTGCATCTTCATGCCGCAGGCCTTTTGCATCCCCTCAAAAAGGTCTCTAACTTGAAAAGCGGTTGCCTCTAAGACTGCGCGGGCTAAATGACAGGCTTGAGTCTTTAAAGTCAAACCGAAAAAAGCGGCTCTGGCAAACGGATCCCAATATGGAGCAAACAATCCACAAAAAGCAGGAACAAAGTATATGCCCCCATTATCAGAAGCTTGCAAAGCCAAAGTTTCTAATTCTTGGTCATCTTTCAACTTCAACAACTGCTTCAACCAATGCACAGCTGAACCAGCAGAGGCGCTGCTGCCCTCCAACGCATAGCTTATGTTTCCATTGCGTAACTTGTAGCCGATTGTTGTGATTAACCCAGAGTCAGAGAAAATGGGGCGACCGGCCGTATTCATAAGCAAAAATGCACCTGTACCATAAGTGCACTTCCCCTCTCCAAACCGAAGACAATTTTGTCCGACCAGGGCTGCTTGCTGATCTCCAATTAGCCCTGCTAGGGTGATTCCCTTCAAACAACCTACTTTTCCCTCAGATAAGATAGCATCGTTGGGAACGACTTCAGGCATCAATATAGAAGGAATAGTTAATTCTTCAAGGATTTCTTGATCCCACTGCATTGTATGGATATTAAAAAGCAAGGTTCGAGAGGCATTAGTGACATCGGTCAGGTGTTTACCTCCATGAGGACCACCAGAGAATTTCCAAAGTAAAAATGAATCGATGGTACCAAAGAGAAGATCTCCTGAGGAAGCTTTTTTTCTTGCTTCTGGGATATGCTCAAGAAGCCATAAAAGTTTCATTCCACTGAAATAAGTTGCCAGTGGGAGACCCGTTTTCCTATGGTAGCGGTAGAGGCCAGCGGGGGTGTTAGAGAATTCATTCACAAGATCTGCCGTCCGACTGTCTTGCCAACTAATAGCATTGGCAAGAGGGATCCCAGTTTTTTTTTCCCAAAGAACCGTTGTTTCTCTTTGATTAGTAATGCCCAGGGCCACAAGATCAGACCGGCAAAGTGATTTTGCCGCAAATGCTTCTTCTACCAAGCTCAGCGTATTATGATAGATCTCAAGGGCATCCTGTTCAACCCATCCTTCCTTTGGACAATACCAGCGATGTTCTTTAAAAGAAGAAAAGACAACATGGCCTTGCTGATCGAAAAGAAAAAATTTTGTCCCTGAAGTCCCTTGATCAATCACTCCGATGAGTTTTCTCATGACGTGCCGGTGTTATTTTAAAATCAGGGAGAAAGAAAAGCAGCATCCTTATTACCCCAAAGCAAGAATATTTATGCCAATCTACCCTCTCTGGCGGCCAGTGCTCCAGCCAGAGCCTTGGGCTTGGCTGGTGGTGAAGGCCGCCCTTTTCCGGCGTTTTCTGCCGTTCGATGTACTGTTTGAGGACGGTTAATGGGGCGCCCCCGCACGTGATAACGCAGTAGGAACGGCTCCAAAGAACTGCCTTACGATAGAAACGGGCGACCGTTGTGGCAAACTCTCTGCGGAGAAGCCTGGAAGAAGTTGTCTTGAGATTGTTCACGAAGCGGCTGAGTCCAAGATTTGGTGGCAACGCAACTAGCAAGTGAACGTGGTCAGATTCTCCGTTGCACTCAAGCAGCTGTCCGCCCCATCCATCCCAGCGCATTTCCGCAATAGCACGCAACCGGTCAAGCATGGGGCGGGTGAGCGCCTTGCGGCGGTATTTTGTGACAAGAACTAAATGGTAGTGCAGCGCGTAAACGCAGTGATGCAGAAGGTGCAAACGCACTTGACCTGTCATTACACTAAATGATAGACCATATTGCTGGCCACTGTCCAGCGTCGCCTCATGATGATCGCATCACCCGCTGGTCTTCCCGTTCTGGGCCCGGTCGAGCGCAAGGTCACCTACCGGCTCTATCCATCCAAGACCGTCCGGGAGGAGCTTTTGCGGACTCGGTGGGTCCATTGCTTTCTCTGGAACCTAGCTTTGGAGGAGCGCAGGCGGGCGTGGAAGGAGGAAAAGCGAAGCATCGGCTTCGCCGAGCAGTGCTGATGGCTCACCGAGCTCCGTTCCCGCAGCGCGCTTCTCTCCTCGATCAACGCTCAATCCGCTCAGGTAACGCTCAAGAGGTTGGATCTCGCCTTTCAGGCGTTCTTCCGCCGCGTCCGGCAAGGCGAAAAGCCGGGATTCCCGCGTTTCAAGCAGGCAGGGCGATTCAGCGGCTTCGGCTTCAAGCAGCACGAAGGTGACTGGCGGCTGATCGCTAGAGAGCGAAGCGCTCACCTGAAGCTTCGTCTCTCCGGCATTGGGGAGATCCCGATCCGGGGCAAGGCCCGTACTCCCGGAGAACCCAGGACATGCGAGATCTTTCTTTCCGGCGGCCGATGGCATGCGTCGGTCACGATGCGCTGCCGGCCGGCGCGGGAGCATGGCTGTGGAGCCGAGGCTTTCGACCTGGGCACGGAGCGGTTCCTGACCAGCGCCAGGTTGGAGCCGGAAAAGAGCGAGCCGGACGTTTCCGAGGTCGCCAATCTGCGCCATCTGCGCAAGGCGCTTAAGAAGCTCAGGAAGCTCGGACGGACGATCTCCCGCAAGATGGAGGCGGCGATCCGCAAGCACGGGAAACGGAAGGGATTTCGCATTTCCAAGAGGTTGCGCAAGCAGTACGAGCTGCTCGCCCGGATGCACGCCAAGGTGGCGAACGTCAGGAAGGATTTCCTGCACAAGCAGAGCGCCGCGATGGTAAGACGCAGCGGACTGTTGATCACGGAGGAGCTGGAGCCGAAAAGGATGACGGCTTCGGCCCGGGGCAGCCGGGAAAAGCCCGGGAAACGTGTGCGGCAAAAAGCCGGGCTGAATCGAGAGATGTTGGACGCATCGTTCGGAGCTTTCGGGGCGATGGTCGGATACAAAGCGGAAGAGGCTGGTATCGGATAGCTGGAAGCACAGGCGAGGACGTTGAAGCCAAGCCAGAGATGCCACCGATGCGGCGGCGTCGTGAAAAAGACCCTCGGCGACCGGTGGCATGAGTGCGCATGCGGAGCGTCCTGCCATCGGGACGAGAACTCGGCGCTCGGGCTTCTCGACTGGGGCTTGGCGAAATGGGAGAAGGATCACGGCTTCGCCTTTCCGGGGCCGAAGGTCGTTGTATACGGAAAGGAATGGACGGGAACCGATCCATGCGTGGAGCGGGAAGCTCTGGCCGGATGGAACCTCGCTGCGGGCTGGAAGTCCGCGAGCCGAGCATACTCCGGTGAAACTGCCCGCAGGGAAGCGCGAAACTCCATCCCAGAGCCCTCAGGCTTGGATGGAGTAGTTCATGGAGATCATGCGTCTTTTTATCAAATTTTCTCCAATGATCCGAATTCCTTTAAGAGTCAGGAAAATATCAATCTGATCAACCATGTTCAACCGACCACAAATAAGATGCGCTTGTCCACCGGTAGCGATCACAGGAATTTTTAGCGGGCATCCCAACTCCTCTTTGATTTTCTCAATAAGATACAGAACCATGCCTCTATAGCCTAAGACAGCACCCACGCGCATCGCCTCCTCTGTCGATTGGGCGATAGCCCTTAAGGGCTCTTTCAATTCTACAACCGGCAATAGAGCTGTCTTTTCATGAAGATACGATCGCATCAAATTTAAGCCAGGAGCTATAACCCCTCCGCAATAAGCCCCATGGTGATTGACAATATCAAAAGTCGTTGCCGTACCAAAATCGATGGCCACTGCTGGATACCCATAGAATGAAGCTAGGGCAATGGCATTGGCCAGTCTGTCCGCTCCAATTTCTTTGGGATTTGGATAATCGATTGCAATGCCCAAAGGCAGAGAGGGATCGATGGTATAGATTCTATCCAAAAAGACATTTTCAAAATACACATTGAATTTGGGGACTACGCTACATAGGATGCAGTCTTGCTTTGGAAAATTTTGAATAATTTCTCTAAGGAGACTATAACTAAGTTGAGCAGTGGGTACTTTTCTCAGCAGGCTAATTTCAGTATTTTGGCACAATGCAATTTTGGTTACACTATTGCCGACATCCGCAAGGATCATAGAAAGGAGCTTTTCAATAAAAAATAGCCTCTCTAACCTATTTATTTGACCTAGGAACTACTACAAAATGAGTAATTCCCTTTGACCAAACTCGCAGGAGCACATTGCCAGAGGTTCCTTTAACAGCCTGCAATGCTTCTTGCACTGTCCGCACCGGCCGATGCTGTACCTCTAAGATCACATCTCCAGGCTGCAGCGAATTTCTACCAGGTCTGGCAGCCGGGGATTCTGGATCTACCGATACAATAACGACTCCCTGGACATCGGGCGGAATCTCAAATTGCTGTCTCACCATTCTATTTAAATCTGCGATCTCTACACCTGGTAAAAACGTTGAATTTTCTTCTTGTTGTTTGGGAGCACTGGCAGAAACATCTTCTGGAGTTCTTTCTTTGAGTACGGCTTGTATAATCTTCTCTTTGCCATCACGCCAAATTTTCAAGGTAGCCTTAGATCCTGGAGGGGTTTGGGATACAGCCAATCTCAAGGATCTTGGGTCGGTAACTTTTTGTCCATTATATTCTAGAATCACATCCCCAGCCTTCATTCCCGCTTGATCCGCAGGAGTTCCAGGACTGACCTGCTCTACCAATGCTCCCGTTGCTTCTGGTAATTTAAAAGCTTGAGCAAGATCAGGAGTTACTTCCGATATCGTCACCCCAAGAAATCCTCGAATCACTCGACCATTCTTTAAAATCTGATCCATTACGTATCGGGCCATGTTCGAAGGTACAGCAAAACCAATCCCCAAGTTCCCAACGCGGCCTGGACTAACAATGGCCGTATTGATCCCCACAAGCCTTCCCTGAATATCTACCAAAGCTCCACCAGAATTCCCTGGGTTGATGGCAGCATCGGTTTGAATAAAGTCTTCGTATTCTTCAATCCCAATATCCTTCCTGCCTTTACCGCTCACAATGCCCATAGTGACCGTTTGAGTCAGTGCAAAAGGATTACCAATTGCCAGGACAATATCCCCCACTTCCACCAAATCACTGTCGGTAAAAACAATGGAGGGCAAACCAGAAGCTTCTATTTTTACCAAAGCAATATCAGTCAAAGGATCCTTTCCAATGATCTTCCCTGCAAATTCTTTTTTCTGTTCCCCGACTAAAACCTTTATTTCTTCAGCCACATCCACCACATGGTTATTAGTAACGATATAGCCCTCAGGGGAAACAATAACCCCAGAACCAAGACCCGTTTGTTTTCTTGGCTTTGGCATGGGGAAAATTCTTGGATTATTTTGATCTTCCCCGCCATCAGGAGGACCAAAAAATCTTCTAAAAAAAGGGTCATTAAAAAAGGGGAATATCCATCCCTCGGGAGCTTTGACTTTTTGCGTGGTGAAAATCTCCACAACACTCGGCGCCACTTTTTTAACAATGGGAGCAAAGCTTGAAATTAAGCCCGTATTTTGCCTTTGAATGGGTGTGTTATCCGTCTGAAGTTGAAAAGGGATTGGTTTTGCTTCCTTATTCTGAGAAAACCAATTCAAGGATTTAGCTGTATCGCTCAGAAGGAAAACAAACACAAAGCCAAAAAAGAAAATAAAAAAAGGATGAAATTTCTTGGACTGATTCATAATGCGATAGGATGCTTATTGAAAATACACTTTTATACTAGATATTGTTCTTATTTCAATTTTGCATTAACAAAAAAAAGAGGCAAAACAAGATACGATCTCTTTTTATTGCTAATACTTTAATACTTTAACTATGTATATATTTATAAAAATAATTAATAAATCAAATTTTAAAGATTTCTTGTCAAAGAAAACTTGAAAGCATAGAATAATGTATAATTGACTAAAAAGAAAAGAAAAAACTTTTTTATCTACCACTATGAGCAAGCAATGGAATAAGATAGAAAAAAGAAAAAGAAGGAAACGGTATTATAAGCGCAAAAAGGAGAAAATGAGGTTATTAAATCCTCAACTTTCTGGGAAAGTTTGAATGGCTAACACTTCACGGAATTCTCTTCCTCTATTGGTAATCGATGGTTACAATGTGATTCATGCATGGAATGATCTTAAGGTTGCTCAAAGGCAAAGCTTAAGAAAAGCTAGAGAGCTCCTGATCGAAAGGCTTTCTATACTGCATGATTTAGAGATTTATCAAGTTGTCCTAGTTTTTGATGGGAAAAGTCCCGAACCGGTAGCTATTCCTCCCGTTTCAGATGATTTTATCATTGTTTTCTCTCCCAAAGGCATGAGTGCAGATGGGCTTATTGAAAAATACGTGAATGAATCAGTGGCTCGTAGGCAAGTAATGGTCGTGACTAGTGATCTTGAAGAAAAACGGCAAGTCGAATCTATGGGAGCTTTCTGTATGAGTCCAGAATGGCTTCAACAGGAATTAGCTTATCGTCAAGATGATTTCAAAATCCTCTTAGAAAAAGTCCACCATAATAGTCGGCTCTAAAAGCAAATGGCTTATATTTTTTGTAAACGGTTTATCTCATTTTCTAGTTAATTTTTTTCTAGTTAAATATAACAAAGAAACAATGATGAGACGGGTACTTTCTGGAATTCAACCCTCTGGTTTTCTGCATATTGGAAATTATTTTGGAATGATTAAGAGGGCAATAGAATGGCAAGACAAAGCCCAAACTCTTTATTTTATAGCTGACTATCATGCGTTGACGTCCATCAAAGATCCTCAACACCTCTCCCAATATGTTAGAAAAATAGCCATGGCCTTTCTGGCATGTGGTCTTGATCCGGCAAAGTCTATATTTTTTAGGCAAAGCGCCATACCTGAAGTCCACGAGCTTGCCTGGATCCTTTCTTCCATCACCCCTTTTGGATTATTGGAAAGATCACACAGTTTCAAAGATAAAGTCTCCAAGGGCCTTTCCCCCACTGTGGCTCTTTTTTCTTATCCAGTGCTTATGACAGCGGATATCCTACTATATCAGTCCGAAATCATTCCGGTGGGACAAGATCAAAAACAGCACCTCGAAATCGCCCGGGACATAGCCAAAAAATTCAACAATACCTTTGGCGAGGTCTTCCGAATCCCAGAGCCAGACATACAGGAGGAAGTAGCTATTATCCCTGGGATAGATGGACAGAAAATGTCCAAATCTTACAATAACACTCTTGAAATTTTTGGAGATCTCGAAGAATTTAAACGAAGGGTCATGAGCATTAAAACAGATTCCACCCCCATCGAATCTCCCAAGCCAACTAAAGGATCCATCCTTGTAGCTCTTTATAAGCTCGTAGCCACTGAATCAGAATACCAGGAGTTTATTACAAGCATGGGTAAAGGTGGGTATGGATATGCCTATTATAAAAAGCTGCTCCTTGAAAAACTCCTTGCCTATTTTCAACCTATTCGAGAAAGGTACAAAGAGTTAGAAGAAAAACCAGGCTATGTTGAGGAAGTCCTTGCTGATGGAGCCTATAAAGCAAGAATGATTGCTCAAGAAACATTAACAAAAGCAAGACGTGCGGTCGGACTGCTCGATTAATTAATTGAATACAATGGGTATAGACATTTTTCGAACTCAATTAGAAAAGATCGACAATAGGATTCTGAAGTTTCTAAATCTACGGATGAAACTTGCTCAGGAGATTGGAGAAAAAAAAAAGTCCTGCGGATATCCCATTCTTGATACCTATAGGGAAGATAGGTATCTAAAAAATCTGAAAGCCATCAACCGAGGACCATTACGGGATAATAATCTTGAAGGAATTTACCGAGAAATCTTTTCTTCTTCACGCAGTCAGCAAGGGGGGGTAAAAATTGGCTGTCCAGAAAGCCATTTTCTTTCTTGTCTCCTTGCTTCCCTATTTAGATTTGGTTCGAGTAGTATTTTTGTCCCTATTTCGATGCACTATACACAAGCAAGGGACGGGAAAGAGCCAGAGGTAGACATAATCGTAATTTCGATCCCTTTTCTACTAAAAAAGCTCCAAGAAGATCGGTCCTTTCTTGTTTCCTTTCTTCCCTCTTTTTCGCTAGGGGGAGAAATCGACCTTTCTCCTATTGTCTCTTCTCAGTCGGTTGATAATCCATATTTCTTTTTCCAAAAACATGCGATTCCAAAAGAAAATGCTGATTCAGTAAATACGGTCTTTCTTCTTGGGGGCATGTTACCCCATGAAACTTTACTGTGGATAGAGAGTCAAAAAGGAAAAGTTCTTTACAGCAATGTGGATGCTAAAAATCCGAAGAATTCTTTTTATCTTTGTAAAAAAACGGCAAAAGAACCAGACAAGGAAAGTATCGAATATTTATGGGAAAAATTTACAGACAATAAAGGCTGGATAATTTTGATAGGCAGCTATCCTGTGTAATTGTTCAGAAGAAGCATCAAAATATTATGGATTTTGAAGAGTTACCCAAAAACGCGGATAGGTACTATTTCAGTTCTCCAGCTAAGGGGAAACTCAATGATGCTCACAGTCAACCCAAAGGCCTTTCTCCAAGAAAAGTGGGTCCAAGAAATCTTCTCCCTCCCCATCTCTCTATTCAAAATAAAAAACATCCTCCTCCAAGAAAACTAGGCTTTGCTCCTAACAGTCATCCTCCTACTGAAGCTTCCACTACAGCTTCCACAACGGCTTCTGCGACAGGAAAAATCTCTTTTCCTTCCCATACTAACCATTCTAGCTTTTCATCGACGTTCCCTAAATTTCCCAAAGAAACAAACAATAAAAGACAAAGCCCCCCTGATTTTCTCTTAGACCGGGAAACAAGAAAGGTTCATGCCCCTCCTAAATATGCTGCTTCAAAACCCCTAAGCCCTGATAAATCTAATAAGGAAATAACTAAGCCATCTACTTTTTCATCGCGAAGAAAGTGGATTGGCATTCTTTTGCGGATCTTTCTCTATATTGGGATTTTGGCTGCTGGCGTAGGGGCGTATTACTCCTTGAGAGAAACCCGAATCGAAGGATGGGTAGCAGTCAAAGACATCACCTTACCCAATGAAATCTATCTTGTTTATGACTTTTCTGGAGACATCAAAGCCTTAAGAGACAATTACCTCACGACTATTAGCCCATGCCAGGAAGACATCCAGAATAAAAAGGAAAATCTAAAAAAAGCAAGAACGGACATCACTGCCCTGAATGAAAGACTTAGGCTATTAAAGCAGCAGGAGCATGTAGCCGAAACAGAAATTCAAATTGTCGCTAAAGAGTATCAAGAGAAAGCCGATCATATTTGGAAGAACGAAGGCGTGCTACTCGACCAAGAATATGATAAAAAACTGGCTGAATTAGAAGACCGTTTCAAAGAAAGAGCTCAGCAATTGGGAATCAATTTTACTATTTCCTCTGCGGAGGCACGCTCTCCGGAAGCTTGGGTTAATGCCTATAATCTTGCCTTATATAATCCCCCCCCTGAAATAGACCCTGTCAAAGAACGCCAATGGGCCGAAGAGGAACTTAAAAAATGGCATACTTTTGAAAAAGAAAACGAGGCTAAACGAGAAGAACTAAAAAGAATGACCAAAGAAATTCAATCTGAAGTTGGACCAAAGATTCAAGCATTGCGGGAACAGATACTCCGTCTCCAATCCAGAATTAAGGACAGCGAATTGGAGCTAACTCCACTAGAACAAGAATATGCTAACAACGAGAGGGAACTTTTAGAGGCCGAAGAGACGGAAAGAAAAATAAAAGAGCGTTTCTTGAAGGATCTAGAAAAAATACCAAACAATAGCATCAGAGAAAAAATTCCGCTCAGTAAGGATGGCCACTTTGAATGGAGAAGATTAGATCAAAATCCAAAAATTCCTCCAGGCCGCTATTTTCTGTGGATAGCCATCAAAAAGGAAGGAAAAGTATGGTGGTCTCTCTTTTCTTTTCCAGTCAATGCTTTTTCTCTTACAGAAATTGTTGTCCTTCCTGAAAGCTTCATTCCTATTGATTCCCTTTTATAAGGAAGGATCTTTTCTAGGGGCTGTTCTTGCTCCAAGCAGGCCAGCCTAAAGGGCCTGGGGAAGTGATTGATTTTTAGCAATGATTCCTAATCTTTGAAAATTCTCTTTTAAATCTAAAACGGAAGGTTGCCCAAGGGCAGCAGGTTTATCAATATACCCGTAGACAAGTCGAGATCCTAAGGCTGATAAAACAATTCTTGAAAGATGGGAAAATTCGCCAATACCCATTAACGACCACGGAATTTTAGGATAAGAAAAGAAAAGTTCTGTCAACTGCTTGAGTTGCCCGAGGTTCTCTATTCTTACAGCAACCTTTACAAAATCAGGATCGAGTAATTTTATGTCTGGAAGAGAAGCAATGAGCTTGTTCAAATCTATAAACTCAGACAAAGAATGAATGGAGAGGATAATTTTTTTCCCTCCATTTTTATAAAGCGAATAAATTGTAGAGATCTTTGAGTATTCTTGCCACTCCAAATCCACGCAATCGACATAAGGAAAAAATTTTTCAAACAGTTCGCTCCTTTCACAATCAGAGAGTTCGAGCATCCCCCCTTCTTTTTTAGATCTAATCGTAAGCAAAACAGGTAGAGAACGCTCTTGAAGGGATCTTTGCAATGCAACGATTCCTTCTTCGAAATCCAATTCTAGAAGTATGGAGTCCAGTCGGTATTCAATAAGATCAATGGGAAGATGATTGGAATAGGCAGCTTTCACTCCATAAGAGGTAGATATGGTTCCGACAATAATCAAAGGTTTTTGAATTGGAAAGAAAGGTTGATTCATCTAAAAAATAATGTAAGAATAATTGCAGACAAAATTAATGTAAATTTTCTTTTTAGAGGTTCTGAAATTGGTGTTATGAAGTACATAGTATGTCAGCAAAATTTCTCCTTTTTAAGAGGGATTCTCGCAATTATTAATAATAAATCTTACTAACCTAACTTTTTTTTGAATGAATCTAAATCAGAATTCTATTCATCCATCTACCGAAGTGGTTTCTAAAAATTCTCCTCGTTTATTGGAGGGAGGCAAACGCTTCCAACAAAAGACTTTTTCAATTATTCGATCCTTTTCTTCTATTTTTAGTAACGACATTGGCATTGATTTAGGCACCGCCAATACCCTTGTGTATATCCGTGGCAAAGGGATCGTCATGAGGGAGCCAACGGTCGTGGCTGTCTATCAAGGGACAAAAAATGTCCTAGCGGTTGGAGAAGAAGCCAAAAGAATGCTTGGCAGAACGCCTGGAAACATAACAGCTGTACGGCCACTCAAAGATGGAGTCATTACTGATTTCCATCTGACAGAGTCGATGCTCAAGGCGTTTATTCATAAAGTACAATCGCATTTTCATCTTCGCAGACCAAGAGTTGTAGTGGCTGTTCCAAGTGGCATTACAGAAGTAGAAAGAAGGGCTGTTCAAGAGTCTGCCAAGCATGCCGGGGCCCGGGAAGTGTTTTTGGTTGAAGAGCCAATGGCTGCCGCCATTGGGGTTGGACTCCCCGTACATGAAGCTTCAGGCAACATGATCATCGATATTGGAGGGGGAACCACAGAAGTTGCGATCATATCCCTTTCTGGAATTGTTTACAGCCGAAGTGTTCGGGTGGCCGGAGATGAAATGGATGAGGCCATCGTCAACTATTTGCGAAGAGCCTACAATCTTATGATTGGAGAAAGAACCGCTGAAGAAATCAAAATTAAAATCGGTTCAGCTTACCCTCTAGAGAAAGAAACAATAATGGAGGTAAGAGGAAGGGATTTAGTAGCAGGTCTCCCAAAGACATTAACGATAACTTCTCAAGAGGTAAGAGAAGCTATGATGGATCCAATATCGGTCATTGTGGAATCGGTACGGGTGACTCTAGAAAGATGTCCTCCTGAACTATCTGCAGACCTGGTGGAACGTGGCATAGTTCTTGCTGGAGGAGGGGCTCTTTTACGGGGGATTGATAGGCTTTTGGCTGAAGAAACCGCTTTGCCTGTATATATCGCTGAAGACCCGCTGAGCGCTGTTGCAGAAGGGACTGGTAAAATACTTGAAGAATATCAATATCTTCATAGAATCGCCAAATCGGCAATGATTTAACTAGTAATGGCTCCTTGAAACTTCCTTTTTTTCGAATGCGAAAAACTACCGTAGAAAAAGACGACTCCTCACTGTTTGAGGAAAAAGAACAAAATGCTTTTTCTAAAATAGCTTATCATCGGGCAGGGATCTTCATATTTTTAGGAGCTCTTTTTCTTGTATTTATTGGGTTGGTTCTACCCAAACCATGGCAACAAACCATTCATAAATATGGATTGGAACTATTTTCTCCTGTGATTTGGATATGGGATAAAACAGTCAAGACTATCGATGACTATACATCCAGTCTCAAGACACTCGATCAAGTACAGTTAGAACTCAAAGAGCTGAAAGCCAAAAATGCGCAACTAGCCATGGAAAACAGCTACCTGACCCATTTACGTCAGGAAAACGAAAGATTAAAAGAAATGCTTTCCTTTCGCCATGCTTCTAGATATAGACTTCTAGCCTGTCGCGTCATCAGTCGGGATCCAACCAATTGGTGGAATGATCTTTTGATAGATGTCGGTTGGGCTGACGACAACGAGCTTTATTCTGATTTGCCAGTAGTCACTCCTCGTGGGGTGGTAGGGAAAACTGGTATTGTGGCAAGGCACACCACCGAAGTCATCCTGCTGACTAACGAGAATTGTAAAATTTCGGCGATGACAGAAGTATCTAAAGATCAGGGTCTTGTAGTAGGGGCAGGGACAAACGGAGAAAATAAACCATATTCTCGGATGATCTATCTCCCAAGGAATAGTCAGGTAGGAGTTGGAGAAAGAGTTTTAACCAGTGGCTTAGGCGGCGTTTTCCCACCAGGCCTATACATTGGAAGCGTCATTCAGCTGGAACCCCTCGATGCATCTCATAATTTTGGACTCTACCGGGAGGTCATCCTCGATACCGGGGTAGATCTCACACAACTTAATGAGATGTTTGTAATCCTCGTTGGGAAAAGGGAATAGCAAAAAGTGAATCAGCCATTTTAACTTGTATGCTTGTAATCTTTCTTTTATTTCTTTTTATCGGCTTTCTTTCTATTTTCGGACAAATGATCATGCCCGATCTCCCTTTCTTTTATGCTAAACCCGAAGTAAGCGCTCTGTTTGTCATCTATTTTACTCTCAGAATGCCCTTTTTTTATGCTTTTGGCTTTTCTCTCTATACAGGAATACTATCCGACCTCCTCATACCTGGTATTTTTGGGACCACTACCCTCAGCCTTATCCTGCTTTTTCTATTTATAAGTATCCTTAAGCCACTTTTTGAAAAAATAGGAAACTATTGGATGTTTCCTCTCTATGGATCTGTAGGGATCTTTTTTTATTCTCTGGTAAGCTACTTGCTTTTTGAATTGGAAAACCATCAATGGTACTGGTCTTTAGAACCATGGACAAAATGCGTTTCTATTTCTTTTCTTAGCGCTTTGTTCTCGATTCCTCTCTTTCTAATTATGGACCTTGTCTTTGCTCTCCTTAAAATTTCCCTTCCACAAGAAGAATTTTTTCCCTCTTTTTTTAAAAAAAATAGTAATTTATCTTAGAAAAGGGTTTTTGATCGAATAGCCTCTTACCATGACAAGTACTCCTCCAGGTATACGCCATTCCGTTCGACTGCGGATTGCCCTGCTTGCTCTTGCTGTCATTATCGCTATGGGAATCCTTTTAACTAGATTATGGATTCTACAGATCTACGAAGGAAAAGCCTATGCTTCTAAACTAAGGAATCAAACGACAATCTCCCTGCATCTTGCAGGAGCCAGAGGACCTATCTTGGATAAAAATGGCGTTGGACTAGCTGAAAATAGAGCGATGTTTGAAATCGATCTTTATTTAGACGAGCTTGTCCGAGATTTTCCAAGAAGACACAAGGGAAAAACGCCAAGGATTGAAGTACAAAGAATGATGGGAGGAAATGTGGTCCTCAGAAAAGAACCAGACATTTACAAAATCGTCATGACAGACTTGTCCCCCATTCTCAAAGCTCTGCGGTTAGCTGTAAAACTGGATCCCAAAGAACTTCAAAGGCATTATTTTACTAGCCCTTCGGTTCCATATTCATTAAGAACAGACCTAGATTATGCAACAGTCGCTCGATTTGAAGAACAAAACTTAGGAGTTCCGGGCATAGATATCGCTGTCAAACCTATTAGGTATTATAATTATGGAGCCTTAGCATCGCATGTTATAGGCTATGTTGCTGCTCCGGATGATAAAGAAAAGGTATCCCCTGATGGGATCGCTCTGGATATGGTGGGGAAGTGGGGTATTGAACGGTATATGGATGGCCAGCTTCAGGGTAAACCAGGAGGAAGAATCCTCAAAGTTAATTACCGTGGCTATATCGTCAATGAAGAAAGTTATATCCCCCCCCAATTAGGAGATTGCGTGTATTTAAGCCTAGATACGAGGATCCAGTATATCGTTGAGACCGCGCTTCGTTCTGTCGGCAGAGGGGCTGCTGTGGTGGTAGATCCCAACACTGGGGATATTCTAGCGATGTGCTCTGTCCCGAATTTTGATCCCAATGACTTCATTCCAAAAATATCCCAAGAAAACTGGCAAAAGCTAACAACAGACCCTACCAATCCTCTGGTGAATAGAGCTATTTCTTCCTATCCTCCCGGTTCCACTTTCAAACTTCTCATTTCCCTAGCTGCGTTGAAATCGGGAGCTATCACCCCTAAAACAGTGATCAATTCCCCCGCGGCAATAGATATCGGCGGGCATTTGTTTCATGATTGGACGAAAACCGGTCGGGGGAATATCACTCTTTATGATGGTATCCGTTATTCATGTAATACCTTTTTTTATCAAGTGGGTATAAGAACAGGGATTCAAAACATAGAACAAATGGCTAATGTAGCGGGCTTTGGACAGCTTACAGGCATTCCTTTACCAGGGGAATCCCCAGGAATCGTTCCTGGTCCAGAGTGGATGAAACAGAAATATCCCATGGAAAGATGGTCTACCGCGCATACCGCCAATGTTTCTATTGGCCAAGGCTTCTTGCAAGTGACTCCACTCCAGATGGCCCTTTTTGTAGCTGCTATTGCCAACGGTGGAACCCTTTTCTATCCAAGAATCGTTCAAGGCGTTTCTAATAACAAAGGAGAAATTAAGATTGCAGTGCCTTCACGGGTTCACTCCCAGCTTGACGTCAATCCACAAGATTTAGAAGCGGTTAAATCGGCAATGCTTGGGGTGGTGGAAGAAGGCACAGGAGCCAACGCAAAGATCGAAGGCATCAAAGTAGCTGGGAAAACCGGTTCTGCCCAAGCGACTAAAAAATTAAACAACAAACTTTACAAAGACACTCGAGCTTGGTTTGTAGGCTTTGCTCCTTATGAATCTCCACGTTATGCTTTCTGTATTCTTGTAGAAGGAGGAATCAGCGGGGGAGCCACAGCCGCTCCTATTGCAAAAAAAATTCTCGAAGGCATATTTGACATTGAAAAAGGACATAATCCTACTTTAACTTATTTGAAACCAGCTATTGGTAATTTCAATGGACTTACCGAGTTTACCAAAGAGCAATCTGGTTCTTCTCAGCCAAAGCCCCCTCCTGACAATCAGTCAGGACAAAACGATGATGATGATTGACAATGGAAAACACCTCCTACAATAACGAAAACTCTCTAAAGAAGAAAGAAAAAGAATTTGGCTTTTTTGACAAGTTTTTCAAATTCGATTGGTTTTTGTTTCTCATTGTCCTGGCTCTGTCGTTTTTCGGCATAGCCGTCATATATAGCGCTACCTATTCAAGTCCTAGCGCTGAATTTCGCAATGCCCCCTTTTCTCAATTTCTCTGGCTTATGTTGGGTTTGGTGATTTTTTTTATCGTTTCGTTCACCGATTATCATTTTTTAGTCAAATGGAGCTGGATTCTTCTTTTGTTAACTATTCCTCTGTTGGTTCTTGTGCTATTGATTGGACAAACAGTCAATGGAGCCAAAAGCTGGCTTAGATTTGGTCCTATAGGCATAGAACCTGCCGAATTGTGCAAACTGGCTTTTATCCTTTTTGGAAGCTTCTGGCTCGATAGATTCAAGCATCGGCCTACAATTTCCTTTCTTACTTTATGTTTTGTAGTACTTATTCCTTTTGTGCTCATTTTAAAACAACCCGCCCTTGGTTCGGCAGGTGTTTTCATTCCCATTCTTTTTGCCCAGCTATTTATAGGTGGGCTCAAAAAAAGATATCTTGCCATTCCTTTAATATTGATTCTGGCCGTCCTCTTATACGCCTATATAGGTGTTTCGCATCTTGGATGGGATATTCCAGGATTAAAACCTTATCAAATGAACCGGATCAGAACTTTTTTTGATCCGAATCTAGATCCCCTAGGCTCTGGCTGGACAATCAATCAATCCTTGATTGCCATAGGGTCTGGAAGTTTTTCAGGCAAAGGGTTCCTTAAAGGCACACAAAACATGCTTGGTTTCCTTCCTAAAAATATTGCTTATAATGATTTTATATTTTCAGTCATAGGAGAAGAATGGGGATTTATTGGAGGAAGTGCTGTTATAATAGGAGAAGGCATCATGCTTTTGTTATGCTTGCGAGCCGCCTTTTATGCTAAAGATTTAGTGGGTTCGCTGGTAGCGGGAGGGGTAGCCGCTATGCTCTTTACTCATATTTTTGTTAACATTGGAATGACTATAAAAGTTGTCCCCATTACAGGAATCCCCTTGCCTTTTATCAGTTATGGAGGAACTTTTTTAATTATTTGTTTAATAGGACTTGGTCTTGTAGAAAGTATATGGATTCGACGCAACTTAAAGTAATTATTTTTTATTCTCTCTTTTTGCTATTCTTTAGTCCTGCTTCACTCGTGTCCTTTTTTTATCAACCTTTAGCTTGTCCTGACTCATCATACCTATCGAGTCAGACTAATGGAGAGTTTCAACATGATTTTCGATCGCATTCGCCGTCTAGTACGTTATTCAAACAAAAGATCCAACAAAGAAATTGCCATAAGTTGTGAGCCTCTTGAAAGGCGTGTGGCTTTGCTGGAAGATGGCCTTCTCGAAGAGTTCGCCATTGAGAGAGGAAGCCAAAAGGAGATCGCTTCAAATATCTATAAAGGCAGAGTCAACAATGTGGATCTAGGGCTCAAAGCCCTTTTTGTTGATATTGGGATTGGGAAAAATGCCTTTTTGCATTTTTGGGATGCTATTCCGGCGGCCCTAGATGTGGGCGTAGAACTTTTCGAAAGAAAAGGCACAAAGTCAAAAGTCCGTCCTATCCGTGCTGAAGATATTCCCAATATTTATCCACCCGGCTCCGAAGTTGTCGTACAAGTCACAAAAGGCCCCATCGGCACAAAAGGACCACGAGTTACAACGAATATAACCCTTGCAGGCAGATACCTTGTGTTGATGCCTTTTAATGAACAGTTCGGCATTTCGAGGAAGATTGAAGACCCCAAAGAGCGAGTACGACTCAGAAAAATTTTAAACGAACTGCGTATTCCAGAAGGCATGGGATTAATCATAAGAACTGTCGGAGCAGGTCAAAAGACACGGTATTTTATCAGGGATTTGGCTATTCTTCTCCAAAAATGGAATGAGATAGAAAGAAAGATGAAGGAATATCCCGCCCCCATCTTACTTTATATGGAACCAGATCTCATTGAACGAACAGTTAGGGATTTCCTGACAGATGACGTGGAAAAGATTTATGTTGACAATGAGCAGGAGGTCAAGCGGATAAAAGATCTTGTCGCAGCTATTTCCAAGAGATCCCAAAGGAAAATCATCTATTACAATGAACCTATACCGCTCTTTGAAAAGTTAAACATCGAAAGACAAATCGACACCGCTTTTATGCGCAAGGTAGAACTGCCCAGTGGTGGATATATCATCATTGATGAGACCGAAGCTCTTGTGGCCATAGATGTGAACACAGGGAAAGCAAAAGTGGGGAAAGATCAGGATAATACTATTCTTAAGACCAACATCGAAGCTGCAAAAGAAATATCCAGGCAACTTCGCCTCCGGAATATTGGAGGGTTGGTTGTCATCGATTTCATCGACATGAAATCTCGCAAAGAACAGCATCTAGTCTTTGAACAGCTTAAAGAATGTATTAGGAAGGATAGAGCAAAAATAAATCTTCTGCCGATTTCTGCATTTGGTCTTGTGGAAATGACAAGGCAAAGAGTTCAAGAAAGCATTTGGCATTCCCTTTATATTCCCTGCCCGCATTGTCATGGCAGAGGCATGGTCAAATCACCAGAGACGATGAGTATTGAAATCCAAAGGGCTATTAATAGGGTTATCAGACTGCATCCTGAAGTAAAAGAGCTACGGGTGATTTTAAACAGTGATGTGTTGGATAGATTGAAATCTGAAGATGAAGAACTGCTTGTAGACTTAGAGAGAAGAATGCAAGGAAAACTCTACTTTAGAACAGATGCCCGGATCAATTATGAAGAGTTTAAAATTCTAAACGCTATCACTGGAGAAGATATTACCTGAAGCAGTAAAAAAGATAGGCCCAAACAAATGGTGGCTTTTTTAGATAGAGAAGGCTAGTGCTTTTGGTCATGGAGTGCTTATAGTGGAAGTGTGGTCTCTCTTGTTATTTATTATCTGGACAGTTAGGGGGAAAACTGGCTTTTTTCCACAGTACTAAGTGTATTTTTAAAAAGGAAGGGCTATTCGGGCAGTAAAAAATTTGTTTTTTCTCAGTCGATTTTATCCTAAGAAACCATTATAATATTTTAGTTTTATTTTAAAAATAAGGACATTAGCACGATTTGTAAGAAATTCCCATGCTGGATATCAATCTCATTAGGTATAATCTATTAGAAACTAAACACAAGCTATCCTCTCGTGCCAAGAATTTGGCACCGCTCGTAGATCAGGTTTATACCCTCGACTCTAAGAAAAGAAATTTACAGACTGAAATCGAAAAGTGGCGCGCTTTAAGAAACAAACAAAGCAAAGCAATAGGCTTGAAAAAACTGCAGGGAGAAAAAGTCGAAGAGGAATTTGGAGCTTTAAAAGAAATTGGTTTTAAAATTGAAGAGAAGGAAAAAGAGCTTGCTAATTTAGAAATCCAGCTTAATTCCCTGCTTCTTTCTCTGCCTAACCTTCCTCATGAATCTGTCCCATGCGGTGGCAGTGAAGCCAACCAAGTCGTAAGAACTTGGGGAGAACCACCTCAACCTAATTTCCCTATGAAAACGCACTGGGAATTAGGCAAAGAACTTGGAATACTGGACTTAGAAAGAAGTGCAAAACTCTCTGGGAGCGGTTTTTCTCTTTTTTTAGGCAAAGGGGCTAAGTTACAAAGAGCTCTTATCCATTTTATGCTTGAAATGCATACCCAAAACCACGGGTATCAAGAAGTGTGGCCTCCTTATTTAGTAAGAGAAGCCTGTATGATGGGAACAGGCCATCTGCCAAAATTTGCCAATGATATGTATTCGATCAATAATGATGGCCTATATCTCATTCCTACTGGCGAAGTCCCTTTAACCAACTTACATAGAGAAGAAATTTTATCTGAATCTTCTCTGCCTTTACGCTATGTGGCCTATACTCCCTGTTTTCGGTTAGAAGCGGGTAGCGCAGGCAAAGACACAAGAGGGATTCTACGGCTCCATCAATTCGACAAAGTTGAGCTGGTACAGATTACCAAACCGGAGGATTCCTATGGAGCTTTAGAAGAAATGGTCAAGCATGCCGAAAACGTGCTGCAAGCTTTGAACCTTTGTTATCGGGTCGTGTTACTTGCTTCTGAAGACATGGGCTTTGGAGCAGCCAAGTGTTATGATATAGAGGTATGGGCTGCTGGTATCCAAAGCTGGCTTGAAATATCTTCGGTGAGCAATTTGGAAAATTTTCAAGCTAGGAGAATGAACTTAAGATACAAATCCTCCAGTGGCAAAAATATATTGTGCCATACTTTAAATGGGTCTGGAACAGCGCTTCCAAGGCTTGTAGCGGCTATTTTAGAAAACAATCAAAAAGAAGACGGCCGGGTGTTGATTCCAGAAAAAATTAGGGCTTATTTTGGAGAAGAATATTTATGAAGTCAAAAGTTAAACTTTTAGTTCTTTTTCTTGGAACCTGTCTTTTATGGGGACTATTCGATAAACCTCCTGCCTATGGGGATCTTACAGAGTCCCAATGTGCCAAAGTGGCAAAAACAGTAGCTTCTCTTCTCCAACAAGCCCATTTTTCACAAAAGCCAGCTGATGAGAAATTATCACAAGTCTTTTTAAAAGACTATTTGGATGCACTCGATTTTAGTCATATGGTTTTTCTGCAATCTGATATCGATGAATTCAATGAAAAATATGGGAAAAAGCTTTTCGACTACATCTATCAAGAGGATCTTACCCCTGCCTTTGACATTTATTCTAAATACATTCATAGACTGACTGAAAGAGAAAGTTTAATTGAAGGGCTCTTGGCTATGCCTCATGACTTTACCAAAGATGAATATTATCAAACAGATAGATCTAAAATGCCCTGGCCAAAAACAGAAGAGGAAGCCAAGGATTTATGGAGAAAAAGAATAAAATTTGAGCTTCTTCAAGGCAAGCTGGCCAATGAAAAACCCGAACAAACAAAAAAGACCATATCGAGAAGATACGCCAGACTTCTCAAAGAAATGCGTGAAGCCGACTCCGAAGAAATTCTTGATTACTATCTTAATGCCCTAACCCATGCCTATGATCCGCATTCGGATTACCAATCCCCAAGCGAAGCAAAAAATTTTGAAATCAATAGTATCAAACTTTCTCTAACAGGAATTGGTGCCGTTTTAAAATCCGAAGAGGGCTATCCTAAAATCGTTAGCCTTGTTCCTGGAGGCCCTGCAGATTTGGATAAAAGGCTCAAACCAAACGATCGAATTGTGGCCGTGCAGCAGGAAAAAGGAGAGCCTGTCGATGTGGTAGACATGAAGCTTAACAAAGTTGTTGAAATGATTAGAGGAGAAAAGGGAACCAAGGTTACGCTGATAGTGATCCCTGCAGATAGCCCTGATGATTCAGTCAGAAAATCGGTGACCCTCGTTCGAGACGAAGTGAAACTGAACGAACAGCGAGCCAAAGCATTTGTGTATGAAAAAACCGAAAAGGATGGTAAAATGGAGCGACTGGGAGTAATACAGCTTCCAGGTTTTTATGAACACGCAAGCGATGATGTTGCCCTTTTAATAAAAAGATTAGAGAAAGAGAAAATTTCTGGCCTTGTGCTCGATCTTAGAAAAAATGGAGGAGGGATGCTTGAAGAAGCCGTCAATATGACGGCACTGTTTATCAAAGATGGTCCCGTTGTGCAAGTCAAAGACTTCCGGGGTAGAGTCCAACCTTTCCTTATTTCTTCAAACAGGTATTGCTATGGAGGACCCCTAGTGGTTCTTATTAGCCGGTTTAGCGCTTCGGCTTCAGAGATTGTTGCTGCTGCCTTACAAGACTATGGGCGAGCGATCATCGTTGGGGATCAAGTGTCTCATGGGAAAGGAACCGTTCAAACTTTAATTTCATTGTCTGATTTTATGCCCTGGGATTTTCATGGGGATCCAGGTAGACTGAAAGTGACCGTTCAAAAATTTTATCGAATCACTGGATTGACGACTCAACAGCATGGCGTGGCTTCAGACATTGTCTTTCCCTCCCTCGATGATTATTTAGAAATCGGTGAATCTTCTTTGCCAAACTACTTACCAGCTGATCAGATCAATCCAATGAATTTTCAAAAAGTAAACACGGGGCTGTCCACCATTGTTCCTGTCCTTCAACGTCGATCGGCACAACGAATTTCCTCTAGCATTGATTTCATCCATTTGAATTCAGAAATTGAGGTATTAAAGAAGAAAATGTCCGAAAAGCTTGTTTCTTTAAACGAAGCTCAAAGGAAAAAAGAAAAAGAAGAATTTGCTTTGCTCAAAAAGAATTATGAAACAGCAAGAGCTGAACAGAAATCATCTTACGATAAAATATACGAATATGATATTGAGTCAGTAAAGAATCATAAAGAACCAAAAATCATCACAAATACCGTAGAGAAGACCAGTCCTGCCACGGATAATTCTCTTGAAGACACAAAAATTTTGGATGAAAAATTCGATGATAGTCTGAATTCATCCCCCAAGAATGATTTTGTGATGCTTGAAACCCTTAATGTTCTGAAAGATTACATTTTTGCTTTACAAGAACCAAAGAACATTCTTGTGCTAAAAAATGAGAACTCTTAACACCTTTGCCTCGTAATTTCCTTGACAGTACTTTCTTATTTTAGTAATTTGCTTTCGAGCAAAGGCTACGTGTCAGCCGATGTCAAAAAGAAAAACAAATAAAATGATACATTTAAGAAGCCTTTTGGCATGATACGTAGATCTTATTTATTCTTACAAAATAGTCTTACATGCAAAAAAGGCAGGTGATAGACAGCTTATCTCTATGTCATCGACAAATTCTATTGAGCTAGAAGGAACGATTGTCGCTATCCTACCAGGGACGATGTTTCGGGTTGAACTCGACAACAAGCATCAGGTTTTAGCCCACATTTCTGGAAAAATGAGGAAAAATTTTGTCCGGCTCACCTATGGGGATAGAGTGAAGTTAGAAATGTCTCCCCATGATTTGACAAAAGCAAGAATTTTATATCGCATTGATAGGATTCATCCCCCACCCCATCCTGCCACACAGAAAAAGCCTCGTCAGAAACAAGTATAGAGAAAAAGTTTTTTGATTATTTAAAGGCTGGTTTTTCTGTTTTTGGAAAAGTGGGATATGGGGAAAAATATGGAACCGATTCCTAGTAAAACAAAAAGAAGATTCTTTTTAAATGTTCTTATGTCTTCTTTTTTTAAAAAGAGAGAAGGAATCGAACATAGGCCCCAATTCCCAAAAGTAAATTCCGGACAAATCTGTCTGACATGGGTAGGACACGCCTCTTTTCTTTTGCAAACCCATAAACATAACATTTTAATTGATCCAAATTGGTCGAATTGGATGCTTATCATTAGACGACTCAAAAGGGCAGGAATTGCTTTGGATGCTCTTCCATCAATCGACCTTGTTCTTATTACTCATGCGCACTTTGACCATTTAAATAAAAAGACTTTAAAAATGATCGCTAAAAATCAGCCGATCATTGTTCCTAAGGGGGTAAAGAACTTAGTGAGAGGCATTGGATTTGAAAAAATTTTAGAAATGAATTGGTGGGAAAGAATAGAAATAGATGGAACCGAAATTACTTTTACGCCTGCAAAACATTGGGGAGCAAGAGTTTTGGCCGATTTCCACCGTGGCTATGGAGGCTATTGCCTCAAATTTGATGGAAGATCTGTCTATCATTGTGGAGATACCGCTTATTTTGAAAAATTTTCAGAAATTGGTGAGCGACTTCACCCAGAAGTTGTTTTGATGCCTATTGGTTCCTATGATCCTCCTTCAGGACGTGACGTGCATATTAATCCAGAAAAAGCTGTTCAAGCCTTTCAAGAACTGAGAGGCAAGATAATGATCCCGATGCATTTTGGAACTTATCGAATGAGTTATGAACCTCTCCACGAACCAGCCTATCGGCTGATCATGGCTGCGAAAAAAAAAGGTATCCTCTCACAAGTTTGTTTTCTTAATGAGGGAATTCCTACCATATTGTAATTTTTCTAGAATGAAGCGGCTCAAAATCCTAATTTCTTTCAAGAAATGGAATGCAAGCAGAACTTTATACCTTCCTCAGGTTTTTTGGCTTGCAAGCTATCCCTCATGGAGCTAGTATTTCAACTTAAACACGCATGTACTCGCCTTTGGACAAGTAGTGCCGTTTCCAAAAGGCAAAAGGTTGTTAAGAAATCTACGAATAATTTAAATTTTGAAATTGGAGCCATAGCTCAATTGGTTAGAGCACTGCCCTGTCACGGCAGGGGTTGCGGGTTCGAGCCCCGTTGGCTCCGAGAAATTTTCGGTATCTGGCACATAGTGAAAGGAAGCCTACAAAGCGCTTATTATTTCCTTTTTTCAAGATCCATAACTTTATATATTGAATTTTTAATTGGATCCTGTTGCCTTCTTTCTCCTATTTTTTTCTCTGCAGAATGCTTTGCTCAAAATGAAGGACAAGTACTTGTTCGTTGGTACGGTCATGCTTTTGTCTATCTGATTTCTTCCACAGGTGTGCGAGTCGCCATTGATCCTTATGGGGAAGATACTGTTAAATATAAGTTTCCCGATCGACTGCAAGCTGATGTTGTTTTAATTAGTTCTGAATCTGAAGATAGATCGGCCGGTGAAAAACTATTCGGGACCCCACAAATCTTTCGGAGCATAACGGCCGTAGGTCCCAACAATGCAAGAGGTCATATTTTCAAAGGCATACAAACCTTTCGTGATAAATCTCAAGGATCCTTACATGGCAAAAATACAGCATTCGTCTTCAAGCTTGACAGAGTCAATTTTGCCCATCTAGGCGATTTAGCCCATCCACTCAACCAAGACCAGTTAGCCGAATTCGGCAGGGTCGATGTTCTCTTTCTCCCAATTGGTAATGAAACGCTCTCTAACGAAGAATTAGACAAAATAGCCTTGGATCTTGGAGCTCGTATCATAATACCCATCGCTTTTAAAACAAGTCTCAGTGGCGATCTTGATCTCCGCCCTCTAGCCAATTATTTGGAGGGGAAAAAAAATGTGCGTTTTATCGATAGCTCTGAAATAATGGTCAGCCAATCAGACCTTCCTTCAGAACCTTGGATTTATGTACTCAAAGAGCCATAATTCTGCTACATACCAATCGTATTGTTGTTAAACAATTTTGTGAGCGAAAGTTGAAATTTTACTTTCTTAAAAAAGATAGACAAAATAAAAAAGATAGTAGGAACTGATCCCTGTAGCCATAGGAGGTTGTAAGTCTTGTTTCTTGTAGGGATGCTGCCAGTAGAAGAAGCAGCAAGCAGCCAGAAGCAATGTCCATGGGGCATTGTGGTCCATGAGGTTTGGAAGGGCCTAATAATATGGAACCAATAACTTTTTATAAGGGCTTTCGTTGAATATAACAACTGAATATTCCTACAACAAAAGGCATTAATGTAAGAAGAAAGGAGAGAGGGTACTGTGAAGGTTTTGATAGTTGGTGGCGGTGGCAGAGAACATGCGCTCTGTTGGTCATTCAAAAAAGATCCGACTGTAAAAAAAATTTTTGTTGCACCAGGCAATGCTGGGACTGAAGAATTCTGTACTAATCTTCCTATTGGGATCTATGACATGGATAATCTCTTTCATTGGGCCAGGGAAAATCGACCAGATCTCACAGTAGTAGGTCCAGAAGTTCCTCTTTGCGATGGGATTGCCGATAAATTTGAATCGATCGGGCTGAAAATCGTTGGCCCAAAGAAAAGGGCAGCTAGATTAGAAGGAAGTAAAGCATGGACCAAAGAACTTATGGTCCATTACAAAATCCCAACTGCTGAAGCAAGAATCTTTGAAAACCCTATCGATGCCATCCATTTTAGCAAAAGTTTTCATTTTCCCCAAGTTATAAAAGCCGATGGTCTTGCTTCAGGTAAAGGAGTTCTGATTGTTCATGATCCTACTCAGGCTGAAAATTCCATTCGCAAGTTAATGGATCAAAAAATCTTCGGAGCGGCTTGCAAAAAGATTCTCATTGAAGAATTTCTCGAAGGGATAGAGCTTTCTCTTTTTGTCCTTCTGGATGGTCGAAACTATCGGATTTTGGCAGCGATTCATGACTATAAAAAGGCTTTTGACTTTGATAAAGGTTTGAATACAGGAGGCATGGGTGCCTTTTTCCCAAGCCCAATCTTTGATGCCTCCCTACAAAGTTCTATAGAGAAAAAAATCATTTTGCCTCTTCTGGAAGCGTTTCAAAAAGAGCAGATTATTTACAAAGGCATTCTCTATGCTGGTTTAATGATTACTCGCTTTGGCCCAGCTGTTTTGGAGTTTAATATCAGACTTGGGGATCCAGAGGCTCAGGTTTTGATGCCAGCATTACAAACCTCTTTTATGGAAATTGCTCAGGCCCTCACAGAAACAAAACTTGAAGCACTAAAGATTCAGTTTAATGAAAACCTTCACTATGTGGGTGTCGTTGTGGCTGCTCAAGGTTATCCTGAACATTTTGAAATAGGCAAAGAAATTACCCTCAACGAAAAGGATCTTACTGAGGAGGAACGAAAGCAAAGCTTGTTGTTTCATTCGGGAACAAAAAAAATAGACGGCAGGCTTGTCTCCTCCAGTGGAAGAGTGTTGTGTTCTGTAGGCTGGGCTCAATCCCTAGAAGAAGCGAAAAAAATGGCGTATCGTCGAATAGATACAATCCATTTTGAGGGTATGTTCTACAGAAAGGACATTGGCCAACTGCATGTTCCTTCGTTCTTTTTAAAGCAAGTTTAGCAAAGGATGAAAAGATTCTAATTAGTTTTTCTTGGGCATTTGGGATCCACTTGCATCTTTTTAGTACTTTCATTATATATATAGCATGTTCAAGCGTGTATTTCTGCTAATTCTGACCAACATTGCCGTCATCGTTTTACTGACACTCTTTATATCTATTTTCCATCTGGATCGTTGGTTAAACGCCTATGGAATAGATTATTGGTCGTTATTCCTTTTTTCCTTAGTGGTAGGTTTTACGGGCAGTTTTATTTCACTCGCCATCTCTAAATGGATGGCTAAAATGGCCTATAACATTCAGGTTATTAAACAGCCATCCAATGAAGCTGAAAGATGGTTGTTGGAAACAGTCAGTGAACTAGCCAACAGGGCCAATATACCTATGCCCGAGGTCGGCATCTATGAAAGTCCTGAAGTCAACGCCTTCGCGACTGGGCCATCTCGATCTAATGCACTGGTAGCGGTCAGCACGGGAATCCTAGCGCAAATGAATAAAAAGCAAATTGCTGGGGTGCTCGGCCATGAGATTACTCATATTAGCAATGGAGACATGGTGACAATGACCTTATTACAAGGGGTGGTGAACACTTTTGTAGTGTTTCTTTCTCGGATTATAGGCTTTTTTATAGACCGTCTTTTCAGCCGGAATGATGAAAGAGAATCGATCGGCATCGGTTTTTATATGGGAATGTTTATCTCTGAAATTGTACTTGGTCTTTTAGCTTCTTTTATTGTTGCTTGGTATTCTCGAATGAGGGAGTTTCGTGCCGATGCGGGTGGTGCGCATCTGGCAGGTAAAGAGGCTATGCTTTCAGCTCTCAAAAAACTAAAACAGATTATGGAGGGAGAATCGGCTTTTGTTGATGAACGATCGCCCGCCTTAAACGCTTTCAAAATCAATGGTCGACCTGGGGGAATCCTGGCTCTTCTGGCCACCCATCCACCGTTGGAAGAAAGAATCAAAGCTCTAGAAAATCTTTCAGAAGAATAGAAAAAGAAGGCTTATAAATATCTCTTCCTAAAAAGAAGAGGCTTAAAAGAAAATAGTTTAAGGCTCCAAAAAAAATAGTCAGATGCCTCCATTATAAGAAAGCGGCAGAAAGCTTAATCTCTTATTGTTTAATTCCCTAGGTCTTAATCGAGATTAAACGACAAATACTTTGTTTCTAAAAACTCTTTTATACCCCACTGCCCTCCTTCCCTTCCTATTCCTGACTCTTTTATCCCACCAAAAGGGGCTTGACAACAGGAAGGCCTCCCATCGTTTATTCCAACGATTCCAAAACGGAGTGACTCGGATAAACGAAAAGCCCTTTTGAGATCAGAAGTCATAACATAAGAAGCTAAGCCATAATTGGTAGCATTGGACCAACTAATAACTTCCCTCTCCGTTTCGAAATGAATGACTGGCAAAACTGGACCAAAAATTTCTTCGTTAAGTATTCTTGCAGAGGGATCAGAGACCCAAACAATAGTTGGAGCAAAATACAATCCTTGGGATTCCCCTCCACAGAGAATTTTCCCGCCTTTTTCTAAAACATCCGCGAGCAAAGAATGAATTTTTTGGAGGGACTGTTCTCCAACCAGTGGACCAATATCGGTGCTTGGAAGAAATGGATCTCCGAGGACAAGCTTTTTTGTCTCTTCAACTAGTTTACTGCAAAAAGGCTCGCTGATCTTTTTTTCGACATAAAGCCTATTCACGGCAACGCACGCTTGTCCAGCATTCCTAAATTTTGCCTGAATGGCTTCTCTAATAGCTGTGTCTATGTCGGCATCAGCAAAGACAATCATGGGAGCATTCCCTCCCAACTCTAAAAGAACGCCTTTTAAAGTTTTAGCTGCTTCCTTATAGATAGCCTTCCCTACGGGTATGCTGCCAGTAAACGAAATTTTTCTAATTCTAAAATCATCAAAAAATACCTTACAAAGCCTTTCAGGATTAGCCGTTGGAAGCACTTGTAAAACTCCAGGAGGCCCTCCAGCCTTATCCCAAAGAGAGGCAAGAAAGGTTGCAGTCAATGGACTCCGTTCAGCAGGTTTAATGATTATGGTACACCCAGCCGCGATGGCCGAAGCTGCTTTTCTTGTAACCATTGCAGCTGGGAAATTCCATGGGGTAATGGCTAATACAGGTCCAACAGGTTCATAAAGCACCACAATTCGCTTGGAAGGCACAGGAGCAGGAATGGTTACCCCATAGATACGCTTGGCTTCCTCGGCATACCACCAGACAAAACTAGCAGCATAATCGACTTCCTTTTTTCCTTCTTTAATAGGCTTTCCCATTTCCAAAGCCATGATTTCAGCCAACTGATTTTTTTCTTCCACAATCAACCTGGCCCAATGCGATAAAATTTGATATCGGGTATCAACTGAAGTAGCTTTCCACAGTTCGAAAGCTTCCTCAGAGGCATCAATTGCTTGAAGAGCTTCCTTTGGACCACAATCAGCAATCAGTCCTATAACCCTCCCATCGATAGGACTGATCAGCTCAAAACTATCCAATGTGTCCACCCAGCTGTTCCCTATCTTAGCGAGTTTAATAATTTTTTCATTTTTTGTGAGTTGAGAATACATAATGACTTAGCTCTTAAAAAAAAATTTCTATAAACAAAAAAAGCAAATATTTATGGGACCGTTACAGGCTTATCCTTTTCAAAAGAATATCGCTCTACCTGAATCCAGCGGTCTCCTTCTTTGATAGGCTCTTTATGGATTTTTACATCTTTAACAATCAGTTTGCCACTTTGTTCATCGAACCAAAAGTCTATGTCATAAAATTTTTCTGGATCGCCTTTTTCTCGAAAATCTGTACAAGCAAAATATTCTTTTCCGGGGATTCTTCTCACTGGATTATGAATATCAACAAATTCCAAAGGAATATTTTTTCCTGTCTTAGGATCTTTCAAATAAAAGATTCCGCCTCCTTCTTTCATCTTTTGGGCTATATACTCATGAATAGCAGCTTTGACTTCCCAAGCACGTTTTTGTTCATACTCTCCAGGATGTTCAGTAGAGGGTAACCACCACCAAGGAATAGGATTGCGCGTTTGTAAAACCCATTTATCTCCTTCCCTCTTTGGAAATTTGTATACCCTTATATCCATTAAGAGCAACCCTGTGCCTTTAGGTTTCCACCAAAAATCGAGTTCATAAGGTTTGGAAGCATCGGAACTGTCATGAAATTGAACCGTAGCAAAGTATCCATATCCAGCTAAAGACCGGACCATACGGACTTTTTCATAGACAAGAGAAAATTCTTGATTAGAAACAGGATCGTGAAATGGGAATATTCCATTGGTAGATTTTTCTGAAATATATTTTTGAACTTCCTGTTCAATTTCCGCTTTCGTAAATTCAGTTTCCTGACAAAGTCCATGAATAGTGCTTAGAGCCAGAAAAAAAACAGCGAATAAAACACCGCTTTTCAAAAAAAACGCATTCACTTTAATGATCCTTTAGAAATAATGGATGAGTAATCCTAGAGCATTGTCAAGAAATGTTTTCACAGGCAATGACAAATACGAGTGAACGCCGGGAAAGCCCACACTTTTAAGAGTGGGATGAGAGGCGGCTTCATTAAGTTGCAAATATCTAATGGTTGTGGTATAACATCTGGCCGTAGGGCTGGACCGGTCCGAACTAACGCCTCTGGAGAAGGAAGCCTCTGTTCGAATATTGGGAAGCAATCCCTATGTTCGAGTAAGCATGCCTTCGGTGAAAGAGGAAGCCCACCCTTTTAAAGGTGGGAGGAGGTCACTAAGTTTTCGTGAACCAATGGTAGAGCATAAAATAGACTAAAACGCCAGTGATTGACACATAAGCCCAGCTAGGCCAAAGCAATTTGGTAATCCGGGTATGCTTACGAAATTGGCCTGTGAGGGCATAGTAAACAGCAAAAAAAATAGCGGGTAGATTGACGATGGCAAGAATGGTATGCGTTGTCAATATTGAAAAATAGACAGGCCTGGACCAATCGTGCCTAGGAAATGGAGTGGCTCCATGATAATAATGGTAAATGAGATAACAAGTAAGAAACGCAATAGAGAGCCCCACAGCAATGAGCATCATCCACTTGTGCAAGTCCTGTCTGCCACGTTTAATGCTAATATAGCCAAACAAAAGAAAACAGAAAGTCAGGGCATTTAAAGAGGCATTAATAGCAGGCAAATCTTTTACTTGCATCGATTTGAATAGTCTTTTCTTCTAGAAGGCAAAGACAATTGACTTTCAAAAATTCCTTCCAGCTAGCTTTGCAGTTTCTCTCTTTTCTTAAGTTCCTTTGTTCGTCTTTGAAGATTCTTGCAATAAAAGAAGAATATCTATGGAAATATCCTTTGGTGTTTTTTGATTGAGTCCATCATAATATTTCCTAATAAATCCATCCTGATCTACTAATACAAATTGAGTTGAGTGAAAGAATTTTCCTTCCGCTTGCACTTTATCTTTAGGATTCTCCCCCATTCCCAGCGCTAGCCCCTTGACTACAAATTCCTGAATCTCTTGTGGTTTACCCGTTACAAAGAACCAAAAAGAAGGGTCTGCATGATATCCCTCAGCATATTTTCTTAAAACGGCGCCAGTATCTTCTTCTGGATCAATAGAAATGGACACTAGCCTTACTCCTTCAATCTTTCCAAGGATACTTTGCAACTGGGACATCCTAAGTGTTTCAGTCGAACAAGGACCAGGACAGTGCGTATAAATGAGATCAGCCACCCAAATTTTCCCTTTTAAGTCGTTGGCAGTGATCGTGACACCATCGGATCGAACAAAAGAAAAGGGGGGAATTTGCCTAATTTTAGGCATATTGGACCTTGCTTTCCAGTATTTTACCTGAAAGTAGCTGGATGTTAGGTTCAGGAAAAAGGAAATAGCAACAAGAGATATAAATAGAACAACAAGGGTCTTAATAAGACTTTGAGAGTTTTCTTTGTGTTGAAGGCTCATGGATTTTTCACTTTTATTTTATCGGTCACCCAAATACTTATTGCCGTGACAAGCACGAAAAATATAAATGTTATTACAAAATACATAACCAACGTATGGAGAGCAAGAGTAGAATGTGGGGACAACCAAAACCGTAACATCTCTAGTCCATAATACAATGGGTTAAGAAAAATCAGCGTTTTAATCCACCCATAGGCTCCTTCAGCAGGAAACAAGGCTCCTGATAAGAGCCATAAAGGCATCAGGAAGAGATTCATCAGGGCATGATAGCCTTGAACAGAATCAAGTGGCCATGCAAGGATATAGCCCACGGCAGTCATCGCCATTCCGAGCAAGAATAATGTTACAGCCACACCAAGCAATCGCTCCATACTAAATGGGATACCTAGAGGCAGAGACAAAAAATAAACAAGTAATGATTGTAACAATCCTAAAGAAGTTCCGCCTAAGAGCTTCGAAAAGACAATCGAACTACGCGATATTGGCGCACATAGCACCCCTTGGAGGAAACCTTCCTTTCTGTCCTCAATGATGGAAATAGTCGAGAAAATAGCTGTAAAAAGAAGGATGAGAAGAAGCATGCCAGGGAAAAAGTATAGCAGATAGTTTGGTTCATTGGATGAATGGAAAGATTTTCCTACTCCTGATCCGATTAAAAGCCAGAATACCAAAGGAGTACCCAGGGCTCCTATGATTCTATTTTTTTGGCGCAGGAATCGGACGACCTCTCGCATCCATAGTGTATAAATTGCTAAAGGAATATTTTCAACTCTTCTAATAGGTTGTTTCATAAACCTCCTCGTGGGATACCCCTTCCCTTTAGGGAGGGGAGGGATAACGTCCAATGTGGGTATCCATAACCATCGTTACGATGGGTCCTCTTCGCCCGAGCGGGCGAGCAAGGCATCAAAGGCCGCTTTCGCTTATCTAATACGAACACATGAGAGCTTACGCTTCCTTTCCCGGTTATTTCCGGTGACGGAGCCTGGTTGGCGTTCCTGGCTCGCTCCCCTCGGGAATGTGCGCGACCACCTACCCGCTTACGCGAAAGAAGAAAACCTTCGGCGTTTTGCCTTTTGCCAGCATGATCCCCTTCTTCCAGTGTCCGGGACTGAGGAAGCATCCCGGAGTGGGTCTGCTGCCACCTAGCGCTCACGTAGTTACTTCTTTGCATTGCCATCTGCTCCATAACTTACCCTGGTCAACCCGGCTTGCAGTTGTCTACAAGCCCATCCCATTTATGGGATGGGTAGTTGACTTTCTTTATCTCCAACAATAAATTGACGACCAGTCAAATGGAGAAAGACATCTTCTAAAGAGGTTTTAGCAATAGTCATAGCCGTAATATAGCTCTGATGCCTCTCCAACAAATCTGCAGCAAATTGAAGAAGGGTCTGTGGACTTTCATCCTTTTTCGATTCGACAACAATCGCCCCGTTGAGTTTTATAGGCATCCTCCCAAGGTTAAAAATATCCTTTTCTAAAATATCTATAGAAGATGACCGAATAGTGAGAACAAGTCCTGGGAGTAAAGACCTGAGCCGATCTGGACTATCCCAAGCAATGACTTTTCCTTGGTCTAAGATTAACACTTTATCGCATCTTTCTGCTTCATCCATCAGATGGGTTGTAACTAGAATGGTCAGATTTAATTCTTTTCTTAGGGTAAAAAGATAGTTCCATATATCTCTGCGTGCGGCCGGATCGATTCCCGTACTTGGTTCATCCAGAATTAAAACTTCAGGCCGATGCAATATCCCTTTTGCCACTTCAACCCTTCTTTGGAGCCCTCCAGATAAAGTCTCCACAAGATCTTTTTTCCTTTCAGAAAGATGAAAGAGCTTTAATAATTCGTCGATCCGGTTCCGCAACTCTTTGCCATGTAAATTGTACAAGTGACCTTGATGCAACAAATTCTCTTCGACAGTTAATTTTTTATCTAGACTTGGTGACTGAAAGACAATACCCATGATGGCACGAGCAGAAGCACTTTCTTCAGGATAAGAAAACCCAGAAATATTGACTGTTCCAGAGGACAAAGGTAATAAAGTGGAAAGAATTCTAAAAAGGGTTGTCTTCCCACTGCCATTAGGACCCAGAATCCCTGCAATCATCCCCTCTGATACCTCGAAACTGACATTATTTAAAGCTAAACGCTCTCCATAAGAAAAAGTTAGATTTTTTACTTCTAGTTTGGTTCGCTGTTTAATCTTTTCTGTTCTTACAGATTCAGTTTGAATCGGAAAATCTGTACTCATTTTAAAAATTTCCAACTCGAAAAAAATGCTACTAACTACTTCCTAATTAACATGACTTTTTTGGATGTTCAATTCGCGATATTCTCCAAAGTCTTGCCGATTTTGCTTTTGAAAACTCAAATAGCCATGAAGAATTTTTGCCGTTTCTTCTCCCACTCCTAAATTCTGTAAAAACAGGGATTTTGCCCTTTCTCCTAACAACTTTCTTGTCTTTTCCTCAGCAATCAGACTCTTTAGATGATACGAAAACTCCTCCTTGTTTTGCACTACCACAATAGCTCGTTGATCCACAAAAAGATTCAATAATAATTTAAAGTTTTGCATATTTGGTCCGACTATAATCGCTTTTCCTGCTTTGGCAGCCTCTATAAAGTTCTGCCCACCCTTGGCAGTCAAACTTTTCCCTACAAAAACTAGATCAGCTTTTTCATAGAGAGAACGCAACTCTCCAGTAGAATCGACAATAAGGATATCAAAATTACCTTCTGGAGTCATCTCCTTTTCCAAACTGGAGCGCAATCTTGAATTAAGTCCAAATTGATCACAGAGATTTTTGATCTCTTTGGCTCTTTCAGCATGCCGAGGGGCTAGAATTAAACGCAAATTAGGCCAATGCTTCCTAAGCTTGATAAACTCTCTTAGGAGAATATCTTCCTCTCCTCGATGCGTACTGCCCCCTAAAACAACAAGGTTTTTTGCATCCCAACCAACTTTTTTCCACCATCCTAAAGAAACTTCCGTTTGGCTTCTATAGTTAGCAACGTCAAATTTCATACTCCCTAATCGAAAAATTCTTTCAGGTGGAAACCCTACCTTTACAAACCGTTCGATTTCAGAATCATCCGTTACTAATATCAAACTCAACTTGTTAAGATAGGGCTTCATAAACCAAGAAAAAACTTTATACCACCTTTCCGTTCTTTCTGATAGTCGGGCATTGCACAGCAAAACAGGAATCTTTCTTTCAGAGGCTTCTGCCAAGAAATTCGGCCATATTTCTGTCTCAATAAGCACTACAAGTTTTGGGTGAAGATAAGAAAAAGTGCGACGGACTGCCCATGGAAAATCGAGAGGGAAATAAAAGACAAAACATTTTTCTTTGGGTTCCGATAGAGCAAGTCGAAAACCGGTAGCAGTAGTTGTAGAAAAGGCAACTTTGATTTTAGGATCTATTTTCCAAAGCTCCTTTAATATGACTTTTCCTATCATCACTTCTCCCACACTCACTCCATGGATCCACAAATCTACCCCTTGCTCATTGCTCAGTTCTCGCTTTGGATACAATCCTAATCTTTGATCAATTCCATCGAAAGGATTACCCCTCCGCTTCAGTTTTATAAAATAATAGGGAAGGCAAAGAATTGTAAAAAATCCAAATAAGAAGGAGTATAGCCAACGGAGAAAAAAAGACTTCATATCATCTACATTGTATTTACTGCGCTCTGGGATGCGCACGCTGATAAGATGCTCTTAAGTGCTCCGCACTTACTGATGTATAAATTTGTGTTGTCGATAAATGAGAATGACCTAGTAACTCTTGGATACTTCTCAAATCCGCTCCTCCTTCCAAAAGATGCGTGGCAAAGGTATGCCTTAACTTATGAGGGCTTATCGACTGATCCAGCCCAGCAATCATAAGGTATTCTTTCAAAGCAAGTTGGAAAAAACGTGGAGTCAATGGCTTTCCTCTTGAAGAAACGAAAAGAAAATCGGACTCATAAGGACAAACGTTAAGATAATCGCAGATGGCAGCGGTGGCAACCTCTCCAATGATGCAAAATCTTTCTTTTTTTCTCTTTCCCTTAACAAGAAGAGCCAGTTCAGCAGGAAAAAAATTTTTTTTCTTTAACGCGCACAGTTCTCCAACTCGAATGCCCCCACCATAAAGAGTTTCCAGCCATGCCTGGTCTCTTTTCCATTGCCATTCTTTCCATTTGGATTTTGTTCCTTTTTCCTTCTCCTTTTCCCATTTCTGGCGTGGCGCATCGAGCAAAGCACGAATTTGTTCTAAGCTAAGGTATCTTGGAAGTGTCCGATAGAGCTTGGGTAATGAAAGACTAGAAAGGGGACTTTCTTTTCCTTGTTCTTGGTGTTGATAATAGAATTTAAAAAACGAACGAAGGGCAGCAAATCTCAATCGGATGGAACTATTCTTTAAATCAGGTTTTTTAGAAAGAAAATACAGATAGCTTCTGCATTCTTCCTTCCCTATCTCCCTACAAGATTGCCATTTTCCCCAGGAAAAAAATTCTGTTAATGCCTGTCCATAGTTCCGTAGGGTATAAGAAGAAAAATTTTTCTCAGAAAGATAAAGGATAAATTTCTTAAGCGACTCTGCTATTTCTGGTGATAAAAGGCCTTTTTCTTTCTCCACTGCCATCGAAACAGTCCTTTTTTCTATCATTCTCCTTTATTGAGAAAAAGAAAAGAGAAAAAAGAACTTTTACTTTCAACAGCCATTTGATGTGGCATAGAGACCGTTCCGTCAGACTCACTCATTTCTGTTCTTCAGCAGAAACAAAGCTGATTTCCCGCCTCATCGAGCCCGATTTCACCTCCGTCTTGTGACGATGGCCAACGCCTTCTTCTCTCCTGGCTTCGTATCAGGCGGGACACGCTGAAGAGCGCCTAGTACTGTCAAGCCATACGCCAATAGATGCCTAGCCGCATTCACGACCCAATCCTGGAGGGCTCCACAGTCTGGGCAGGTTCGCTGGGACCCTCCCACACGACTCCACCTGGTATTCCAATTGCCGCCGAGACTCGCAAATATTCCTGTCGGCAATGGACCGTGTCAGGGGATCGCTTTCCAGCCTCCCGCTCGCATTCAACTCTTCGATGGCAATGGGATGAAACCGTCGGGTGAGGTTGAAGGTGAGCTGGTGCCAGGCATCCTGCCGGATATTAACAATGCGGGCGTGGAGCCTGGCAGCTTGGCTCTTGGCTTTTTCGCATTCTCCGATACGGGCAACTGTGTGCCTTTGAGAACCAGAGCATTGCCCGTCAACCCAAGCTTTCTCTTGGCATCATGATGCTTGCGCAAGAGACTGTAAAACAGTTGCCGCAATCGCTTTAGCAAGGCCTTGTGTGGTTTGAGACCGATGACCTTTTCTCCCATGGAGAGCTTTGCCATTACTGATACCTCCGCCACCCCAAAGATGGTAGCAGACAGGATCATGCCTGTACACTGCAACGACTCTCGCCTCTGTACCCAACCCTGTTTGGGTATGCAAATGCGGCATCCCTCGAGGAAAAACTGGTCGTTGGCCAGGATAATATACTCATGCACGCCTTTCTTGCAGCACTTCGGGGACTTTGCGCGTCCTGTCCAGAAGTTCTTGAAGGCGGCTCCCAACTGCTTAATCGCCAACTGTAGTGCTCTTTTAGTGATTTCAAGCATACAGGAGAATTGCTCGCGTTCCCATCTCCTCAGCGTTTGAGCAGCCCCCCCAGGAACTCGGCCGGCCTTTTGAAGGCTGTCTATCTTGCGCGACAGGTTTAAAACATACACATTACTGCGCAATAAAGTGTAATTTTTTATGGAAAGGATTCCACCCCTCCTTAGGCCATACAAAATGGAAAAAATGTTGAAATTTCTTTCAAAGGTTTTTCATTAAGATGAATCAAAAAAAATCGATCAACTGTTAAACTTTCAAACTAAAAAAAAATTGGTGAAACATTTACCTCATATCTCAGCTGAACACGATTTTTCCATTTTATCGAAATCCATCCATTTTTTAGGCGATACTTTAGGACGGGTTATTACGAATTTAGAAGGTAAAAAAATACTCGCCATAGAAGAAACTATAAGGAAACTGGCCAAAGAAAGTCGTCAAGGCAAAGAAGAAGCCACTAAAGCTCTCCTACGTATAGTCCAGGGGTTAGATACCGACATCGCCTATCGAATGGCCATGGCTTTTACTTGCTACTTTGAATTGGTCAATATTGCCGAAGAAAATTATCGAGTTCGGATTTTAAAGAAAAGACGGACAAATCAACTGCTCTATCCCAAAAAGGCTATTCCCAAAGAATCGATCGAATCGGCTTTGTTTGAATTAAAAAAAGCGAAAGTTACCAAAAAGCAAGTCCAAGAAATTTTAGAAAAAATGGAGATTGTTCTTGTTTTCACAGCTCATCCCACAGAAATAAAAAGACAAACGATATTAAACAAGCTGTGCGAAATATCCTCCCTGTTAAAAAAAGCATTTGGTAATGTCAAACTACCTCAATCCATTGAGACCGAAATAGAAAGATTAATCGCTTCTCTGTGGCTTACGGAACGATCGAGATCAAAAAATCCTCAGGTCTTAGATGAAGTCCGAACAGGACTCTGGTATTTTGAACATACACTATGGGATGTCATCCCTGAGCTCCATAATGAATTCAAAAGAGTCCTTCATATTTACTATCCTGGAGTTTCCCTAAAACCCAGATGGATATCCTTTGGCTCATGGATTGGAGGAGATAGGGATGGGAACTTTCAAGTGACAACAGTCACAACAGCAGCTACACTTATTTTGCAGCGGAATCTAGCCCTAAAAAAAATTGCCCAAAGCCTTCTTCAGCTTTCTGAAATCTTTTCTGTTTCTAGTCAACATATTGCCCCCTCCAAAAATGTCCTTGGGCTTTTAGAGGAAAAACTAAAAGTTTATCCCTCTCTTAAAGAAGAATACGAGAGTTACCCCAACGAGCCATACCGCCTATTGTTATTGGCCCTAAAAAAAGAAGTCGAAATGGCTATCGATACTATCACCGAAAAGGATCTGCTCGATTTCTTCACCGAACCGTTGCCTCGCTGCTTCACACTGAACACCATAAACACTGTTCTAGAAGCAATTGAAGAGAACTTTAAGGCATCAAATACTCGAATTTTTCTTGAGGGAGAATTTCAAAAACTAAAACAGAGAATCGAAGTTTTTGGCCTTCATATTTTCTCTTTAGATATCCGGCAACATTCCTCTATGCACCAAGAGGCTATTGAAGAGATACTCCAACTCAATAGCAATGGTATCAAATCCTACACAACTCTCAAAGAAGAAGAAAAGGTCGAACTTTTGAACAGCTTGTTCCAAAAGCCTTTCCCTTCCCTTCCATCTCTTTACAGCCATGCAAGCGAAAGGCTCAAGGAAATTCTAGGACCTATTCTGGTTTTTTCTAGATCAATACGGATCTTAGGAAAAGAAGCATGCGGATGTTATCTGATCAGTATGACTTCTGGCTTATCAGATATTCTTGAAGTCCTTTATCTTTGTGAAATATGCGATTGTTTCATTGATATTGCGCCGCTTTTTGAAACTCTTTCGGATTTAAAATCAGCTCCAAAGATTCTTGAGGATCTTCTCTGTCATCCACTTTATAGAAATTACCTGCAAAAACGACACAACAAACAGATAGTCATGCTTGGCTATTCAGATAGCAACAAAGATTGCGGATATATGACTTCTAATTGGTGGCTTTATCACATACAAGAAAAGCTTCATGAAGTTTGTCAATCTCACGGAGTCGATCTTATCCTTTTCCATGGTAGAGGAGGGACCATTGCCCGTGGAGGAGGTCCAGCAGCCAAAGCTATTTTAGCCCAACCCAAAGGGCTTTTAGACGGAAAAATTAGGATTACAGAGCAAGGAGAAGTGCTGTCCACACGTTATCATGATTTCGATATCGCTTTTCGAATTCTCGAACAAACCGCCTATGGGGTACTCCTTGCTATTTATAAAAGCAGGAAAAGGAGCATTATTCGAAAATCTTGGAAAAATATTATAGAGTCAATCGCCGAAAATAGTTATGTTGCCTATACTCAATTGGTCCAAAATGAAGTCGACTTTTTGCGTTTTTGGCAAGAGGTTACCCCAATCAACGAAATTGGGTCTTTAAAAATTGCTTCCCGGCCTATTTTCCGTTTTCAATCTAAAAGTTTCGAAGATCTTAGAGCTATCCCATGGGTGTTTTCCTGGATGCAAACCCGCTTCGTTATTCCTGGTTGGTATGGCATAGGGTCAAGTTTAAAAATAGCTATTGAATCTAGTCCTGAGTCTTTATCCATCCTACGACAGATGTACGATAAATGGCCTTTTTTTCAAACAGTCATAGATAATGCTCAACTTTCTCTTGCTAAAACAGACATTGACATTGCTAAACTGTATTGTTCCTTAGCAACCAACAGAAGCCTCAGCGATAAAATATTTGCAATAATAGAATCCGAATACAAGCAAACGGTCGAAACTATCCTAAAAATAACCAATCAAAATTCCATTCTTGATCATGAACCCATTCTTCAAAGATCCATCCGGTTAAGAAATCCTTATGTAGATCCCCTCAATTATATTCAAGTAGAGATGATCCGAAGAAACCGCAGCGGCTCGATAACCGATCCAAATGAGATTGATAAGATCCGGTCAGTCATCGAGTTAACTATCAATGGAATCAGTGCAGGTCTAAGAAACACTGGATAGTCTTCCATTCCACCTCTTCCTAAAGATCTTTTTCCATAAGAAGGCTAAAGCTTTCGGAGCTCAAATAAAGCTCTACCTTGCCAAACAAAAAAAAGATTTTTTCTTTGCCAATTGTCTATTTTATGCAATAATACTCCTAGATGGATAATAATTATAAAAGCTTTGATCATAAACATTCATTTGATCGGAGCACCTCCCATTTAAAACGGGAATGGGATTATATCTCTTTATCCATTGTACTTGCTATCATCATTGGTTATGTGCTTTTCGTAATTTTTTTGAATTTTGATCATTTTATCCCATATTTAAGGCCAGAAAGCGAAATTTTTGACATTCCTCCCACTCCTTTTTAAAGAACAAAAAATGATTCCTTTAACTTAGAAAAAAGGACTATCTATTAGTTTTTCCTAAAGGATTAGGCCTATAACAAGGCTTTATTGACTGCATTAAGATAGGCTCTGATACTAGCCTCAAAGACATCGGTGGAAGCTGCTTTCCCTGTTACTAAATGTTTTGAGTCAAAATTCACTTTGACGGTCACTTCTCCAATGGCATCTTTCCCCTCTGTCACTGATCTGACTTCATATTCAACTAAATGCCCATGCAGACCAGTAATCCTATCTACAGCTTTCATTGCTGCATCCACCGCTCCATCTCCGGTACTCGCATCCACGAGCAATTCTTGGCCACGCCGTAATTTTATCGTAGCCATTGGAATCCCTCCACTACAATCAGCAACAGCCATATATTCCAGCTGATAAGTCTCTTTGATCCGAGAGATTTGTCCCTCAACAAGAGCAATCAAATCATCATCATAAATAAACTTTTTCTTATCTCCTATGTCTTTAAACTGGGAGAAAATGTTATCTATTTCATCTTTTTCTAATTCGAAGCCTAACATGCGCAGTCTGTTTTCCAGCGCGGCTCTTCCACTATGTTTTGTCAAAGGCAGCTCGCTTTGCTCCCATCCAATTATTTTCGGATCGATAATCTCGTAAGTTTCCCTTTTCTTTAAGATTCCATCTTGATGGATGCCAGCAGCATGGGCAAAGGCATTTTCTCCGACTATCGCTTTATTTCTCTGGACAGCCAAACCCGACATTCTTGAAACAAGCCTAGAAGTCCTAAGAATTTCTTTCAGTTGAATGCCCAACTCCATTTTCCCAAAAAAATCAGGACGGGTGTGTATGGCCATAATAATTTCTTCAAGAGAAGCATTCCCCGCTCTTTCTCCAATTCCATTGATGGTTCCCTCGACCTGTCTTGCTCCAGCTTTTATTGCTGCCAGAGAGTTAGAAACAGCCAGGCCTAAATCGTTATGGCAATGCACACTAACAATGGCCTTATGAATATTGGGGACATTTTCAAAAAGATAGCGGATTAAAGAAGCAAATTCTTCTGGAACAGCATATCCAACTGTATCAGGAATATTAACAGTAGTCGCCCCTGCTTCTATGACCTGCTGAAGGATTCTAGCTAAAAATTCTGGCTCAGTCCTAGAAGCATCTTCTGCTGAAAACTCCACATCTTCCACAAAACTTTTTGCCAAACGTACCCCATTAACTGCAATCTGGATAATTTCTTCTTCATCCTTAGCAAGTTTATAGCGACGATGAATTTGAGAGGTAGCAAGAAATACATGAATCCTTGCCGCACTCCCAGCTGGCTCCAAGGCCGATGCTGCTGCTTCAATGTCTTTAGGTAAGCAGCGAGAAAGCCCACAAATCTTTGGTCCTTTCACTTGCGAAGCTATTTCTCGGACTGATTGATAATCTCCTTGGCTTATAACCGGAAATCCTGCTTCAATCACATCGACCCCAAGCCTGGCTAACTGTTTAGCCACTTCTAACTTCTGCCTGGCAGTCATGCTCGCTCCAGGACATTGTTCTCCATCCCTCAAAGTTGTATCAAAGATAATAAGCCGATTTTCAGCCATAGGAAGGCCCTCTTCACAGTTTGTTTTTTTAATCGTAGGCAGCCTGCACGCCTTGAAGATTTTTTTGCTTCAACCAAGGAAAGAGTGCACGAATCTCTGCTCCTACTTTCTCAATTTGGTGCTCAGCTCCCTGGGCTAGCAATTTTTTATACCTTTGTTTTCCTGATTTAACCTCTTCAATCCATTCCTTCGCAAAGGTACCGTTTTGAATGTTCTCCAAAACCTTTCTCATGTTTTCTTTAACATGCTCATCAATGACTTTGGGACCAACCGAAACATCTCCCCACTTGGCCGTTTCTGAAATAGAAAATCTCATGCCCGAAATTCCTGATTCATAAATCAAATCCACAATCAATTTCATTTCATGTACGCATTCGAAATAGGCCATTTCTGGTGCATAGCCACTGTTGACCAATGTTTCAAAACCAGCAGTAATAAGGGAGGTTAATCCTCCACATAACACCGCCTGCTCTCCAAAAAGGTCAGTTTCGGTTTCTTCTTTAAAAGTTGTTTCAATAACCCCAACTCGAGTCGAACCTATGCCCTTAGCCCAGGCCAAAGCAATATCTCTTGCCTTGCCACTTCGATCCTGGTAGGCAGCAATCAAGGCGGGGACTCCTCTCCCTTGAATGAATTCTCTTCTAACCAGATGTCCGGGACCTTTCGGTGCCACAAGAATGACATCTACTTCAGGAGGAGGCACTACAAGCTTGTAGTGGATCACAAAACCATGGGCAAAACCAAGAATTTTACCAGGAGTAAGATTGGGAAGTATCTGATCAGCATAAATCTCTGGAATCACAAGATCGGGAGTGGCTAAAAAAATAACATCGGCTCTTTTCACTACCTCGCTATTAGTTAAAACTTCCAATCCATGTTTTTTAGCAATGTCTATTGATTTACTTTGAGGATGCAGCCCGATGATTACGTTCATTCCGCTATCCCTTAAATTCAAAGCATGGGCATGTCCTTGGGAACCAAACCCAATGACTCCAATAGTCTTTGTCTTTAAAAGCGATAAATCCGCATCTTTATCCAATAATACAGTCTTTGTCATTTTTTCCTTTCTACCATCGACAATGAAATATTCCTACTTTTCTATTTCAACAAGTCGATGATTAGCCTTTCTATGTTTGTTTTGAATATTCCTTCTTTTAATGTTTTTTTAGATTCTTGGTAGAGCGATCTTTCCAGTTCTGCTTAAATCCAATATCCCAAAGTCCTGCATAAGAAAAATAAATTTCGAAATTTTACTCTCATCCCCAGTCACTTCTATAGTCATATTTTTAGGTTCGACATCGACAATTTTTGCCCGGAAAATATCGCAGATCTGCATCAACTCCGCTCGACTTTTATTGCTTGTCGCTACCTTTACCAACACCAACTCCCTATCAATATATTCTCCATCCCTAAAATCCTGAACCGCTAAGACATCAATGAGTTTGTTCAATTGTTTTGTCACCTGGTCTAATACTTGATCATCTCCTTTGACCACTATTGTCATCCGAGAAACAGACTCATCATGGGTCGGACCGACATTAAGGGTATCTATATTATAGCCTCTACCGCTGAAAAGCTCAGCAATCCTAGTTAAAACACCAAACCGATTCGCCACTAAAATAGATAACGTATGCCTCATACATTTGATATTTTACAAATATTTTTCTCTCTATGAAAAATAATTTATCGAATCCTTTGCATAGATCTGAATGTAGTTCTTTTTCTTCTGTAAAAAATATCTTTTTCTCATCTATTCAGGCACTAAAGAAAAACTAATCATCAGACTTGAGTATGCCTAACAGGCTTATCTTTCTTAATATGGGTGTGAAACCACCTTTTCTGGAAAAGGTAGTCTTTCCTCTGCCCCTCTTCCTTTATAGATAGCATATCAATGAGCAATATAAAAATGATTATATTTACCTTCAGGCTCTCCCCAAAGAAAATCCATATGAGAGATGTATGATTGCAGATAGGAATGCGTTAATTCTCGAATGAATTCCTTGATTGCTTGTTCTTCTCCTTCCACAATCAATTCTACTCTTCCATCTTTTAAGTTGCGGACTAGCCCTCCAAGGGCATAGCGTTGGGCAATTCTTTTAGCCGTCGCTCTAAAACCAACTCCTTGAACAAAACCAGAAAAATAAGCTTTTAGCTGTTTCTTCACAGCAATCCAAGAAAGATCCTCAGTTCATTAAAAAATAATCCATTACCATCTCTTTTTCCTAAGAAAAAGCAATATGAAACTGATTAGAAGGAAATACAATGGTAGAAAAGTAAAAACGCATCATAGCATTTCTCATTTGCGTATTGCAGTTATGAAGGGTAAGGGCTTAGAGTTAGAGCCTCTATCCTTAATTTTTCACAGGAAACTCAGAGAAAAAGCCGTCAAGAAAATTCAAGCCTCTGATCATTAATGTTACTTGAGAAGATTACCTCAAGCAGAGATTCGATTGGGGGGGTTGATCAATGGAATCTTAAAACACCGTGCTGGTTTGCTTGGGGCAATGAGAGAAAAATATCTTTTTTTCTTCGGTGCTAATCGATAAAAAGAATAAGGAATAGGTTTATTTATGAGTGGATATTTTTCTACGACGCATACACTGAGTGATGGAGGAAGATTTCTTATTGTAGGATTGCCTGGTACAAAACTTACCCAAGAGCAGATAGAGACGATTCGAGACGTTCAGCCTGCAGGATTCATTTTTTTTTCTCGGAATCTTGAAAACCCAGTTGGTTTCAGAAATCTAGTCGACACTTTGAGATCCCTACTCAACCATGAGCCTATTTTAACCATTGATCAAGAAGGGGGTAGGGTCTCTCGGTTCAAAGTATTCGGTAGTGAACCTCCTAGTGCTAAAGATCTTGGGGAAAAGGGGGATATAGCACTCCTTTGGGCACACGGGGAACTTACAGGAAAATTATTAAGACTTTTCGGGCTTAATTATAACCTAGCCCCTGTGTTGGATTTCGAAACTACTGAACAGGAACACAATTCATTGAAAGGTAGAACGTTTGCTTCGGATCCACACAGTGTTTGTTCTTTCGCCAAGGCCTTTATTGAAGGCATGCACTCCCAGGGAATACTATGCTGTGGCAAACATTTCCCTGGCTATAGTTTTGCGCAATGCGATCCACACCTTGAACTCCCTCAAGTTTTTAAAACAAAAAAAGAACTCGAGGCTTCTGAATGGCTCCCTTTTAAAAACCTTCAAAATTTGTGTGATAGTTTCATGATTGCTCACATTCGCAACTTGAATCTGGATCCGGAGGGATTGCCCGCTTCTCTTTCCTTTCGAACCATTCAGGATGTTTTAAGAAAAGAATGGAATTATACCAAACTCCTCGTGTCCGACGACATCGACATGGGAGCCATCATTCATCATTACTCCTTAAAGAACACGCTGGAACTGTCCCTCAAAGCTGGAGTAGATATTCTCTTACTTTGCCATCGTTTTCCATTAATTAGAGAAGCCGCCTCTATTTTGAGCTCATTGCCTGAAACAATCAAGGAAGCTGCCTGGCAGAGAATCGAAAATTTCCGCAAGCGGCTAGCTCCTCCCCTTTCCTTTTCTCTGAGTGAGTTTCAAAGCATAGACTCAGAGATATATTCGCTTCGGGAAAAGGTCCTTGGGAAAGAAAGAGCAAAACTTAGAGCACCAGAGGATGGGAAGCGCTCTCCTGTTGAAATTTATTGAACCTATTTTCCATTTGAATTTTCTCTATAGGTAAAATAAGGTTATTTTTCCTAAAGATCTTTAGCTTTTGAGGAACAATGTAATGGACTGGATTGGTAGGGAATGGATTCCATCGTCTCAAGGGGCTCTGCTTTTAATCTACGCTGCAACTTTAGAAGACATTGAGTATCTTGAAAAAAATGCTCCTCGAAAGCTTGTCATTGCTGTGGGAGAAACAGGGATACAAGATTGCAAACAGCTGCTCGAAAGAGGGTATTTATGCTTAGAAAAAATCAATAAAGAAGAGGCTGTTCAATGGCTAAAAGAGAAAATCGAATTGGGGGAACTAATCGCTATAATCCTTCGATTGACAGAAGAGCCGCAAGGAACTGTTTCAGTCATTCCACAGTTTGTTTTGGACATTATCGAAACAACACAATCCATGCGTATTCCAGTCTGGATCGATTCTTTCTGGAATCATTTTTTAACTCATTCGGATTCAAAACCTATTACGCGTCGCATCCTTGTTGGCTCACCTAAGTCTCCAAATGATACAGGATGGGATTGGCTAAGAAAAAGTTTCTATGATCTTTCCGCTCAAGCTTTGTCCATGCATTCAGAACTGGAAGAAAGCATTGGTTGGCAAGCTGTTTATTATCTTAAAGAGAGAAAAAACCTCCCTATATTCATCGATGGTTATAGCCAAAAAACGCTTACAGGAAAGGTCCTTTTGGGAATAGCTTTAAAAGTCGCAAGTTGGATTTCCAGAAATGTCCATGAACAACGAGTAGGTGTCCTTTTGCCGATCGGAGCAGGTGCAGTTATTGTCAATTTAGGGGTCGTTTTTGCTGGAAAAATTCCTGTAAACTTCAATTTAACAGTTGGATCAGCAATGAATCTCGTTTCGATCGAAAAGTCCAAGGTTAAAACGGTCTTCACAGCCAAAATGATCAAAGAGAAACTTCAGGACTTCCCTTGGCCTCAAAGGACCATCGAAATAGAAAGCCTTCTTCAATCCTTTTCAAAGCTTTCTCTTTTCTTTCATATTTTCTTGGCTGATCATTTGTCCACGAAAGCTCTTACCACTCTTTGGGGTGTTCCCAAAGTGGGGGGGAATAGAGAAGCAATTTTACTTTTTACAAGCGGCTCTTTCGGAGAGCCCAAAGGAGTCCCTTTATCCCATAAAAATATTTTGGCTAATATTGCTCAGATCAAATCCATTCTTTCGACTATTCCGATTAAAAAATTACTTGGTGCCCTTCCTATTTTTCATAGCTTTGGTTCAACGACCTGTCTCTGGTGGCCGATATTAGGGGGTCCTCAGACAGTTACTTACGTCAATCCCCTGGAAATAGACAAATTAGCAAGCCTCATTGAACAGTACCAAATTGATCTTCTTATTACTACGCCTACCTTCTTGCGGCAGTATCTTAAAAAAGTTCCTCCGGAGAAAATTCGGAGTCTTAAAATCGTTATTGTGGGATCAGAAAAACTTCAAAGGCAGCTTGCAGCTGATTTTGAGTCGAAATTTGGAATTCCTGTTTGTGAAGGATATGGGACGACAGAAGCCGCTCCTGTGATTAGTTCCAATGTGGTTGATCCTTTCCAGCCCCCTGGTTCAATTGCTAACACCAAACGAAACAAACCCGGAAGCGTCGGTCAGCTTTCAGCTGGAATGTCTATTCGGATATTTGACCAAGAAACACGAAAGGAATTACCGCTTTCAGCCAGAGGAATATTAAGCTTTAAAGGTGCTAATATTTTTAATGGTTATTTGGATGATCCATTGCGTACAGCTGCTTCCTTTCAAGAAGGTTGGTATTTAAGCGCCGATATCGGGACATTGGATAACGAAGGGTTTATTTTTATTGAAGACCGAGCCAGCCGATTTTCTAAGATTGGTGGAGAAATGGTCCCTCATGGTACCATTGAAGAAGCTTTAAGAAAAAGCTTGTCGCAAACCCATGGAGAAGAAATTGAAATGGCAATCGTTGGGATTCCCGACCTCAAAAAAGGTGAAGCACTAGCCTTACTGATTAACAAGCAGGTCCATAATTGGCAAATTAGAAAATATCTTCTTGCCCAGGGTTTTTCAAGGCTTTGGATCCCAAAACAAGTTATTTTCTTGGAATCCCTTCCAAAAACTCCTCTTGGAAAAATAGATTATCTTCGATGCCGGCTGATTGCTGCCAATAAAGCAATCTATGCAGATGACCAGTCCAGCCCAAAAGAAAGCATGGATCAAGAGGAGGATCAATCTAGTCAAGGATGATTCTCGGATATCCCAACAATGAAGGAGCACTTTTTTTTACAAGCCCAGAGAATCAACAAGCCTTTTCCTTGTTTCCCATAATTTTTTTCCTCCCCCTGACGCCTGCCCCATCAGTTGTTCGATTTTTCCACCCTCTAACCCATGAATACTTAAAAGCCTCTCTTCATAACGATCTATGACTTTTAAAGAAACAGGCTTTTTTTGAATAAAGGCCAAGGCCTTTTGAAGAAGCGTGTAACATTCTGGTATGGGCGTTCGTTCCTCCGCAGTCTGAACCACCAGTTCGATAAAATAAGTTGAACAAAGAAAAGTCGCCCAATCTTTTCTTAACCCTAGCATTGGATCTATAATCTGATATTCTTTTAATAAATAGAGATCGCTTATTTTCGGAACATAGAAAGTCAGTTCACATTCATAAAAAAGATCAATGGGAGCAAAAGAAGACTTCCCTGTCTTTCGGGCGCCTTTAGCCAATGTTTTAATGCATCCTAAACTACTAATCCAATAGAGGATCGAACTACTTTCTGAGTAAGGATACTTTCTAAAAGCGATACCTGTTGTGGATAGAATGTGGTTTGATTCTTTTTTCATGGATCAAGCTGCATTTAATTTTATCCATACAGATTCAAGAATGCTTGATTGCATCCACTCCATTTTCTGTCGATCCTCCTCTGTCTGATCATCTAATCCACAAAGATGTAGCATCCCATGAATGCCATAGAGCAAAACCTCTTTTATTACAGGAATAGCCCTAGCATTGGCTTCCTTCTCTGCAATGAATGGACAAATTAAAATTTCGCCGTAATCAAAACTAATGACATCGGTAGGAGTAGGATCATTAAAAAAGCGGGCATGCACCTCACTCATTTCTTTTGAAGATAAAAGGACAAAGAAAAGCTTTTGTGGAAAATTTATTTCCTTAGGCATTAAACCCAGTGCCAATTTCCACCCCTTCCTTAGCTTTGGCAAGGGTAAGGACACTTCTTTCTGAAGATTCTGGATCACTATCAGTTGATTTTTCAACGTTTTTCGGACTTTTTGGATAATGAATGCGTGTATGTAAAATCGTTTTTAACGAAAAAATAAAGCTATGTTTGATTTCAGTAATTTCTTTCATACTCAGTGGGCATTCGTCAAGCTGATGATCTTGGAGTTTTTGAGAGACGATATCTTCAACTAACTGTTCAATATCCTTAAGGCTTGGCTTTTCTAAGCACCGAGAAGCACTTTCAATAGAATCCGCTAACATCAATATCCCTATTTCCTTTGTCTGGGGCTTAGGGCCAGGATACCTAAACCGTGATTCATCTAGCTCCGGAACATCTTCCTCACCCATTTTCAGAAGCTTGACCCCCATCTTACAATCCTCTATATTCTGCAACGCTTTTCTATAGAAATAATAAACCAAAGATGTCCCATGATGCTGTTGGATGGCATCAATAATAGGTCTTCTTAAATGATGTTCTAAAGCAAGATCCACTCCATCCTTAATATGGGAAATAATAATAAGGGCACTCATGGAAGGAGTCAGTCGGGTGTGGGGATTATCAGCACCCTGATTTTCTACAAAATATTGGGGGTTTACTACCTTACCAATATCATGAAAATAAGCCATTACTCTACAAAGACTCCCATTTTCTCCAATTGCATTAGCAGCCGCTTCAGCAATATTGGCAACCATTAAACTATGATGGTAAGTCCCAGGTGCCTCTGTTGCTAGTCTGCGCAGTAATGGATGATTCAAATCCGACAATTCCAGCCATGTAAAATCGGTATTCAGTTGGAAAATCTCTTCCAGAACTGGCAAAAGCGTGTTGACCAATACAGCAGTAAAAAGTCCTATTCCGATGCTCAAAAAGGCTTGTTGAATCAGCACATCAGTATCCCCCCCATTAATAATTCCAAAGCCAACAGCGCAAACAAGACTCGTCAATCCCACCGCAATCCCTGCTTTTAAAATATCCCTTCGTTGACAAATTCTCTGTATAAAATAGACCCCAACAATGCCAGACAAAAGGTTACTAGCTAAAAGAGGAATACTCGGATTGACAAGCAGAGAAATAAAGACACTGGAAAGCACTACGACAATCACTCCCGCATGAACATTTATCAAGGCTGTCACTAACAGGGGAGCTACAGCAGTGGAAACATAAAAATAGATGGCTCTCGACTCCAAGCCTGGCTGATGAATGGACCATACATAGACAGACTTAGCAATTAACAAATTAATGGCAATAACGGCAAAGACAAGTAGCAGCTTCGAATTACTATAGAATATCTTTGGGAGACTTAAATTCAACACCATTGCGGTACAACTTGTCAGGATCAAAGAAAGGAAAACTAGCGAATAGGTCACATGACCGGTAGCGAAAAGGCCCAAGACGATGCAAAAGAAAATAAAAAAAAGAAAAATCGCAATACGGATCGGCTCGTTTGTTTCAAGACGATTTTCCCATTTCGGGATTACAAAAATTTTTCTTTTCCTTTCTGGTCGATTTCCTTTCAACCGGGCAATAAGCTGCTCAAATAACGGTTTCATTTGGTTTCCTTACAATTCGACCTATGGATCCTATAGGCTTCTACAATATCCCTGACAAGCTTATGCCTGACAACATCCTTTTCGTCAAACTCACAAAAACAGATTCCTGAAACTGATTTTAAAGCGCTGATTGCCTCAAACAAGCCAGAACTCCTATGCTTTGGAAGATCGACTTGGGTCGGATCCCCCGTAATAACACAGCGAGACCTCTGCCCTAAACGCGTTAAAAACATGAGCATCTGTTCGGCCGTTGTATTTTGAGCTTCATCCAGAATGATAAAACTGCCACTCAATGTCCTGCCACGCATAAAGGCCAGAGGCGCCAATTCTATGATTCCTTTTTCAAGCATTTTCCTTAGTTCTTCTGGATCAAGCATCTCTTCTAGAGCATCATATAAGGGGCGCAAATAAGGGAATATTTTTTCTTCTAGTTCTCCAGGAAGAAACCCAAGCTCTTCTCCAGCTTCCACTGCAGGACGAGTTAATATAATTTTTTTGATCTCTTCATCCCTAAAAGCAGCTAATGCAGCTGCCACTGCCAAGAAGGTTTTACCTGTCCCAGCAGGTCCCAATCCAAAAACAAGTTCATGTTCTTTAATAGCCTCAATGTATTTTTTTTGATTCAAGGTTCTCGGTATAACCGGAGGTCTTTTCGTCGATGTTTCTAATTTAGATTTTTGCAAATCACTGAGCGCAACACCGTTATCTTTCTCCACAAATTCCATAGCATTATGAAAATCTTTTTTCCCAATTTCCAAACCTTGATCTCGAGCATCCTGCAATTGATCTATAACTTTCCTGGTTTTTCGTACATTGTCAGGTGCCCCATCAATCCGTAGCCAGCCATCCCTTGTAGTTACCTTGACTCCAAAACGTTCTTCCAAAAGACGAACATTTTTAATTTCATTGGCAAAAAGTTCATGAACAAATCGACCGTTTTCAAATGAAATAATCTCTGAATGATTCATGTTTTTAGGGTTTTAAGAAAAAATGAAACGGATTGTAAAAAAACAATGTTCCAAAACGCATAGGGTAGAGAATGTCGCCACAGTGAAAGAGAAAAGGGGAACGAAGCAAGCCGGAATTTAAAGAAGAAAAGCGGAAAGAAACTTAGAAAATTCAAATTTGAAACTAGTTTTTTATAAAGCAAGTTTCTCCAACAAATCATGAAAAAAGATAAATTCTCCTATCTTTATGAATATCGAAGATGCTCACACTTTTAAAGTATCTATTTATAGAATTATCATTTTTTAAAAAATCCGTCAAATATCAAATTGGAATTTCCATCTTTCTCAAATGTCTTTTTTGTTTACTCCTACACAACTCTTCCTAATGCCATCAGCCAACTCTTTCGCTCTGTTCAAGGACAACGACACCAATGAGATAAATCCTTTTTTCTTTAAAGCCATAGTTTTTCTTCTAGCTTAATCGAGATAATACGCTCCAACCACCAATGCCATCACTGTAAGACTGCTCTAATTAAATAAGAGCTATTAGAATAGGGCTGGATGGAAAGTATGACAAAGTCCTTCTCAAGGCATCCTCATCTGGGATTCTACAGCAGGGCAACTGCTTGCCACCTTATCTATCCGCAAGAGAACAGAGTCACTTTCCAATTTAGCTTCCTTAGCCTTTTGCTTGAAAGGCTGGAGGTAAAATATTACTTACTCATTTTGATAAGTTCTAGACCTATTCAAAAGCTTCAATAAGTAGCATGCGTATTTCTGTCGTGTAGAGAGTTGGATTTTTGTACACAGAGAAAATGGAAGGAAACAAAGCTAAAAGGGACATGCATTATGGTTCCTTTTAATGAATTCTAGAAAATTCTTTGATTGTTCCATCATTTTTCTTTGTATATTTGCCTCTTCTATAAAACTTTTATTATCAAAAAGTTCATCAATCTTTGGCAGATACAGCGAAAAAGGGAAAATCAACGCTCTTCTATAGAACAATATAGATTCTAAATGCATCGATGCTCTCATAGTACCAAAATTTCCGCGAGTCACCCCAACCAGACATACAGGCTTTTTTTCGAGAGCCTCTTGGCGAGGCAGCAAGTCAATGTACTGCTTTAAAGGACCAGGAATACTACCGTTATATTCAGGAAAAACGAAGACAAGTCCTTGACAGTCTCTTGTTTGCCTTATTATTGGGAGGAATGATTGAGGAGTTTTTTTAAAAGCCGTGCCTGACCATGCTTCTTTAGGCATCAATCCTAAATCAATGATGGTTACTTTTTGTTCTAGTTTTGAATAAATCCTTGCCAGTTGAGCAGCTACAAGCCGACTTTTACTGCCTACTCGATTTGTACCAACTACTATTCCAATCATAAACCTTTCCAGAGCATAAGCATTGTTGTTAAAAAATATATTTAGTCCATACGCTAAACTGCTTAGCATTTAGTTACACTCTCAACCTTAGCATTTAATAAGTTCCATTAATCTATTAGAAAAGAATAATCTTTTGTTTGCCTTTACAGTAAGGGCAATTAGCGCAACTATATTAATTCATTTATCCATTATTGAAAGTATGCGGATTGGAATTCCAAAAGAAATCAAAGAAGGGGAAAATAGAGTCTCTCTTAGTCCAGCCTGTGTAAGAAGCTTAGTGGAATCTGGTCATACGGTTTTAGTGGAGTTGGATGCAGGCCGTGAGAGTGGATTTACAAATGAAGAATACCTTAAAGCGGGGGCTTTGCTGGTATCGGCAGAGGAGGCATGGGGTAGCGATCTGGTGGTTAAAGTCAAGGAGCCTCTAGGAACTGAATATCGTTTTTTCAGAAAAAGCATGATTCTGTTTACCTTTTTGCATCTCGCTGCTAATCGTCGACTCACCGAAGCCTTACTAGAAAAAGAGGTTACAGCCATCGCTTATGAAACCCTTAAGCTGCCAGATGGAACTTTACCACTTCTTATTCCAATGAGTGAAATTGCAGGAAGAGTGGCAATACAACATGCTGCTCGGATTCTGGAAAGAAACCATGGAGGTATGGGCATTCTTTTGGGCGGGGTGCCGGGGGTTGAGCCAGCACGAGTCGCTATTGTAGGAGGGGGAACGGTTGGGACAAATGCCTTAAAAATGGCCTTGGGTCTTGGCGCTGATCTTACAGTTTTTGATATTTGCCTTAAAAAATTACGTCTATTAGATGACCTCTTTGGAGGAAAGATTAAAACAATTATGGCCAATCCTTACACTATCGAAGAAAGGATCAGTTCGTTTGATCTCTTGATTGGCGCAGTGTTAAATCCTGGCGCGAAATCTCCCAAAGTGATTAGCAAGCAGATGATTGAAAAAATGCGACCAGGCAGTGTGGTCATGGATATCTCGATCGATCAGGGAGGCTGTATTGAAACTATCGATAAACCTACGACCCATGACAATCCAACTTTTATAAAATCTGGAATCATCCATTATGCTGTAGCTAATATTCCGGCAGCTGTCCCTAGAACAGCCACCTATGCTCTAACAAACGCCACATTCTATTGGATCAACCTTTTAGCCAATCATGGATTGATAGCTACCAAGTATGATCCAGCGATTAAAACAGCCATCAACACGATAAGAGGCGAACTAACTTGTAAAGCCGTAGCCGAGGCCTTTGGCATGCCTTGGAGTCCCATTGAGAAATTTCTCTAACTGAACCGTTTTAACGCATATAATTCCACTCTTCGGTTTTATACTTTTTTATTTCGAGTTCTTTAGCCAAAGACCATACCGATTGAGAGATTTTATCTTGTTGGAAATGAATGCCAAAAGTCTCTTCAAAACCTCTGACAATTGCTCTAAGCATTTCATCAAAGAAAATGCCTTTAGGGAGCTTAATGCTTCCTTGATGAAGCAATCCCTTGCGATTTCTTCTTTGCGCTGCCCCTGCAATTTTCTCCGCTCCCCACATCAAATCATGTTTAACAGGTTTCTGAAAACAAAAAGCACCTTCCTGTTTCTTTTCCCCACCATAAAGGGTGGTTTCCAATCCTAACTTACTTATTCCCACTCCAATTGCCCTATGGATAGAAAAATAGGTATCTGTGGCAGCAATCTTACAGAAAGAATGATCTTTAGGAACAATCAAAGCATAGACACAATCTTTTCCATGTTGGACGGCGCCTCCGCCAGTATAACGGCGGACAAATTTTGTATCAGGAGAAACTTCTTTCCATTTTTGGAAATAGCCAATCGATAGCATTGGTTCTAAAAACTGGTATATCCGCAACAGCGGGGTAGAAACAAAATCCAGATAGGCTTCGTCAAGGGCCATATTGAATTCCCCATGAAAAGGCCCTTCGATAATCAAGCTCCAGCTTTGTTGTGGATGCTTCATTGTCTTTCTACAATTTTACATAACTTTTCAAAATGACACTCTTGGCTAAGCTACGTCTAGTCCGTTTCTACTAAGAAGTTCCTTAAGCCTAAGTAAACAATCCTATAAGAGGGGCTTGTACTTTCTATAAAGATGCCACTTATTTTCTTATGACAAAATAGAGGCTTTTATGCGAGTTTTTCGTTCGTAAAACTAGAAAGCTTCTCTCTTCACGTAGAGCTATATGTGCCAAAGAAAAAAGAGGAAAAAACTTATTCTACTTTCAATACTTCTATATCAAAAATCAAAGTGGCATTTGGAGGAATGACATCTTCTACTCCTTCAGTCCCATAACCTAAATCTGGAGGTATAATCAATCGCCTTTTCCCTCCCTCTTTCATTGTGGAAACCCCTTCTTCCCAGCCTTTAATCATTCGACTCACGCCAAGAACAAAGCTAAACGGTTTGCCCCTGGAAAGAGAGCTATCAAAAATCTTGCCATCTTCTAGCTTTCCCACATAGTTTAGAGTAATTCTTTTTCCTGGAGCTACGGGATTGCCCGATCCAACAGTATAATCGATATATTTGAGGCCGGATGGGGTCGTAACGATTTTTTCAGAATCTGATTCGTGAAAGGGTTTTGCAGCGAAAAAATCATCCTGGCCAAATAGTAGGCTACGGCCTGAAAATGAAATTAGAGCTCCAACAAAAAATAGCATTATGAAAATCCTTTTAAGGAAAAAATAAGAAGGGGTTGCACTCATTGCTCCTATGTATAAGTAGATTTCGTCTCACATACAAGATCGTTTTTTGTGGTGTACTACCGAACAGAAAGAAATCAAAAGCAAGAAACGACTCTTTGTTTATCTTTTTCTTGCCAGCAAATAATTAGCTAACTCCGATAGGAGCTTCCCATTTTCTCCAAGGGCTGAGGCATAATAGAGAGATTTCTGGGTATAGTAGGCTGCCGCTTTTTTTGAATACTCAAGTCCCATAATTCTTGGGTAAGTAGCTTTTTTGGCTTTTTGATCTTTTCCAGCACTCTTACCCAGAATCTCAGTGGTTTGAGTAACATCTAAAATATCGTCTATAATTTGGAAAGCCAATCCAAGCGATCTGCCATATTTTGTTATTAGCCTCAAGGTTTTTTCATCGGCATTGGCACTCATTGCTCCTAATCTCAATGCCACTGTGATGAGCGCTGCTGTTTTCCGACAATGAATATAACGAAGCTGGGTCAACCCGATTTCCTTGCCTTCGGATTCTAAGTCAGCAACTTGGCCAGCTACTAAGGCACGACTGCCTGCAGCCCTCGCTAGCTCCCAAATCATCGTGGATAATGGATAGCTAGATCCTAGCGGAGAGCATAAGCTGGCAATCTCAAAGGCAAGAGCCAGCAAGGCATCTCCAGTAAGAATAGCCATAGCTTCTCCATATATTTTATGGAGGGAAGGTTTGCCTCGTCTAAAATCATCATTATCCATACTGGGAAGATCATCATGAATTAAAGAATAGGTATGAATGCATTCAACAGCACATGCCATAGGCAAGGCACAGTCAGTTGCCATGCAAACAGTATGAGCCCCAGCTAAGCAAAGAATTGGCCGAAGCCGCTTACCCCCAGAAAACAAACTATAGTCTATAGCTTCATGAAGGATTCTAGGCTTCTTCGATTTGTCCGTAACATATTTTCTTAAAGCCGACTCAATGATCCCTTGCTGTTTTGCAATATAAGCTTCGATTTCCATAGCCTTATCATCCATCAAATTGGATTAAACAATCGATATTCTCTTTTGGTGGTCTTTGAGAGAGAATGGGACATTCATTTTCTTTTAACTCCGCCCATGCCCTTTCAATAATTTCAGAGTCCATCCATAACGAAAAATCTCCACTATTCAACTTTTTTAACACTTCATCTTTTAAAACCAGGCTAACAGAAAGAAAAGGATGCATGCTTAATCCAGCAGCTACCCTCAATGCTTCAGCAAAGCGATGACTTTTTTCTGGATCAGCTTCCACCTCGATAATAACCGTTTTTTTCTCTTTCCTCGGGGCTTCCTCCTCCTCTCTCTGTGTATAATCCTCAAGCATAGTATACTTCTTTATTCTATGTTCCAATGTTTTCTTTTGTTTATTTACTCTCCCATGATTGCTCTTAAAGAAAGAATCAAAACAGAAAAGACAAGCTTCGATTAGAAGAAAGCAGTCATCCCTCTTTTCTCCTCACCTATCTTTGGAAGGAGGTTTTGATTTACCAGCTCAAGCACCTTTTGACAATATCTAAAAGTCAGTTTTAACAAAAATGCCCCATTTTTCTCTCCATTCCAAGCTTCTTTTTTCTCCTCCTAACTACCCTCTCTGGCGGCCAGTGCTCCAGCCAGAGCCTTGGACTTGGCTGGTGGTGAAGGCCGCCCTATTCCGGCGTTTTCTGCCGTTCGATGTACTGTTTGAGGACGGTTAATGGGGCGCCCCCGCACGTGATAACGCAGTAGGAATGGCTCCAAAGAACTGCCTTACGATAGAAACGGGCGACCGTTGTGGCAAACTCTCTGCGGAGAAGCCTGGAAGAAGTTGTCTTGAGATGGTTCAGGAAGCGGCTGAGTCCAAGATTTGGTGGCAACGCAACCAGCAAGTGAACGTGGTCAGATTCTCCGTTGCACTCAAGCAGCTGTCCGCCCCATCCCTCCCAGCGCATTTCCGCAATAGCACGCAACCGGTCAAGCATGGGGCGGGTGAGCGTCTTGCGGCGGTATTTTGTGACAAGAACTAAATGGTAGTGCAGCGCGTAAACGCAGTGATGCAGAAGGTGCAAACGCACTTGACCTGTCATTGCACTAAATGATAGACCATATTGCTGGCCACTGTCCAGCGTCGCCTCATGATGATCGCATCACCCGCTGGTCTTCCCGTTCTGGGCCCGGTCGAGCGCAAGGTCACCTACCGGCTCTATCCATCCAAGACCGTCCGGGATGAGCTTTTGCGGACTCGCTGGGTCCATTGCTTTCTCTGGAACCTAGCTTTGGAGGAGCGCAGGCGGGCGTGGAAGGAGGAAAAGCGGCGTATCGGTTTCGCCGAGCAGTGCGATGGCTCACCGAGCTCCGTTCCCGCAGCGCGCTTCTCGCCTCGATCAACGCTCAATCCGCCCAGGTAACGCTCAAGAGGTTGGATCTCGCCTTTCAGGCGTTCTTCCGCCGCATCCGGCAAGGCGAAAAGCCGGGATTCCCGCGTTTCAAGCAGGCAGGGTGATTCAGCGGTTTCGGCTTCAAGCAGCACGAAGGTGACTGGCGGCTGATCGCCAGAGAGCGAAGCGCTCACCTGAAGCTTCGTCTCTCCGGCATTGGGGAGATCCCGATCCGGGGCAAGGCCCGTACTCCCGGAGAACCCAGGACATGCGAGATCTTTCTTTCCGGCGGCCGATGGCATGCGTCGGTCACGATGCGCTGCCGGCCGGCGCGGGAGCATGGCTGTGGAGCCGAGGCTTTCGACCTGGGCACGGAGCGGTTCCTGACCAGCGCCAGGTTGGAGCCGGAAAAGAGCGAGCCGGACGTTTCCGAGGTCGCCAATCCGCGCCATCTGCGCAAGGCGCTTAAGAAGCTCAGGAAGCTCGGACGGACGATCTCCCGCAAGATGGAGGCGGCGATCCGCAAGCACGGGAAACGGAAGGGATTTCGCATTTCCAAGAGGTTGCGCAAGCAGTACGAGCTGCTCGCCCGGATGCACGCCAAGGTGGCGAACGTCAGGAAGGATTTCCTGCACAAGCAGAGCGCCGCGATGGTGAGACGCAGCGGACTGTTGATCACGGAGGAGCTGGAGCCGAAAAGGATGACGGCTTCGGCCCGGGGCAGCCGGAAAAAGCCCGGGAAACGTGTGCGGCAAAAAGCCGGGCTGAATCGAGAGATGTTGGACGCATCGTTCGGAGCTTTCGGGGCGATGGTCGGATACAAAGCGGAAGAGGCTGGTATCGGATAGCTGGAAGCACAGGCGAGGACGTTGAAGCCAAGCCAGAGATGCCACCGATGCGGCGGCGTCGTGAAAAAGACCCTCGGCGACCGGTGGCATGAGTGCGCATGCGGAGCGTCCTGCCATCGGGACGAGAACTCGGCGCTCGGGCTTCTCGACTGGGGCTTGGCGAAATGGGAGAAGGATCACGGCTTCGCCTTTCCGGGGCCGAAGGTCGTTGTATACGGAAAGGAATGGACGGGAACCGATCCATGCGTGGAGCGGGAAGCTCTGGCCGGATGGAACCTCGCTGCGGGCTGGAAGTCCGCGAGCCGAGCATACTCCGGTGAAACTGCCCGCAGGGAAGCGCGAAACCCCATCCCAGAGCCGTCAGGCTTGGATGGAGTAGTTCATAAAAACTCCACTGAATAAGACCTACGAAAGCTTCTTCTCCTCTCCCATTAAAGGATTAGTTAGAGTTTTTAACACCTCAAGCCTAATCAAAGTGTCTTCCAGCTATTTTTCACCTTCTAACTGTACTAGCCTGTCCTTTCCCTCACCACACAAACAACATGGAATAAAGCCAGAAGAAAGCTTTTGCAAGAGGAGAATTGCTGTTCCTAAAGACATACTTGGGACTTGCTTCTGCCTGGCTCAAGTTCGTTCTTTTCGTCTAGTTTTTAGACCGGGATGAGCCAGGATTGCCATGGCCGTTTCGTTCTCCGTGAGATTGGCGTGGTATCGACAAACCAGCAGCGCTTCCTCAAGCCGCGATGGCAATCACTCCCGCTTCGCCTCCATCCACTGCAGTGGGCTTCTGTCTGGAGTCTGCCGCACAGAAAAAATTCACCACGTCGAGTTTCCAATCAGGCAGTTTCCTATTCCTACGGGAAAGCCTCTCCGAAAGCACCGCATGCAGCCAGTTCCGCGGTGTCCACGATAATATTCTCTGGATCTCCGATCCTTTCCTAGTGGTGGCATGCGTCAACCCGATCCGTACGGTTCTCGTACCCGCAATACTGACATACAAACTTGTCCCCAGTGCGATGCTTAGGATAGACATTCACGCACTTCGGACAGAGCCAGAGAGCTATAGGCCAGGTTGAGATCCTCTCGAGGGGAACCTCCCGCAGGCGCCAAAAAATTCGATTCGCTCCCGAAGCGTCCCGGTCCGCATTTGGATGATGCAACGGGAAAGCTCCTTGCTCAGATCTTTTTCTAGAAAGTAGAGGATCTCCGATCAGATCGTCGAGGGCTTTTGCAAAGCCAGGAATTTCACCGGCCGCTCGATTTCCGCCTGCGCCTTGAGCAGCCGATTTCGGCGCTTTTCAGTTCCCAGGTTGTTTCTGCCGATCCGCCGGGCCTTGAACAGATCCTTGACGTTCCGCCGGATCGCATGAAGCCTGCCCCGCTCCTCTCCCTTCTCCTTGTGGACGCGAGACAACCAGGCGAGCAGCTTGCTGATTGGATCGATCACGTTTTGCCTTGTGCAATACAAAACCTTGCCAAAGCTTTCTCCTGATTCTTCAGCCCACCCTTTTGCCCGGCGCTGGTGACATTTACATTTGGATAGGCGCTTGCGCGGGGCGCTCGTCGCCTTTTGGCCGATCTTCCGCAGTGAGTCCTCGTGGGGGTAATACAGGCGGTTTGTTGGAGTCCATTGGGCGGCAGCATCCTTTCCCTTCGTCTTTCGCTAGAGCCTGTTGATGCTCCGGCCGATCCGCGCGCCAAACTTTTTCGGCAAATATAGATTTGCCATGTCCTTTCATAACTAGATTGGCATAGCAAGATCAATAACTATTCTATACTCTCTTCTTTTCCCATTTCTTTATTCAACTTTTTCGTAAAAGTTCCTCGTTTGCTGTGAGCATTCGTCTTTACAGAATCAAGTCCTGTCCTCTGGTTTTTAACCGGTCAGATCCCTTGAGATATATTGCTAGGATAGAAGATAGAGCTCGCCTTGATGCCTTTTTTTCTTTCGTATGCAAAGCCTTACTGTCTCTACTACGCAAGATTCTTTTCCAAATGTTTTCTTTAGCTATCCCAAATGGAGAACAGACTTTTCTTCCTTAAAACGCTCCTTTGGAGTTGATCCATTGGCCTTTTATAATGAATAGGGTCATCTTGGTATCAAATGGTAAAAGCAAAAAAAACGAAGCCTAATTTTGTTTGGATTTCAAAGAAAACATTGTAATAATAATAAGGTTTCATCAATAAGGCCTCCTCTACTGAGGTTGAAAAGAACAAAGATAAAGCATCCACAAATCGTGGATAAATAAAATGTCCTTTTTTCAAAAACTTACCTTCTTTTTAGGAGTTTTAACCATTCCCTATTTATTAGGAATGAGCGGGCTATTCTTTGGACATAGCCCTCCTATTCTGAATGGTGCAGGGGGTAGCTTTCCCTATCCTCTCTATTCGAAGTGGTATTTTGAATACACTAAAATCGATCCTTCTATCCGCTTTAACTATCAGCCTATAGGTTCGGGAGGAGGGATTCATCAACTCTTAAGCCATACCATAGATTTTGCCGGTTCCGATAGTCCAATTCCCGATAGTCTCATCACTGGCTCTTCAAGAGAAGTCATCCATATCCCAACAGTGGCTGGGGCAGTCGTAATTGCCTATAATGTGGCTAATATCCCCCTTTTAAACCTAGACAAAGAAACCATTAGTGGCATCTTTCTTGGTGAAATAACCCGGTGGAACGATCCTCGAATTGTTTCTTTAAATCCACAAGCGACACTGCCAGATCTTCCTATCGTCGTGATCCACCGATCAGACGGTAGTGGAACGACTTATATCTTTACAGAATATCTTTCTAAAATAAGCCAACGCTGGGCCATTCTTGCAGGAAAAGGCACTTCGGTACGTTGGCAGATTGGTATAGGTGCCAAGGGCAATGCTGGAGTTGCTGCAGCCATTAAAACAATCAACGGATCCATTGGCTATATCGAATTGGCTTATGCTCTACAAAACGGCTTTCCCATGGCAGCGATACAAAACCAAACTGGACAGTATGTGGCCCCTTCAATGGATAGTGTCACAAAAGCCTTTCCTCGGTCTTTTGATCACAAAGACTTTCGGATTTCCTTAACGGATTCAGCTGAAGAAGGTGCCTATCCTATTGCTGGGCTTACTTGGATTTTGCTGAATATTAACTCGACTCCTCCATTAAGATTAGAGTGTCTTATTAAGTTTTTATCTTGGGCTTTAACCGATGGCCAAACGTACGCCCTGCCGATGGATTATGCCCCTTTGCCTTCCTCTCTTCGGCAAAATGTTCTGCATTTACTGGAGGAGGTGAGAAGGAAAAATTCTCTATCTGCGTTTCCATGGAACCAACAGTGGCTCTTACTAGGAAAAAAGAGTAAAATTAGTTTTCCAAATCAAGTCATTTTTAAAAATAAATAAGTAAATCGAATAGAGCGCTTATGGGAAGGATGCTTTTTTCTTCGCAGCACAATACAGATAATAACGATCCTTTTGAGCTAGCACACATCAACAGAGGCCAGAAATTCAAAGAAAATGTTTTTACTCTTCTTGTTTATTGTTGTGCTTTTATACTGCCTACCTTGCTCGTATTTGCAGCTTATGAGCTAACGACAAAATGCATGCCATCTGTCAGTAAATTTGGGATTTCCTTTCTCTTTAATCATGATTGGAATCCTGTATCCGGCCATTTTGGGGCATTACCCTTTCTCTATGGTACCGCCATGTCTTCTGGATTATCTTTATTGATCGCATCCTTCTTAGGCCTTGGAACAGCCCTTTTCCTTACAGAATTTTCTCCACGGTGGCTTCAAAAGCCCCTCATTATCTTGATCCAGATAATATCTGCCATACCTAGCGTTGTTTGGGGACTGTGGGCTCTATTTGAACTTATCCCCTGGTTGCAAAAATATGTTGTCCCTTTTCTCAAAGACCACTTAGGATTTCTTCCCTTTTTCCAGGGTAATTTTTATGGAGTGAGCTTGCTTTCTGGCTCTCTCGTTGTCGCTATCATGATTCTTCCAATCATGATCTCCGTTACCATAGAAATGATCAAATCGGTTCCATCTATTTATAAGGAAGCGATCTTTGCTCTTGGCTCTACTCACTGGGAATCGATCCGCATCGGAGTCTTGCCTTTTATCAGAAAAGGGCTTTTGGGTGTTGCTATACTCGGACTTGGCAGAGCAATTGGAGAAGCCATGGCTGTAACCATGGTTATAGGCAATAGGCCCGAGATATCTCTTTCACTTTTGTCTCCAGCCTATACTTTGTCCAGTGTGCTTGCAAATGAATTTGCTGAATCAACATCCGAACTTCACATTAGTGCTCTTTATGAAATTGCTCTCCTTTTAGGGGCAATAACCATCGTAGTGAATCTGCTCGCACAGCTTTTCATCCATGGATTAGAACCCTTGGATTTCACTAAGTTGTTTGGAAAAGAAAACCAAAAGAAAAATTTAAGTTAAATATGAGGATTGCGTTTTATCGGTTTAGAAAATTAGAAAATTTCCTTGTAAAGCTGCTCTGTGCCTTTGCTTCCTTTTTTGTTATCTTGCCCTTTGTTCTTATCTTAGTTTATCTGATCGTTGCTGGAGCCTCCTCCATTAATTTTGATTTTATCACTCAATTGCCAAAACCGATTGGAGAAAAAGGAGGAGGAATGGCAAATTCCATAGTGGGAACCCTTATTCTGATGGGCTTAACTTTTCTGATCGGCACTCCTATTGGGATCCTCAGTGGGGTATTTGTTTCTGAATATGGCAATGAGAAGCTAAGAAAAATCGTTCGGTTTTCTGCTGATCTCCTCAATGGGACTCCATCCATTGTTATCGGTATTTTAGTCTACGGTTGGATTGTTTCTCCAATGCATGGATTTTCTGTGATGGCTGCCTCGATTGCCTTAAGTCTTATATTTATCCCCCTAGTCTTACGGACTACCGAAGAATCCCTACTCCTTGTGCCAAAGGAACTACGAGATGCTGCCCTGGCTTTAGGGATAAGAAAGTGGAAAGTAGTGTGTTATGTCTTGATTGAAACAGCGAAGCAGGGCATTTTATCTGGAATTCTCGTAGCGCTCGCTAGAATTGCTGGAGAAACAGCGCCTCTACTCTTCACCGCTTTTGGTAATCAATATTGGACCTATAGACTTGATGAGCCAATATCCGCCCTTCCCCTTCAGATTTTTGAATACGCTATCTCCCCTTATGAACAGTGGCACAGGGATGCCTGGGCTGGTGCCCTTGTGTTACTTTTATTGATATTTCTCCTTCATCTTTCTGTACGAATCCTCTTAAAGAAGAATCGTTAACAAAAAAAAATAACACATGACCCATAAAAGTCCTTTTTCTTATCCTTCTCACCCCTCCAATCCAGATTCCAATCCAACAGGCCCATTCGCCTTTGAGATTCGTGATTTAAATGTCTGGTTTGGTACGAAGCAATCTCTTTTTAATATCTCGATGAATATCTTCTATCAGCAAATCCTTGCTATTATTGGACCAAGTGGTTGTGGAAAATCGACGTTTTTACGCTGTTTAAACCGTATGCATGAATTATCTCCCGGAGTCAGAGTCGAAGGCTCAGTGAAACTGATGGGTAAAGAAATTTATGCTGCAGATGTCGATCCAACGTTGATTCGAAGAAGGGTAGGAATGGTATTTCAAAAATCTACTCCCTTTCCTACTATGTCCATAGAAGAAAATGTCTTGATAGGATTGAAATTAGCAGGCATCCGCAATCGATCCTTTTTAGAAGAAAGACTCGAACAGTCCCTTCGAATGGCTGCATTATGGGATGAGGTAAAAGACAGACTGGAGGCTCCAGGCACCAGTCTGTCTGGTGGGCAACAACAACGCCTATGTATAGCTCGTGCAATTGCTGTACAGCCCGAAGTCTTGCTAATGGACGAACCCTGTTCAGCCCTTGATCCAATTGCCACCGCTCAGATCGAAGAGCTCATTGTCAGTCTCAAAAAAAACTACACCATTGTCCTTGTCACCCATAACCTGCAGGAAGCAGGGAAAACATCAGACTACACAGCTTTTTTCCTCGGCGGCAAGCTGATTGAAATGGATTCAACAAAGAAACTTTTTACCAATCCACGGCACAAATTTACAGAGGATTATATTACAGGGAGATTTGGCTGATCGTTTTTTTGACAATAGGTAAAATTTTGCTTCAAAAACCGAGCGTTATGCACACTTCATCAGGGTTTTTTCTCATGGGCCTTCATAGGCTTTTTGATCTGATTCATAAAAAATTTTTTTTCTTTTTGATCCTCGCCTATGTGTTGGCTGCTTTATTCCCAGAAACTGGTCTTGAGCTAAGAGATATAACCCTCTTTCATTGGAATCTTTTAGGAGTGAGAGAAGAGATTACTTTTCCAATATTCCAGCTCTTTATCCTGCTTTTCAATGGAGGTTTTGGGGTAAAAATCAGAGATTTCATAACCCAATTGTCAAAACCACTGCCTTTGATCCTAGGCGTTTTTTTTAATTTTATCGTTCCTTGTCTGTTCGTTTCGCTATATTGGCTTATTTCTAGCCCCTGGCATAATCCAAAGGAACGGTATGATCTTTTTGTGGGTCTAATCCTGATTATAGCCATGCCTATTGCCGGCTCTACCATTGGCTGGTCACAAAATTCAAACGCAAACATCCCTCTTAGCCTTGGATTAGTTTTCTTTTCAACTTTCCTCAGCCCTCTTTTTACTCCAATGATTTTTCAGGCAGCAAAATTTTTAGGCGGAAGTTATGAACCGGAGCTATTTGGACATATTAGCCATCAGATCAACAGCCAATTCCTCATTCTAGATATTGTCATCCCCTCCTTTTTAGGAATGTTCGCTAGACTTATATCTGGGAATGTACTCTATGAAAAAGTCATCCGGCTTATTAAACCACTAAACGAAATAAACTTATTGGTTTTAATTTATTCCAATGCAGCTACCGCCCTACCTTTTATAATACACAAGCCTGACACGGATTTTTTCCTTTTAATCGGCATCGTTGTCTTTCTCCTCTGCTTGATAAGATTCCATGCTGGCCAATGGATAGGCAGTCTCTTTCATTTTGGTGAGCCTACAAAGCGCTCCCTCATTTATGCTCTTGGCATGAATAACAACGGGATGGGGCTAGTCCTTAGCAATGCGGTAGTTGGTAATCAACCTTCCATTATCTTACCTATAATTCTTTACAACCTTTTTCAGCAGATTATGGCTGCTGCTTTTTATTCTTCATGGACCAAGAAAGACAATCTTCTTGGAACTTCAAAAGAAGGATCCACAGTCATAAAAGGAAAACAGCTGACTCAAAAGTTCAAAAACTACGGCTCAGTTAATCCACCCTAATTTCTCCATCCAAGCGCTTGTTAGATACTCCCGATACATCCTAGAAATGACTTCAACCGAAATTGCTTTTGGACAAACCGCCTCACAGGCTTTTGTAAAACTACAAGCTCCAAATCCTTCTTTGTCAGCTTGTCTAACCATTTGAAGCACACGTTTCCGCCTTTCTGGCTGTCCCTGCGGCAATAAAGAAAGATGCGCTATTTTCGCTCCCACAAACAGGGAAGCCGAACTATTCTTACAGACAGCCACACAGGCACCACAACCGATACAATGGGCAGCATCAAAGGCTTTCTCAGCAACATTATGAGGTATAGCAATAGTATTGGCCTCAGGAGCTTGACCAACTAAGGTGGAAATAAATCCTCCTGCCTGCATAATTCTATCCAAAGCTGAACGATCGACAATGAGGTCCTTGATCACTGGAAAAGCTCGGCTTCGAAAAGGCTCCACAATGATTTCTTGGTCATCTTTAAATTGCCGCATATAGAGCTGACAGGTCGTAATTCCGAACCCCGGACCATGAGGTTTCCCATTGATCATAAGAGAGCAGCTACCGCATATGCCTTCCCTACAATCTGAATCAAATGCAATAGGTTCTTGACCTTCGGATATCAGTTTTTCGTTCAGAAAATCAAGCATTTCGAGAAAAGACATATTGGGATTGAGTCCATCTAAGGCATAAAAGACAAAATCCCCTTTTGCAGCTCTAGAGGACTGACGCCAAATCTTCAATCGTATTTTCATTTGTAACTTCTGATCGCAAATTGGGTTTCCTCATAAACAAGAGGCTCTTTGACTAGCAAAGGTGTATTTTCTTTTCCTCTATAAAACCAGACAGAGACGTAGGCAAAATCTTTATCGTTTCTTATCCCTTCTCCTTCAGGGGTTTGATACTCTTCTCTAAAATGGCAGCCGCAGGATTCTTCCCTGCTTGCCGCATCCATGCACATGAGCTCAGCAAGTTCTAAGTAATCGGTCAATCTTGAAGCATATTCAAGCGATTGATTGAGTCCTTCGTTTGCACCTCCCACATTCACATCTTTCCAAAACTGCTCTCTTAGTTCTATAATTTGTGACAATGCTTCTTTTAAACCACTACCGTTTCGTATCATTCCGCATCGATTCCAAAGAATTGCCCCCAGTTCTTTATGAAACTGACTCACTGTCTTTTTCCCCTGAATGGACAAAAGTTTTTTGTTCTTTTCCACCGCCTCCTTTTGTTGAGCTATAAACTCTGATCTATCCGTGGAGATTTTCTTAGGTTCTACTCTAGCCAAATAATCCCCAATGGTGATAGGTAAGATAAAGAAGCCATCGGCTAGCCCCTGCATTAAGGCACTGGCACCAAGACGATTTGCACCATGATCCGAAAAGTTTGCCTCCCCAAGGACGAATAACCCAGGAATGGTAGACATCAAATAATAATCCACCCATAATCCTCCCATAACATAATGAACGGCCGGATAGATTCGCATCGGAGTCCTATAGGCGTTTTCTCCAGTGATATCTCTATAAATATCAAAAAGATTACCATATCGCTCTTTGAGATAGTCTATTCCCCTCTGTTTGATCGTGTCCGAAAAATCAAGATAGACTCCTTGACCACCGGGTCCAACCCCACGGCCTTCATCACAGATCCTTTTTATTGCTCTTGAAGCAATATCTCGAGGGACAAGATTGCCATAGGCCGGATAAAGTCTTTCAAGGAAATAGTCGCGTTCTGATTCAGGAATTATCTCCGGCGACCTTTTATCATCCTTTCTAGAAGGAACCCAAATCCGGCCGTCATTTCGAAGGGATTCAGACATCAAGGTAAGTTTTGATTGATAATCTCCAGATACAGGAATACAGGTTGGATGGATTTGAGTAAAACAGGGATTAGCAAAAGCTGCCCCTCTTTTGAAAGCTCTCCATATAGCAGTAGCATTGGAACCACGGCCATTGGTCGACAAATAATAGATATTTCCATATCCACCTGTCGCCAATACTACCGCATCAGCACTATAAGCGGATATTTCTCCTGAAACAAGATCCCTCGCAATGACCCCTTTGGCATGCCCATCGACAAGAACAATATCTAGAATTTCTGTCCGAGGATGCACTACTACTTTCCCTAAGGCTATCTGCCTACATAAAGCACCATAAGTAGCAAGGAGCAGCTGTTGGCCAGTAGCTCCCCTTGCATAAAATGTCCTTGAAACCTGAACTCCTCCAAATGATCGGTTTGCTAGCATGCCTCCATATTCCCTAGCAAAAGGGACCCCCAAGGCTACACAATGATCGATGATTTTCGTACTGATTTCAGCCAAGCGATAAACATTGGCTTCTCTGGCTCTAAAATCTCCTCCTTTGATCGTTTCATAGAAAAGCCTATACACACTATCGCCGTCGTTACGATAATTCTTTGCTGCGTTTATTCCTCCCTGCGCAGCCACACTATGAGCCCGCCTTGGACTGTCCTGAATACAAAAAGACTCCACATTATAGCCAAGCTCTCCAAGTGCTGAAGCAGCGGCTGATCCAGCCAAACCTGTGCCAACGACAATGATTCTATATTTTGGGCGGTTATTGGGAGAAACAAGCGGTATACTTCGTTGAAGCTTCTGCCATTTCTGACTTAATGGACCAGAAGGAATCCTCGCATCCGGTACTGGAAATTCAACACCTCTTTCATGATCTACAGCCGAAATTTGCATTTTTACTCTCTTTTCTTAGTGAATTAGCCTCAAAAAAATGGCTATTGGGATGATAAGAAAGCCGACATATAAAATTAAAGCAAAGGCATGCGCAACGATTTTTTCCCACGGAAGCGATTTACTATTAACAAATCCCAATGAGTTAAGAAAACTTTCTAGGGCATGCCGGAGGTGGAGGAACAAAACAGATAGAGAAAAAACATAAAACAAGGTCACCCAGGGATTCTGAAATCCCACTATGACCATTGTTCGAACATCTGGAATCATTTGTTTCGATAAGGGGAAAAGGAAGTTTTTGAAAAATCCAAAAGGAGGACCTTTAAAACTAAAATGATAAAGGTGGAATAGTATAAAAACTAACACGATCAATCCAGAGAATATCATCGTCCTAGACTCAAAACTGGCTTGGTTTGGAAGTAGCAGTTTGTAGGGCTGAGGCCGAGCCTCTCGATTAATTTTCCATAATCTTATGGCGGTGCTAACATGAACAATCAATGCTCCAAGAAGGAATAACCGCACGGACCAAAGAACTACAGGATTCGATTTCAAATAATAAGCATACACGTTCATATAATAGGGAGGTAGAAAGACCTGCCAGTTCCCTAGCATATGAACTATTAGAAAAAGGAATAAAACTAAGCCGCTAATCCCTAAAATGAACTTCAAGCCTATAGTCGAAAAGGATCTAGGTGGTTGGGATGTCATCAAAAAATATAATAATAAAATAAATTTTATGAGCAATTCTTTTTTTTAATCCATCCTCATTTCTCTTAAGAGCTTTTTTGGAGCTGAGATAAAAGATCGAAAAGATTGATGAAAGGTCTTTTCAAAAGAAAAAAACGGATCTTTTCTGAATACGGAGGTCTCATCTGAGGGTCATCCTCGACAAAAAAAACCGCTGAACTCTCCTTCGTTGTTTTTAAAAGGACTAAGTGATAGAATAATGCTTCTGGTTTGGCCACTCCCCATTCTGCGGATAAAAAAATGTCTAAAAAATATTGTCTTATCCCCCATTCCCTCAGGACTGTTCGAGCACGACTGTCCCAATTGGATGCAACAAACAGAGGGAAACCAAGGGACGACATCTTTCCAAGAGCGCTTATAACTTCTGGATAAGGCTTCCAAGCCTCTTTTTGGGAATAATAAGAATACAGTTTATTGAAATAATCAAAAAAGAAAGAACCCAAGGGGATCCCACTTTCTTGGAGAACCGTTTTGACAATTTTTTCCCAAAACCTTTTATCATCCCCATCTTTGGGAATCGATCCTTGAGGCCGAAGCTTAAAAAAATCAAAAACTTTTATAAAATTATCGTGCATAACCTTTGGATCGCTTCTAATGCCGTATTCTGCCAGCAATTTCGAATAAACGACGCCCACAGGCAATGCCGTCTGTAGGAGCGTTCCAACTAGATCGAAAACTATAGCCGGCCTTTTCATTTTTTTTTCTGCACGCCAATGACAAAAAATAGGCACTTTCTTACCCATCCAATAATTCATTCCACTTGAATTCTTCTTTGCCTTCGTATTCCTCGACCAAAATTTGGCCAATTAAGTAGAGGGAGCCAGTAGCTAAAATCGGCCGTAAGGAACCATCCATAGAGGGCATGAAGTCAGCCCACGAGGGGCAGATTTGTGTTTTAATGCCACCAAAAAAAGGAAGGAGTTCTTTTGGTTCTAGACCTCTAGAGGTAGGTGGCTTGATTAAAGTTACCATGGAAGCTTTCCTTTTAAGAATCTCAGCCATCATAGGAAAGTTTTTGTCTTGTAGGACTCCAAAAACTAAATGATAAGGTTCGTCTCCAACAATCTGTTCCCAGTTTGCAACTAGCTGCTTTGTCGCTGCTACATTATGGGCTCCATCAATAATGCACAAAGGAGCTTTTCGAATGACTTGGAATCTTCCAGGCCAGCAAACCGTTCTAAATCCTTCCTGCATCCTTTTTATGTCCATACTATTTTCCTCAGCAAAAAGGAGACGGAGGGCAGCAAAAGCACAGGCCGCATTATCTAGTTGATGGATTCCAGTTAAGCCTAAACAAAAAGGAATATTCGCAATTTCCACCCATTGCCTTTCATAGTCCATTTTTAAGGGTTTTATCTCAACCGATTGGCAGATATCGATGAGCTCTGCGCCTTTTTCCAATGCCCTCTTTTTTATAACAGCCAAGGCTTCTTTAGGCATTTTACCCACAATCACAGGAACCCCTTCTTTGATTATCCCAGCTTTTTCTTCTGCAATCGATTCTAAAGTGTCTCCTAAAAATTGAGTATGATCATAATCGATGTTGGTAATGATAGAAAGCCTAGGATTGACAATATTGGTAGCATCTAAACGACCGCCCAGACCCGTTTCCCAAACCACCCAATCTACCTTGCATCTGAAAAATTCTAAAATGGCTACCATCGTAATAATTTCAAAAAAAGTACAGGCAAAATCTTTCTTTCTTTGTTTAATCCTTTCAATCTTTTCTTGAATTTCCAAGACCCAATGACTAAATTGTTCCTTAGAGATTGGATGCCCATTAATCTGTATTCTTTCCCTAATAGTAACGAGATGAGGCGAAGTATAGAGACCGGTTTTAAATCCACTCCTTTTCAATGCTGAGGCAATAAATGCAGCTGTGGAACCCTTGCCGTTAGTGCCAGCAATATGAATAAAATTCATTTTTTCATGAACATTTCCCATTTCCCTGGCCAGCTCTATAATGTTTTGCAGGCCAAGTTTCATCCCTACTGTTCTGGCTTGGCCAAGGAACTTAAGAGCTTGCCTATAGAATTGATCTTCCAAAAAAGGATTATTCATTCCTGTTGTAATATTTGAGTTTTTTAAATCTTTTATGCTTGAGAATGGGCTCGATAAGAAAAATTATCTTCTCTGATGTTTTTGTTTACATGTTGCGAAAAATTAAAAAGGAACCCCACACCGTGCAACCCATTATCCCTTCTTTTTTTTGTAGCTTCCGTTTCACTTTTTTACACTTCTATATTTATTGCTTGAAAAATTAAAGTGAGTAAACTGGTAGCATCATCATCCATAGATTTTACTCTAGCAACTTCCTTTTTATTATCCCTTCCCGTTGAACTGCTCTCTTGTATCCATCATGAACAACTGGTTTGAAATGAGCTGGAAACCCCTGCTTATTGTTTTTCTAATCCTTGCAAACGGGTTTTTCGTTGCTGCCGAATTTGCCATCATCAAAGTGAGGATAACGGAACTGAAACTTCTTTTAAAAACAAAAGATTGGCGGCTGCCTCTAGCTCTAAAGATCGTTCAAAATCCCACCCTATTTTTATCCGCTACCCAAATTGGGATTACCCTTTCTAGTCTAGGCTTAGGATGGATAGCTGAACCGGCTATGGCTGGATGGATAAAAGCCCTGCTCTTCCGATTAGGCATATCTCATGACATAACTTTAAATTCTCTTTCCTATTTGTTTGCTCTCTGCTTGATTACCTTTTTGTCCATTGCCCTTGGGGAGTTAGCCCCAAAGTTTTTGGCGCTTCAATATGCCAGAAAAATTATTCTTTTTACAAGCCCCATCCTTACTATTTCTTCCATCCTTTTTTATCCTGCCATCTCTATTCTTAACATTTCTGCCAATTGGGCTCTCAAGCTTCTTGGATTCGAACCTCCTAAGACAACTGGACGTTTCGGCCAGAGCATATCTATGGATGAACTCCAGCAAATCATCATGCATTCAGCCCACGCCCATCCTTTTGATGAACTAATTAACCGAATCATGATCAAGGCTCTACGACTGAAAAATACAACCGCCCAACAAGTAATGATTCCTAAAGATAGAGTGGTTGTTCTCTGGCTTAATCAACCAATTCAAGAAAATCTTAAAATCGCTCAACGATCCGGTTATAGTCGCTTCCCCGTATGTGAAGGGTCTATCGATAATCTAGTGGGGATGGTCCTCCTTCAGGAACTTCTATGGCAATATATAACGCTTGGAGAACAAACAAAACTTTCATCTATTCTAAGACCCGCCCTCATTTTCTCTCCCTCTACTCCTTTGCCCGTAATGCTTGAAAAATTTCGTAAGGCCAGAACCCATTTGGCAATTGTTAAGGATAAAAATGAAAAAGTTATAGGTCTTGTCAGCTTTGAAGACGTGTTGGAAGAGTTAGTAGGCGACATTCGAGACGAATTTGACATTGAGAAAGGACCAATCTATGAACTGACCAAAGAGTACGCAGTGGTGGACGGAGATCTCCCCTTAAGAGATTTAGCCAATGAAACAAATTGGCCTCTGCCCACTGACACGACTCAAACGGTTTCCGAATGGTGTTTTGATAAAATAAAAAGGCAACCCAAAAAAGCTGAAATGTTCTCCATAGATGGATTTAATATTGTCGTTGAAGAGGTAAGTCCGCAGAAGATCAAAAGAGTCAAACTCATTCGGATCCAAGAGCCAACCGAAGAAGAAAGCTTCTTTGAAGAAGGACACTAAAAATTCAACTACATCATTGTCATTGGAAAATAAGAAAAATATTTTTTAGTAATTTTTTTGAAATAAAATAAGTTTTTTCCCTACCTATGTCCCACGTCATTTTTAGCTCCTCCTTGATTACAGAAGCTAGGAAATGGGCAAGAGGAAAATTTTCTCCTGCTTTTGCTGGTAGCCTCATTCGCAGTTTAGCAAAAACGCTCCGCTATGAGCTCCATGACCCTTTTGGAATTGTCAGCTCTCCCCCCAATACACCGCTTATCTTCTCCTTTTGGCATAACCGCCTCTTCCTGATGCCATATCTATACAGAAAACATTTTCCATCCAGAAAGCTCATCGCCATGGTTAGCGGTAGTAACGACGGCAAATTTCTGAGTCGACTCTTAGGACAATTCAACCTTTTCCCAGCCTCAGGTTCTTCTTCAAAAAGAGGCATTTCGGCTTTTAAAAGAGCCATTGAAGCAGCCAAAAAAGAAGGCTGTGACATAGCGGTTACCCCTGACGGCCCTCGAGGGCCTTGTTATTCCTTTCAAGAAGGAGTGCTTCAACTGAGCAGGCTCTCTGGCATTCCCATAGTAGCAGTCAGTTACCATCTTGAAAAAAAAATAGAATTAAACAGTTGGGATCGATTTCAAATTCCCCTTCCATTTAGCAAATGTACTATTTTTGTAGGTCCTATTTTTTCGATACCCAAAAATATAACCGAAGACAAACTACTTGAATTGAAAACCGAATTATCGATAGCGCTTTCTAGATAAGTAAAAGCAGAAAAAGCTGATACGTCAATAAAGCAGGTGGTTAAAAGGGTTAAGGAATAATTAAAGCTCTTGCCATGCATATTTATAACTAGATTTGCATGGCAATATCAACAATAAGGCATTACTCCAGCTTGCCTGATAATCCATGTTCCCAAGTTTTCCCACACAGTTTCTGCTTCTTTCTGATCTTTAAGAGGTGTCTTAATAAATGTTCTGATCAAAAGACCTATAAAGAGAATCAATAAAACCTTAAAACTATGTTATAACATTAAGCGGAATATTGGAATTTTAGAAGAAGAGTACAGAAACAAAGAGTACGATCATAGTTTTTACAAAATAAATTATAATAATTAAAGATCAACTTAACAAAGTACATAGCCATATAAATAGAAGAAATAATATTAAAAGGGATCGAAATAGAACAATAAAGCCAACATCAACTAAGCAAGAAATTGGATTTGTCTTGTCAATGCACAAAACAAATTAGAGAAAAAAAATATTTAATAAAAGAACAACATATGAATAATCTTGATCTAAGAGTAATAGATACCCCTAAATTCCAGATTTTAAATATTAATATTGCTGGAAATGGAACCGTAGAGCCATCGGTTTTAAAAAACTTGGAACTTCCCAAATTAGACTATACCAAGGGGGTAGTCTTACATGGAAGAGGTCCAATATGGCTGTATGGTCATTTAGTCCACCAATGCCATCCTGCTCGTTGGGTAGGTGTTTTTGACCCCAGAATTGGTGGGGTCGTAGTCGAAAGACACCACAAAGAAGCTCCTGAGGTAGGGGAAACAATTCCAGCTAATGAAATTCAGAAATATTTAGAACATAATCAAGAACAAGCTAAGGATTCTTCCCGTCATCAAGCCCATATGGCTCCATGATTGCTCCTATAAATGCCAAGATAAGAAGGTATGCTCTGGTATAGAATCTTCTATCTATACCAGGCATACCACTGGGCTTTAATTTCCTGGTCAATGTGGTAAACGTTATTCCATTGCCAAGTGACTTGACCACCATTGATTGTATAGCCTGCAGGAGATAGTTTAAAGAAATTTCCAAATGTCCATTGAAGGGAAAATGGACTAGTGGACTTACCAATACCTGGAATGAACCGAAGGATAGTCCCTAGGTCTAAAGTAAATGACTCATATAATGGAAAAGAGTCACGCCAATCAATTAGATTATGAAATTCATCTATTTTGTTTACCAATTTACTAGATAAAACAACACATTCTACTTGTATAATAGAACATCTTTTTCCAAAGTATGGAGTTTCATCTGAAATCCAGATGTAGCGTGCATATTTTGAAAATGAACGTTTAAACATTCTTTATGCTATATCTCTATCATATCTTCTCATTGGCACATAGCGACCGTCTGCCCATCCTTTTATTGAAATAATTGGATACTGTAGATCCTCTGAATAATACAGATAACCAACTATAAATGGGGCTTCATCATACTCATGTTCTTCAATGAAGATACGTGGTTCTTGTTGGGTGGCACCAGGCTTTTGTGTCAGAAAAAGCCTAGCATATGTTTCTACTCTTTCATAATACGCAAAAAAGAAAAGTGATAAAAGTATGGAGAACAAGTTCATGACAGAATATGCTATTTACATAATTAATATCATAAAACGACAAAAAGGTTTTTACAATAGCGTTTGCGAAGATTAAATAAAAAGCATGTTAAGTTGGCTTTTCTAATCAAAAGAAAACATAGGTTTATAAAGAAAATGACAATAGATCCTCCAATTACTATTAGGTTTAGTAAACCTTTATCGATTAAGCTTTTTAAACATTGGATAAAAGAGATATTTGAAAATAGACCTAACAGCTTTAATCTCTGGGGGCATCCTATATGGCTTGGTCCCACAAAGGTACATGTCTACAACATTGATTGCTACTATTGGAAAACGTTCTTTTTAGATATAACCCACAACGGTATCATAGCAATAATGCCTAATGATAGGTATATGGACATTGCTTACGTTGGGGATAAGTTTGTATGCCGGCATTGCGGATATGTGAGCGATGCGGACAGGGTGGGCGCATACAACCTTAAGAAAAGGGTCAAAGATCCGGAGATAAGCCTGTGGACGCCGCGGGACCGGGTGAAGGCGATCCTTTCCTTGAGGTTTTCCTTCAGGAACTGAAAAACGCCCGATTGGAATCCCGATGAGAGGGACTGTTCCGGGGAGAACAATACCAGGCACCTGTGAGGTGCCCTCTTTGATTGTTAAGATGATACGTTCATTCTAGCCTGCTTCCTCGGAGAACGAACTGGACGTGGAAATTCCATGACCTATCAGATCAAAACCAAAGAGAAAAGAACGAACTTGGGTCTGGCGTAAGCATTTTAAATACCTTTTGTTCAAAAGGTATTTAAAAACTAAAACATTCCTAAAGCTTTTCACTCGCCATGATTAGTCCTAACGATTAATTAAGAAATAAATAACTGAATAGAAAAAAACACTATGGATTACATTCAAATTCCTGCTATAGCCGAAAAAGTCTCTCGAATTGCTCTTGGCACCTGGGTTATGGGTGGATGGATGTGGGGAGGAATCGATGAAAAAGAAGCTATCCAAGCAATAATCAAAGCTGTTGAAGGAGGAATCAACATCATTGATACAGCTCCCATTTATGGTTTTGGGAAAGCAGAAGAAATAGTTGGCAAAGCCCTTCGGCTCATAGGAAAATCCCATCCTATTGTCATCGCTACTAAATTTGGTCTTGAATGGAATCAGTTTGGGGAAATTCGGAGAAATTCTTCTCCAACAAGAATCAAACAGGAAATCGAGGATAGCCTAAGACGCCTTGGCCTCTCTGTCATAGATATCTATCAAGTCCACTGGCCAGACTCCAAGGTTCCTTTTGAACAGACCGCAGAGTGTCTTTTGAGGTTAAAGGAACAAGGGAAAATTCGAGCTATAGGGGTCAGCAATTTTTCAACGAAGCAAATGGAACTTTTTAAAAAGGCTGCTCCCATTCATACTAATCAACCGCCTTATAATCTGTTCGAAAGAGAAATTGAAAAAGAACTTTTACCTTATTGTATCAAAGAAGGTATAGCAACCCTGACCTATGGTGTACTCTGTAGGGGATTGTTAACAGGAAAATTTCGTCCTGACTCCACTTTCCCCAATGGGGATCTGAGAAAAATAGATCCAAAGTTTCAAGGAGAAAATTTTCTTCGGTATCTTCAAGCTGTGGAAAAATTTAGACCTATTGCTGCCCGCTACGGAAAATCATTAGCACAATTTGCTGCTTGTTGGGCTCTGATGCAACCTGGAGTGTCTGTTGTGCTTTGGGGAGCCAGACGTCCAAGTCAGATAGAAGAAGCCTTTGGCGCTACTGGATGGCGTTTAGCTCAAGAAGACCTTCGAATGATTGACAAGATCCTTACCGAAACCATCCCTCAACCTATAGGTCCTGAATTTATGGCTCCTATAGAAGGCTAATCGCTCCACGGTTGCTCGGATGCTCTTTGTTGCTTTTATCCAGCCTCTTATCTCTGTGAGGAAAAGATAAAAACAAATTGAACCGTCTTTTCTCTACCGCTATATTGAAAAGCAGTGTTTTAATGGATTGGTGTTTTGGTATTTAATTTCTTCTTCGAAGGCAAAAAAGAAAAGATTGTGTTGAAAATTACCCAAAGGCTGGTTAAAAACTAGCTTCTCTTATATCTTGTCAAATGGATCATTGAAGTGGGTTCACCTTTACATTGAAAAATGGAAAAAATCCCAAGAGAAAGAATTAGAAATTTCTGTATTATCGCCCATGTAGACCATGGGAAGACGACGCTTTCAGATAGGCTTTTACAGATTACGGGAACCGTTGTTGAAAGCAAACTACAAAATCAGATGCTTGATTCCATGGAGCTAGAAAGAGAAAGAGGCATCACCATTAAAGCCCATCCCGTAACCATGACCTATTTCTATCCCAAAGAAAAGCAATACTATCAGCTCAATCTGATCGACACCCCTGGACACGTCGATTTTTCCTATGAAGTTTCTCGAAGTCTTTCGGCCTGCGAAGGAGCCCTTTTAGTCATCGATGCAACACAAGGGATTCAGGCTCAAACGGTTTCTAATGTCTTCCTAGCAGAAAAGCATAATCTCGTTCTTATCCCCGTCATTAATAAGATAGACCTGCCAACGGCAAATCCTGAGCTTGTAAGAAAGCAACTAGAAGAAATTCTTGCTATTCCAGCTGATACAGCCATCCTTGCAAGTGGGAAAGAAGGCATCGGGATTGATGAAATTCTTCAAGCAATCATTCGCCAGATTCCTCCTCCGCGACCTTTTCTCGACCAAATTCTCAGAGCCTTAATTTTCGACTCCGTTTACGATCCTTTTAAAGGAGTCATTCTCTATGTTCGTATGTTTTCGGGAAAAATTAAAAAAGGAGAGAAAATCCTCCTTTTATCGACAAAGAAGTCTTATGAAGTGAAAGAAGTGGGCATTTTCAATCCCAAAATGGTACCAGAAGAGGAATTATATGAAGGCAATTCTGGCTACATCATTGCAAATATTAAAGATCCTTCCGAAATTAAAATCGGCGATACCATAACTTGGGAGACCGGTGGAACATCCTCTCCACTGCCTGGCTTCCAAGAAATTGTACCTATGGTTTTCAGCGGGATCTATCCGCTAAACTCCTCTGAATTTGAAAAACTAAAGAATGCTATTCAAAAGCTACAAATTAATGACCCAGCGATTACCATCAGTCAAGAAAGTTCAGTTGCCCTTGGTTCGGGATTCCGCTGTGGATTCTTAGGACTTCTTCATATGGAGATAGTCCAAGAAAGACTAAGAAGAGAATATGGGGTGGACATACTGACGACCTATCCTAGTGTCGTGTATAAAGTCTATTTGCGTTCCGGAGAAATCCTGGAAGTGGACAATCCTTCCAAACTCCCTGATCCCTCAACCATAGAGCATATCGCAGAGCCCTTAGTAAATGCTTATTTAATTGTTCCTTCTGAAAATATTGGGGAATTGATGCAGCTTATTTCTGAAAAAAGAGGCAGTTGTGAGACTACAGAAACCCTCGATCAAAATATGGTGATTCTACACTGCATCTTTCCATTAAATGAAATTCTTGTGGATTTTAATGACAAGCTAAAATCAATTACCCACGGCTACGGGTCGATGGATTATAAACCAGCAGGTTACCGGATCAGTGATTTAGTAAAACTTGATATTTTAGTCAATGGGGAACCGATTGAAGCTTTAAGCTGCATCGTGCATACATCCAAAGCGGAGTCTCGAGGCAGAGCGATCATTCAAAAACTCAAGGAACGCATTCCACGACATCTCTTTAAGATTGCCCTTCAAGCTGCCATAGGAAGCAAAATCATAGCCAGAGAAGATATAGGAGCTATTGGAAAGAATGTAACGGCTAAATGCTATGGGGGAGATATTACAAGAAAAAGAAAGCTGTTAGAAAAACAGAAAGAAGGCAAAAAAAGAATGAAGACATTTGGTAAAGTTGATATTCCTCAAGAAGCTTTCCTGGAAATCCTCAAAACAGATATAAAACAATCATGAGTTTTCTACTTCTGAATAAAAAAGAAGCACAAGCCAAAAAAAATAGAAAAATGGCTTTACAATTTTTAAAAGACTTTCGAAGAAAGTTTAATTATCGCAAAGACTTACTCAACGAAAGTCAAGTCAAACAAGTTATAGACTACTTCCAAAGGTTTCAATCTGCCATTAATTCTCCCAAGAATAGTAATCTAGAGGCAATCGTGGATGAAGGGGAAAAGTTATTTCATCTTCTTTTTCCTGAATCAAAATGGGCTGGATGGAAAGAAAATATCGAAGTTCTTTTTGTAGCGCTAGTGGTAGCTTTAGCTATTAGGGCTTATTTTTTGCAACCTTTTAAAATTCCTACAGACTCCATGAAACCGACGCTGTACGGAATCCAGGTTATCGAAAGAAACGAGAAACCTCCAAATTTTATCCAAAGGATTGTGGAGTTTGTTCTTCTTGGCAAAAGCTACCATAGCCTTTCTTTAAAAAAAGGAGGAACACTCGAAAAAATCGAAGGAGGGAAGTTTTTGTTTTTTGAATACGCTAAGCTTATCTTCGATAGTGGAGAACAATCCTACCTTTGGACTAATCCTCACCTTTTAGAGTATAAGCTTGGCGTTCGTCCTGGTTTGTCCTTCGAGCCTAAAAACCATGTCTTGAATTTTGAAGTAGATACAGGGGATCAAGTCCTCGTCAATAAATTGATTTACCATTTTCGTCCCCCCAAACGGGGAGAAGTCATTGTATTTAAAACAACTGGGATAGAGGGAATTGAGGCTAATCTGCGACTTCAAGGAATCGAAGGCTCTCAATACTATATCAAAAGATGCGTAGGAATCTGGGGTGATACACTCCAAATTCGCCCTCCATTTTTATTGATCAATGGATCAGCGACTCCCCCTAATCAGATGATGGCAAAAATTGAATCGCAAAAAAATGGCTATCAAGGCTATGTCATTTTACCTAACCAACAATATCTAGTCGATCCAACCGAAACCTATACGGTTCCACCATTATGCCTTTGGGCAATGGGAGATAACAGTCCTGATAGTCTCGATAGTAGATTTTGGGGCCCTGTGCCCATGCAAAATATTGTAGGCACCGGATTTATTGTCTACTGGCCTTTCAATAAAAGATGGGGAATAATCCGTTAACAAAATAGATTGGCAACCAAAGCAAGAAGAGCAGAAATAAAGAAAACTATAAAAGATAATTTTTTCTTCTTTTTATAATAGCTCCATACAGCAAAGCCAAGGCCAGCTATAGCTATAGAGGACACACCTGCTGCTCCAATACAAACAGAACTCAATCCCAAAAACATTCTCTTCTATTAGCTGTTTTTTTTTGATCGTATATTTTTTTTAAAGAACTGCACAAAAATTATTTCTCTCTTTTTAAATATAGCCATTTTTTAATTTCATGTACAAATCTATCCTTTTAGCCCTGGAAAATAATGAAAGAGATCTCCCAATTATCGCTCATGTAAAAGAGCTTGCTTTCTTTCTTAAAGCCAAAGTCTTTCTCCTCCATGTCATGGCGGGTTTTGCCTTCCCATTTCCTGGATATGAATCATGGACAGTGGTCTCTAACGAAACGGTTGAAAATAGTATGGCTAAAGAAATGGCCATCAACAAAGAAAAATTAATTGCGGTTGCCAGGCTCTTCCAAGAAAAAGGCATCAATACAGAAATCATCATCCAATATGGAGATGCTGCAACTCATATCGCTGAGATCTCGTTAGAAAAAAAAGTCGATTTGATAGTTATGGGAAGCCATTGCCATGGCTTAGTAGGATCAATTTTTTGGGGATCCACAGCAATTCCTGTAAGGAAGAAAGCAAAAGCTCCTATCTTATTGATTCGCTCGACTTCAGACGAATCCTAAAACGGTGAAAAGAAAGCCGATAAAAAAAGTTTAAATGGTCCCGATGATATTGCCATCCACATCGATGTCGATATGACTGGAAGAAGGGACTTTGGGCAAGCCTGGCATCGTATTTATCTCCCCACACACAACAAGGATGTATTTAGCCCCAGTAGCCGCTCTGATTTCTCTAACATAAAAATGGTGTCCTTCAGGCGCCCCTTTTAGATTGGGATCAACAGAAAATGAATATTGCGTTTTAGCCATACATAGGGGAAAATGGGTTAGTCCCTCTCCTTCAATCCTTTTTATCTCATCATAAGCAGTAGGATGAAAGGAAAGATCTCCAGCTTTATAAATATTAAATGCGATCTTTCGAATCTTTTCGACAACAGTGTCCGAGTCTGCATAGCTAAACTTACAATAACTTTTATGGAGGCTACTTTTTTCGATCACTTTCCTTGCAAGATCCATAGCCCCTAGCCCTCCTTGCTGCCAATGATTGCATATGACAAAGGAATGTCCCATGTCGGCAAGTTTTTTGCCAAGCCAATCGATTTCCTCTTCACTATCAACGCTAAAACGGTTCAGTCCAATGACTGCAGGTACTCCAAATCCTTCTTCGACAATCTCAATATGTCTTAAAAGATTAGGCAGTCCCTTTTCTAAAAAGGCTAAGTCTTTATTTGCCAGGGATCCCAACTCCATCCCTCCATGATACTTTAAAGCACGAATAGTCGTGACTATCACCGCACAGTCTGGGCTTAAACCACTCTGCCGGCACAGGATGTTAACGAATTTTTCTCCTCCTAGATCACTGCCAAATCCTGCTTCAGTAACCACCCAATCAGAAAGCCTCAAGGCCGTATTCAATGATATCACCGAACTGCATCCATGAGCAATATTGCCAAAAGGTCCCCCATGCACAAAAACTGGATTATTTTCCAAAGTTTGGACAAGATTGGGTTTGAGAGCATGCACTAAAAGGGCCGACATAGCCCCAGCAGCCTCAAGATCTTCGGCTGTAACCTTTGTATCGTTCCATCTGCGGCCAACCTGGATGTTGGCTAACCTTTCCCTCAAATCCATGTAGGATTGCGAAAGGCACAATATGGCCATCAATTCAGATGCTGCTACGATGTCAAAAAAAGAGACTCTGGGAAAAGATTTTCTACTTTCTAACCCCAGAAGGATTTTTCGCAAAGACCTGTCATTTAAATCCAATACCCTTCCCCAGCTTACCTTTCTTGGATCAATACCTAAGGTATTACCCTGATAAAGATGGTTATCTATCAAGGCAGCCAGAAGATTATGAGCGGCCGCCACTGCGGCAAAATCACCAGTAAAATGAAGATTTATCTCTTCTCTTGGAACAACTTGTGCCAGACCCGCCCCGGTAGCCGCACCTTTCACTCCAAAAATGGGGCCCATCGATGGCTCTCTCAAACAAAGAATGGCTTTATGACCTAATCGATTGAATCCATCAGTGAGGCCAATCGCCGTCGTCGTTTTTCCTTCCCCAGCTGGAGTAGGTGTCGTAGCTGTCACCAAAATGAGCTTACCTCGCTTAGGCTGAGCAAAAAGCTCTTTTAAATATTGCCATGATATTTTGGCAATAAAATGTCCGTAACATTCAATGGATCTTGAAGGAATATCAATTCTTTTTGCTATTTCCTCTATGGCTAAAAGTTTTTTTTCGCGTGCTATCTTTAAATCAGGAGAAAAACGTATCTCTTTCACAATTATTGATTCTGGATTTCCTCAAACCATAGCATGGTTGAATGAAAAATTTTCTTTTTACTTAATCCTTTGCCATTATTCTTTCATTGTATCCCAGTTATTTTCAAGAAAATATAGTTCTTTCAGTATACAATGCTATCTTCTCATGAAAGCTAAAGTGGCTTCTAAGCATTTGGCTATCGGGTGAACAAAAATACACCCTCAAGGGATGCATTTTCTACTTGAGAAGGTAATCTAATGCGCCTAGAATCTAAGAAGTTTTTTTATATACTTTTATTTTAAGCAAGTAAAAAAGTGAGATTATTTAGTAGTTTATCAGAAATCGAACGAAAAAAGCTAATAGAGGAAAGGAAAAAGAATTCGTTATATTGGAAAATTATCCATCTATTAGGCTCTCTCCGGTTAGCAATTTTTCTTCTTTTATCGATAGCATTGGGCTGTGCCATAGCAACAATTGTAGAATCTAGGTTAGATACTCAGGTTGCTCAGTTTTATATCTACAAATCTCCCTGGTTTTTTGGCTGGCTTATTTTACTGTGCATCAATCTTTTTGCTGTGACATTGACACGGATTCCATGGAAAAAAAGACATATTGGGTTTATTGTCACCCACTATGGAATTATCATCCTTTTGATTGGTGCTTTGATTGGATTACAAAAAGGCTTTGAGGGATTTATAACTTTGGAAGCAGGTGGGATACCAAAAAACAGATTAACTACTAAAGAGACGGTTCTTTTAGTGCAAAATCCTATTCTAAAGGAAATCGAAGAATACAGATTTCCTGCTGAACTCTGGAGGCCTTCATCCAAGGCTCCACGATCCATCGACATTCCTGGGACAGGACTGAAGTTTTATACCGATGATTATGCCAAAGAACTGTTTCTAAGTGAAAATTTATCTCCTCAACAAAATTCTGGAAGCCCAGGAGTCCTTATTGAATTGAAAAGCAAAATGGCTAATCAAAAGTTCACCTATGTACTACTGAAGAATGATCCTTCTAGGTGGTATGAAGATTTTTTTGGAATGGCAAGAATTGAAATGAAAGAGCCATCCGACTCGGATGGAGAGACTTTCCATGAATCAGCCGTCCTTTTTGCCAATGCTCCCGATCAATCTGTCATCCATGCCCATGAAGGGGTCAATTCTACTTACAAATATTTTCTTTTATGGGACAACCCTTCCCCATCGAACAGATCTCTTTATGTTGTAGCTATCAGCCAGGATGGAGAAAAAAGGGCTTGGCCATTGAATGAAGTCATGCAGAAGGTGGTCGATCTTCCAGGAGAGGGAAAAATGGAAGTTGCTGAGTATTGGCCAAATTTTTCGATAAAAGAGGGTAAACCCACCTCCTTATCTGGAGAACCTCTTAATCCAGCCATCCTTGTGCATGTATACTGGCAACAGAATCGCACCCAAAAATTGGTTTTTAGGATGTGGGATTCTCCTAATGGAACAATCAATTACCAGCTCCTTCGCAATGGAAAATCCTATCAGGAAGGACAAATGGCTATCGGTCAACCCTTTCTTTTAGGATGGGCAGACTGGTCAGCCACCCTACTGCGCTATGAACCTTCGGCCACTATCACCAGTGAAATTCAAAAGCAAAGACTTTCTCAAGTCAATATCGCTCAGGTCCTCCCTCCGGGAATCCATGGTTGGATAGAAGACAAACAAACTAAGGAAAAATCCCAAGCCCTTTGGATCCTCTCTGGATATCCACAAAGCTTTGTACTAAATAATATTCCCTTACAAATTAGTTATGGTTTTAAGGTCATCTCCTTACCATTTTTTGTATCCCTGGAAAAATTTGAAGTTCCAAGAAATGAAGGTTCTGACGCTCCTTCCGATTTTATCAGCACCCTTAAGTTTGAAGACCCAAAAACTAAAAAAATTGTCATTGGAAAGGCTCACATGAATTATCCCGCTTCCTATCCTGGAGGATTTTGGAGATCAGTCTTAGGGCTTAACTACAAGTTTTCTCAATCTTCGTGGAACCCACAAGATTTGAACGAAAGCACTTTACAGGTTCTTTATGATCCAGGCTGGCCTTTCAAATGGATAGGCTCTCTTATGATCTGCATTGGTATTTTAACCATGTTTTTTATTAGTCCGAAACCACCAGTGGTGCTAGACAAAGAAGAGAGTGCAGGAGCAAAACCAGATGAAAAGGCTGCTTGTTCAACGCATAATTCCCGCTTCCTCTCTTAGATTCCTTTTCATACCAAAATATTACCATGAATGTTTGATACCCTCCTATGGATAAAGAATTAGAAATTTTAGAAAAACGTTTTTCCGAAGAGCTTTCAGCCATCTCAACAAAGGAAGCGATCGAGTCCCTGCGGATCAAATATTTTGGACGCAAGGGGATAGTTTCCACTTTACTGGAAAAAATAGGTCAACTACCCAAAGAAAGTAGACCAATAGTAGGCAAAAAACTGAACGAGCTCAAATCGAAACTACAGGAGAGTCTACACAAGAAGGAAATTTCTTTATCTGCTGCTGTTGATTCCTTTGCGCAGTCTGGTTTTCCATCCTTAGCTGACAGTACACTGCCCGGTAGACCCTTTCTTTCTGGCACCCTTCATCCAATTTCTATCGCTCTAAAAAAAATTATCGAGATTTTCCAAAGAATTGGCTTTACAATCGAATGTGGTCCTGAAATTGAAAGCGAATACAACAATTTTGATGCATTGAATATTCCAGTAGGCCATCCTGCTCGGAATGAACAAGACACCTTTTATATCAAAGAAAACCTAAGCCTGGAAGACAATTCTCCTGGTAGGCTGCTCCTGCGTCCTCAAACTTCTCCAGTCCAGATACGGGTCATGAAAAAAAACCAACTGCCTATCCGTATGATTGCTCCTGGAAGATGTTACAGACGAGACGAAATCGATGCCACCCATTCGATCGTTTTCTGGCAGGTCGAAGGGTTAGTTGTTGATAAAGGAATTAGTCTTGCCGATCTCAAAGGAACCCTCGAATACTTTTTTAGAGAGCTTTTAGGAAATCAGTTGCAATTCCGGTTTAGGCCTCACTATTTTCCATTTACTGAACCAAGTTTTGAAGTAGATGGGGCCATCGCCACGCAGGAGGGGGAAGCACCCAGATGGCTTGAGCTGTGCGGTTGTGGAATGGTCCATCCAAAAGTATTTTTAAATATGGGAATAGATCCAGAAATATATTCTGGATTTGCTTTTGGCTTCGGCATTGAACGATACTTGATGGTTGTCCATAAGGTGCCGGATCTGAGATTGTTCTCCGAAAATGATTTTAGGTTTTTAAAGAATTTAAGTCCTTCCTTTTGAAGGAATAGAAACTTTTAGAACCATTTTTTAAAGAGGATTTTCCATGGATTATAGTCTTACTGTCTTATTACCAAAAACAGAGTTTCCGATGAAAGCCGACCTTCCCAAAAGGGAGCCTCAATGGATCGAAATATGGGAAAAAGAAAAGGTCTATGCAATCCTTTTGGAACTGAGAAAAAACAGTCCTAAGTTCATTCTTCATGATGGCCCTCCTTTTGCCAACGGCAAAGCTCATATGGGAAGTGGGCTGAACAAAATACTAAAAGACATTGTTCTTAAATCCAAAAATATGTTTGGCTTTCAATGTCCTTATATTCCTGGGTGGGATTGTCATGGACTACCAATCGAACACAAAGTGATGAGCGAGACCCCCTCCTTATCCAATGATCCCCCTACCATTCGGAAAAAGTGTCAGGAATATGCCAAGGGATGGATTGAAGTTCAAAAAGAACAGTTCAAGCGACTTGGTGTGTTAGGAGCATGGGATAATCCTTACATCACCATGGATCCTCATTACGAAGCCAACGAGCTAAGACTTTTTGCTGAACTAGTCGAAAAAAAATTAGTGTACCGAGGATTGCGTCCAGTCTTTTGGAGTATTGGCTGTAAAACGGCCCTTGCTGAAGCCGAAGTAGAATATCAGAAAAAGGAAGACATCTCCATCTATGTGGAATTTCCCGTTTCAGAGAAGAGTTGTAAAGAAGGGGGATTGCCTCAAGGATCCTCTTTTCTTGTTTGGACAACGACTCCATGGACCTTGCCTGCAAACTTAGCTCTAGCAGTAAATCCTGATCTATCTTATGAGCTAAGGAGGGTAGGCAGTAAATATCTTATCGTTTCCTCCAAGCTTGCCCCAACAATTCCTAAACTATCTGAATCGACTCTAATCCTTTCTTTTTCTAAGGGTAAAAAACTGGAAGGGTTACAATATGTTCATCCGCTTCTTCCTAGGTATGGGGAAGTCTACGCAGCTGATTTTGTCAGTGAAGAAACGGGCAGTGGGATTGTCCATATTGCCCCAGGCCATGGAATGGAAGATTATCAACTAGGGGTCGAAAAAGGATTAGCCGTATTTTCTCCAGTGGATGATTTGGGAAGATTTACAAAAGAATGTGGCATAGAAAAGATTGTTGGGAGGAACGTTTTCGATGCCAATCCCATCCTTTGTGACATGCTCGAAGAAAAAGGGCTTTTATGGGCAAAAAAACTTTATGTTCATGATTATCCTTTTTGTTGGCGCTCAAAAACCCCTATTATCTTTCGGTCTGTGCCCCAATGGTTCATCAATATTGAAAGGTTTAAAATCCAAGCGCTCCATGAAATTGAAAAGGTTCAATGGATCCCTAAGCGAGGAGAAAACAGGATCAAAGGAGCTGTTGAAAGCCGCAAAGATTGGTGTATTTCTCGGCAAAGATACTGGGGGATACCCATCCCAGTTTTTTACAGAAAAGATGGCGAACCACTTCTAGATCCAAAAATTATCAGACGCTTTGCCGACATGGTTGAAGAGCAAGGAACCGATTTGTGGTTCCAACTAGATTCGGAAGAGCTCAGAAAAAAGCTTGATGTTCCAACTGGCTATGAAAAAGGAATGGATACGCTCGATGTCTGGATAGATTCAGGTTCAAGCCATTTTGCCGTGCTTGTACCTAGGGGAGAAAATCCTGCGGATCTCTATCTTGAAGGAAGTGATCAACATCGCGGTTGGTTTCAATCTTCCCTGTTGCTTGGGGTGGCATCGAAAGGAAAGGCACCGTTTAAATCCGTGCTTACTCATGGATTTGTGGTCGACCTTGATGGCAAAAAACTTTCCAAATCCTCAGGTGCCAAAGACTTATCTGAACAGATTAATGAATATGGAGCTGATCTTCTTCGGCTCTGGGTGGCCAGTGAAGAATTTTCAGAAGACGTTCCATTTTCCAAGGAAATATTTTCTAGGCTCTCTGATTCTTATAGATTGATTAGGAATAGCTTGAGGATCCTTTTAGGCAATCTCTTTGATTTCGATCCTCCCATCCATTCCGTCCCTGAAGATGAGCTCTTGGAAATCGATAGGTATTTTGATTTTTGCATCGATCAACTAATTAAAAAAACAAAAGCATCCTATGCCAACTATGAATTTCCACAGGTCTACCAATCTTTAGTTCGATTTTGTTCTGTCGAGCTATCGAGTTTTTACATCGATATCCTAAAAGACAGGTTGTACTGTGATGGGAAAAATTGGCTTTCAAGGAGGTCAGCACAAACCGTCTTGCACCGAGCCTTTGAATCTCTTGTTAAACTCCTTGCTCCAATTATTCCTTTTACAGCCGAAGAAGCATGGCGCGTTTTTGGGAAAAAGAATTCGATCCATCTTGAGCTTTTTCCTACCGAAAAAGACAGACAGGAGGGAGCACACCTCGAGCAACGGTGGCAAAAAATATTGAGATTAAGGGATCTAGCCAATATTGAACTAGAGAAAGCTAGAAGAGAGAAGCGAATTGGAAAGAACTTAGAAGCGAAGGTAATCCTACATACACAGGAATTTGAAGAAAAAGACATTCCTATTTTAACAGAAGTATTGCTGGTATCACAGCTGGAACTTTGCCGAGCAGAAAAAACGGAAATCGAAGTGATAAAAGCTCCAGGAGGAAAATGTCCACGGTGCTGGAAATTCAGTCTCTTTGCCCAGAGAAATGAAGATCCTGAATTTCCACATGTATGTGAGAGATGCTTAAAAGTACTACAAGAAAAGGCGTATATGCGCTAGCTATGTTTGTAAAAAACACTAAAAAAAATGAAAACTTTTATAAAAAAAGTGTTGATCAATCTATAAAGCTTAATGTAAGTAAGTATTTGCTATAAATAAGGTTTTGGAGAAATGGAAAGGAAGAATAAGAAAAAAAGAGATAAGAGTGTTGGGAAAATAAAAAAATTTCTTATTTTTCCAAAATATTTTAGAAATTTGTTTGACATTTCTTGTAAATTTTGAAAAAAAGAAAACTTACAGAAAAGAATAGCAAAAATGTTATTCCAAATATGAAAAAGAAGGAGGATATACTATGAAGAGGAGGAAAACACTCCGTTATTTGGTACCTGCAATTGGTTTGTTAGCACTTGCAGTGACACAACCTTTAAGGGCGGGAATTGAAGAGGGAGATAGTGCGGCTTCCACATCGACGGACTTATCAAGTGCAGGTGGGGATAAAGAAATGAAGGAAGCCAGCAAGGAGATGAAGGAACAGAAAGAAATTTCCAAAGAAGAAGCCTTCAGACCCAAAGAAGGGCTTTATGCTGGTCTTTATGGGGGAGCTGGTTACATGGATACGAACAATTATAACTCCAATTTCAGCTCAGGATTGTTAGGAAGAGGGAATTTGGGGGGTAATTGGCAATGGGTTGGCGGTGTAAAAGTTGGATATCAGTGGAAGGGCTGGGAACTGGGAGATAACCTGGCTGGTAAAGGGTGGTATTTAATGCCCGCTGCAGAATTTGATGGGTTTTATATTGGCAACTCTCAGTCTGGTTCTGGATTTACTGGATTTGCTACAGGACCAATGACAATAGCTGCAGCTAGTACCAATACGGGCATGCAATTAAATATGGGGATCATGACAATCAATGGATTGTTAAAGTTGGTGACACCTTGGAAACTGGTTCCATATATCGGTATGGGTGTTGGTGGTTACTACCTGTCTGCTAGTAATATTAGTCAGAGTGTTGCGGGTCACGGGATTGTTAATGGTGCTAGCACTACTGACGGTGGGTTTGTCTTTACTCCAATAGCTGGTGCGGAATATTATTTTACAAGAGAACTCAGTTTGTTCGTGGAATTTAAGTTCCTCTACATGAACAATCCGGTTCTTAATTACGGGACTTCATTGGGTAATGAGTCCATGCACTTTGGGAACATGCTGAACTATATTGGAGTGCTTGGTGCTAAATACGTGTTTTGGTAAAATTTAGGAGTGATAATTATAGGGCTTCCAATAGGAAGCCCTTTTTTTTTATTCATTAATAATAATACAGAATTGACAAAGGCTAATATACACTGGAAAAAGGTGCTAAATAGCCAAGAGAAAAAAGACTGGTTAAATGATGAGAACAATTTTGCCAGTCGCTCCCCCTTCCATAATCATTTTATGAGCCAATGCTGCCTGCTCTAATGGAATTTCAGCACGAATGATTGGCCATAAGCTCTTATTTTTCAAGCCTGCTTGTATAGCAGCAAATATGGCTTTTCTTTGAGAAGAGCTTGCAAGAAAAAGATTTACACCAATGACAGAAACCTCTTTTCTTAAGATATTTCGTGGATCGATTTCAATTTTTCCACGGCTTCCAATAACAAGAATTTTACCATAGTTCGCTAAAAGAGAAAAATCGTTCTCAAGGTTTTTATTCGCAAGCATCTCTAGAATGATATCGATTCCTTGATTTTGGGTATATTCTAAAATTTTGTTAACATACCCTTCTTCTCCATGATTAAAGACCTTCTCAGCCCCCACATCGAGAACTAGTTCTTTGCCTTTTGCTGTTCCTGCTGTAGCCAAGACTCGAAGCCCACGACTTTTGGCCCATTGTACAGCCGCTATTCCAACCCCACCACTAGCCCCATGAACAAGAACTGTTTGCCCAGCTTCTGCACCAGCGCATTGGAACAATGCATGATAGGCAGTCGCATAAGGACTTCCAATGGCAGCCCCTTGTGAAAAAGAAAAACCTTGAGGAAGTTCAAAGACGCGATCTTCAGGACAAACAATGTATTGTGCATAACTGCCTAAGACTCCTTGAAAGAAAACGGTTTGACCTTTATGAAACTTTGACACTCCTTCGCCGACTTCTTCAATAATACCGGCTCCATCGATACCTGGTATAAAAGGAAGATTTGATTGGTAACCAAAACTACCAGCCCTTAAATAGGTATCTACAGGATTGACTCCAGCTGCTTTAACTGCTATCAGGACCGAGGCCGGCCGTAGCTGAGGAATGAGAGTTTCTTTCAATTCAAGAACTTCAGGGCCCCCAAAATGTGAGACAAGGATGGCTTTCATGATTTATCCACTGTAACATAAAATGGTCAAACCCACTATTTCTAATTGGCTAGAAGACCTTTTAAAGACAAAAGATTTCTCATTTGCCGACAAAATTCTGGAATATCCTTAGCGCCTAAAAGAGCAGAAACCATGACTATTCGATCAGCTCCAGCAGACAAAACCAAAGAAATATTTTCTTTATTTATCCCTCCGATGAAAAAGACCGGTTTTTTAATCCTCTCTTTGATCGTAGCTATCGATTCGATCCCAACAGGAAGATAATCAGGCTTGGTTGGTGTTTTAAAAATAGGTCCAAAGGCTATATAATCTACTGGCTCTTGGGCAGCAGCTAGAGCTTGAGAGAGAGTATGAGTCGATTTCCCGATTAAGAACTCCTCACTCAAGTATTTCCTTGCCTGTTCAATTGGCATATCCTCTTGACCCAAATGCACTCCATCGGCCCCTATTTCCAAAGCTATATCCGGATAATCGTTGATTATAAAAAGAATCTCTTTCTCCACTAAGCTCGATTGTATTTCTCGGGCAAGTTCTGCGATTTTCCTTTTTTCTAGATTTTTTGCTCGAAGCTGTAAAATATCCACCCTCCCTTCAGCAAGTTGTTCACTATAAGCTTTTAGCTTTTCAGCAGGAACATATCCCAGATCCAAAATCCCATAAAATCGCGCCTGACTTAAAAGAAATTTTTTTTTTAAATTGTCCAGTTTCATTCAATCCTTCATTACTCATCCAGAGATTTTTTTGCAGCCAGAATTTTGTTTATAAGATTGGTCGTATAATCGCCCCTTTTGAAATCTGTATTTTGAAAAACAGACTTGCCTATTGGAATGGTGGTTTTAACCCCTTCAATAATTGTTTCATTTAATGCTCTGTTCATCCGAGCGATTGCTTCATCCCTGGAATTGCCAATAGCTATAATTTTGGCAAGCATAGAGTCATAATAGGGAGAAATTTCAATTCCTTGATAAAGATGAGAATCGACACGGATGCCAGGTCCACCAGGAAGATGTAGGAAATCTATTTTGCCTGCACTTGGCCGAAAGTCTTGCAGGCCATCCTCTGAATTAACCCGAAACTCTATAGCATGTTTTTTAGGTTCGAGTTCTTCCCATTCTTTGCTTATAGAATAACCTGCAGCTACAAGGATCTGTTCTTTGACTAGATCGACACCATAGACTTCTTCGGTCACTGGATGTTCCACCTGTATCCTGCAATTCATTTCAATGAAATAAAAATTACCGGCTTTATCTACTAGATATTCTACTGTTCCTACTCCTTCATAATCGACTGATTCAGCAAGTCGGATGCTTGTCTTGCCCATTCTTTTTCTTAAGGCTGGATCCATAATAGGGGATGGAGATTCTTCGACAAGCTTTTGATTTCTTCGCTGAATGGAACAATCCCGTTCTCCAACATGAACAATTTTTCCTTTAGTATCAGCTAAGATTTGAAATTCTACATGTCGTGGGTCTTCAATCAACTTTTCAATGTATAAGCTCCCATCTCCAAAAGATTTCTCCGCCTCAAGCTTCGCAGCGACAAACCCCTGAACTAAACTTACATCGTTATGAGCTATCCGCATGCCTCTTCCCCCTCCTCCTGCAACTGCTTTAATAATAACCGGATAGCCAATCTGATGGCTAATTTTCAAAGCTTCCTTTTCTGACTCCACAATGCCATCACTACCCGGTGCCACAGGCACGCCCACTTTTCTTGCATGAAACCGAGCCATGGCCTTATTCCCCATCTTCTTCAGCGTTGTTGCCTTTGGGCCAATGAATTTGATATTACAGTTGGCACAAATTTCAGCAAAATGAGGGTTTTCAGCTAAGAAACCGTATCCTGGATGAATCGCATCGACATCCCCTATTTCTGCTGCACTGATAATCCTATCCATCCTCAAATAACTTTCCGTTGAAGGCCCACTGCCAATACATATCGCTTCATCTGCCTGTTGAACATGCAAGGATTTCTCATCAGCTTCTGAATAGACAGCTAGTGTTTTTATACCCAGATCACGACAAGCTCGGATGATTCTCAATGCTATTTCACCGCGGTTGGCAATTAAGATCTTGTTGAACATTGTTGGATCCTATCTCTATAGGAAAAGGAACAGATTAATTTTACCTGAAATATTTATTTCGAGCAAAAACCAATGCTAATAAAAGAAAAAAACAAGATCAAGATTCAAAAGAATTTTTTTTATATTTTTAGCAAGTTGTTTCCAATCATAATAAAACTAAAATACTTTAAGACACTCAAATCTGATAGAAGCTATTAAAATTAGTCTCATTTTATGGATGTATGCTACGTTTCTCTAAGCTAGGTTATTCTTGAGGCTATCCTCTCCATCGGTCAAGTTTTCCAGACAGAGCCTTTGGCTTGACTAATGATGAAGGCCGTCCTATTCCCCTGTTTCTTGCCCCACAATGTCCTGTTTGAGGACGGTTCATGGGTTTCCTCGGCACCTGTTACCCCAGCAGGAATGAGCGACCATTGTGGTAAACTCTCCGCAAAGAAGCCGGGAAGAAGTTGTCTTGAGACACTTCTCGAAGCGACTGAGTTCAAGATTTGGTGGCAAAGCAAGCAGCAACTGAAGGGGATCCAATTCTCCGCTTAACTCAAACCACTGTCCGCCCTATCCCTCCCAGTGTATTTCCGAAATAGCACGCACTCGGACAAGCATTGGTCGAGTGAGCGGCTTGCATCGGTACTTTGTTACAGGCACTTAATAGTAGGGAAGCATGTCAACGCACTGGACCTATCATTGCACTAAATGGCCACTGTCCAGCGTTGTCACATGAGGATTGCCCCACCAGCTGGTCTTCTTGTTCTAGGTCCTGTTGAGCGCCAGGTTCCCTACCGGTTCTATCCTTACAAGACCGTCCAGGAGGAGCTTTTCGGACTCGCTGGGGGTTCTTTCCTCAATCAATGCACCTCTACCCAGATACGCTCAAGAGACTGGATCTCGCCTTCTAGTCGTTCTTCCGCCGCTTGCGACAAGGCGAAAAGCTCGGATTTCCCCGCTTCCAGCAAGCAGGACGATTCAGCGGCTTCGGCTTCCAGCAGCACGAAGGCGACCGGCAGCTGCTCGCTAGAGATCGAAGCGCTCACCGGAAGCTTCGTCTCTCCAGCAGTGAGCAGAGCCCGATCCGGGACAAGGCCCCTACTCCCAGGGAACTCAGTTGAGGCGAGATCTTCCTTTCCGGAGGCAAATGTCATGCACTGGTCACGATGCACTGCCGGCCGTTGCCGAAAACATGGAGCGGGCGCTAAGGCTTTTGAGCTGAGCACGGAGCGGTTCCTAACCAGTGCTAGGTTGGAGCCGGGGAAAAGCGAGCCAGTCGTTTCCGAGGGCACCAATCCGCGGCATTTGTGCATGACGTACAAGAAGCTTAAGAAGGCAAGGGAGAACGGTCTTCTGCAAGATGGAGGCGGCGATAGAAAGGCACGGGAAACGGAAGGGATTTCAAGTATCCAAGAGGCTGCGCAAGGAGTACGGGCTGATCACACGAAAGGACGCCATGATGGCGAATGTCAGGAAGGATTCCCTGCACAAGCAGAGCGCCGCGATGGGAGGGACACAGCAGACTGTTGATCACGGGAGAGCTGAAGCCGAAAAGGATGGGGGCTTCAACCAGAGGCAGCCTAAAAAAGCCAAAGAAACTGGTTCAGCAAAAAGCCGGATAGAATCGAGAGAGGTTGGACGTATCGTTCGAAGCTTTCGGGGCAATGGTCGGATACAAAGCGGAAGAAGCTGGTATCGGACAGCTGGAAGCACGGGAGAGAAAGTTGAAACCAATCCAGTTATGCCACAGGTGCAGCAGTATTGTGAAAAAGACCTTGGGCGACCGGTGGCATGAGTGCGTCTGCGGGGCATCCTGCCAACGAGACGTGAACTCGACGCTTGAGGCTCCTCCATTGTGCCTTGATGAAATGGAAGAAGGAGCAGCGCTTCGCCCTTCCGGGGCCGAAGGTTGTTGGATTTGGAAAGGAATAGTCGAGAACCGATCCATACGTGAAGTGGTGCAGCTCTGGACTGATGGAACCTCGGCTAGAAGCCAAGAAGTCCGGGAGCCGAAGAAACTCTGGTGAAACTGCCTATTGTGAAGTGGAAAACTCTTGTTCCTGAGTCGTCAGGCTTGGATGAAGAAGTTCATAATCAGAACCGGGGTTGCTCCCTTTAAGATTTTTTCTTTTACTAAGAAAGGTCTTCTAATTCTTCACCTACCTGGAATCGAACAAAACGGCGGATGACAATGTTTTCGCCAATCTGAGCAATGCGCTGATAAAGTAAATCATTAATAGTGATGCTGGGATCCTTAACGAACGGTTGCTCCAGCAGACAGTTATCAATAAAAAACTTTTCCAGCTTCTCTTGAATAATCCGATCCATATTTTCGTCATTCTCAAGTTTCAAGGTGCTAATAATCTTGTTTTTTTCAGAATCTAGGATCGCTTTGGGGACATCGTTCTTGGAGATGAACTTGGGATTGGCCGCCGCAATTTGAATAGCAATCTCTTTAACAAATTCTTTGAAAGCTGGAGTGCGAGCAACAAAATCAGTTTCACAGTTTACTTCTACTAAGACTCCTATTTTATCGCCAGCATGAATATAGGAAGCAATTACCCCCTCAGGGGTCTGTCTTTCAGATTTCTTCTTTGCTTTGGCCATCCCTTGCTGACGAAGCCATTTTTCAGCCTCTTCTATGCTCCCTCCCGAAGCTTCTAAAGCCTTTTTACACTCCATAATGCCGGCTCCAGTTTTTTCGCGAAGCTCTTTGACTAAATGGGCAGAAATCACATTGCTCATATATCTCCTTCCATTAACAACCCCAAAAATTGAAATCAAACAACAAGAATTGGAGAAAGCTTTATTTAATATTGTTGTTCTTATTATTAAATCATTTGGAACTTAATTAGTCGACAAAATCGCTGCCTCAGAAGTTATATTGCCGGCATTTTCTACAGGAAGTGAAAACCCCCCTTCCTTTTTCCCTTCTATTATGGCATTACCAATTTCTTCCAAAATAGTTCGAATAGAACGGATAGAATCATCATTGGCAGGAATTGGATAATCGATATTTTCAGGATTTCCATTGGTATCAACAATAGCAACTATAGGTATATCCAATTTTCTTGCCTCGGATACCGCAATCTCTTCCTTTACAACATCGACAATAACGATTGCCGCAGGAAGCCTTTCCATATCTTTGATTCCATCCAAGCTTCGATGAAGCTTAGCGTTCTCTCTTCTCAATTTGGCTACTTCTTTTTTAGGGAGCCTTTCCATCGTGCCGCTGGCTTCAAGTTGATCTATCCACTTCATACGCGCAATTGATTTGCGGATAGTTACCATATTTGTCAATGTTCCTCCAAGCCATCGATAATTCACATAAAAAGACCCGCTTTTCTTAGCTATCTCCTCAATAAGACCTTGGGCTTGGCGTTTACATCCAACAAACAGAACCTTCCCCCCTTCAATTGATGTTTTTTTCAAAAAATCGGCGGCTCTCTTTAAACATTCCATTGTTTTATTGGGGTTTATCAAATGAATTCCCCCTTTCAGTCCGAGTAAAAAGGGAGCCATTTTGGGATTCCAACGGTCTTTCCTATGACCAAAATATGTTCCAGACTTTATAAGATCTTCTAATTCTACCATTTTTATTTATCGTTATGATTAAATTTTTTATTTTACTTTTAACCTTCTTCATTAGCAACAATTAATTTTGTCGCTAATGATAGAACTAAAAAAAGAGGCTACACGGGCTTTTATTCAGATATCCTAGAGGATTTTATTACCCGTAGTCGACAGGGATTGTTTCCTTATCCCTACTCCTCTTATTCCTCTGGCAATTGATACGGTACTGGTAGTCAAAACAGATGTCAAGGAATTTGCCAAAGCTTTGAGTTTTATCAATAAAATTTCCTCCTGCCTTACGATCTCACTTATTTGCCATGAGACTCACGCTGGAATAGAAGAGCTACGCCCAGGAGCTTGGCCTAGCAACCGTGAAGCTCCGAATCGATCTTTGAATTAACCTTGGCAAGAGACTATCCATTCCGTCAGATCTCTTTATTTCTGTTCGTCAGCCGAAACAAAGCTAATTTCCTGCTTCCTCGAAGGTCGTCTCTTTGTCTTGGTTGAGAAGGACCACTTCCACGTTTTTTTTGCCCGTAGGTGGCGAATACCAGTTCCGTACCAAAGCACAACAGCCAGTTCTTGTGGAGGATGACCAGCCACTTAATCTTGCCTCCGATGCCAGCATCGAGCAGCCGCTTAAGGCTCCTCGTGTGAGATTACATGCCGGACCCTACCTCCGCGACGCCTCAAACGTCCAGCCCTGGCAGGCACAGAATAGCTCAAGCACCTATTTCTGCCCTTCCAGCTCGTCCTTCTAATCAGAGCTGGAAACACGGACATAGGCAAGGCACGCCCGTTGGCTTCGGCTTCGGCACGAAATAGCTCTGGGCGCAACCGCGGATGATCGTAGGGTAAGCGTCCCCTTGCGTGCAGGCATGAGGCAAAAGCTTGCCCTCGCGTCCCCATCGCCGCAGCATTTGAGCAGAACCCCCAGGAACTTGGGCGATCTCTTGAAAGCTGACTATCTTGCGAGACAGGTTCAAAACATACACAGTGCTGCGCAAGAAGGTGCAATTGCTATGGAAACTGTTCAAACCCTAATAAATACCTAGCTCGCAAAAAAAAGATATTTCGACAAGCTCATGAAGCAAAAGCACCTATCATTTTCGCAATTAAAAACTTTTTTATCTATAGAGAAAAAAAAAGTTATTGACTCGCTGCTCCAAAATTTCTAGAAAAAAAAGCACGAAATTAAATATTCGAAAGGAGGTGAGAGTGCTGGCTTTTGGGAGAGAATCGATACCCTGCAAATTGCTACTTTCAACTTTCCTATTATTCTTAACCCATTCTCTTTTCGGATATTCGTATAAAGACTATCTAAAAACTGAAAATCGTGACCATGCCTATCCTTGGCATCGGAATATCGTGACGACTGTTTTTTGGATTGGAGAAGGAAGAACTCCAATCAGCGGAGCTGCTTGTTCTACCAGCGCATGGGATGTTCACTGGAGAAAAAATTATGGCGGACTTGATGATCCTATTAAACGTGTAGGCTTTCTGCCGCGTCATTTCGCAGCTACTTTAAACCCCTTTTATGTGGCTCTTCCTTTCAACGATGTTGCCTATCCAGACTTAGCTAGAAAATGGGTGCCATGGTACAAAATTCCTTCCCCTGAGAACCGCTTCGTCTCTCAGTGTAAGGGCCGTTGGGTAGAAATCAGATCAAAAAGTGGAAAAGTTGCCTATGCCCAGTGGGAAGATGTGGGTCCCCTAAGAAGTGATTTTGCTTCCTATGTCTTTGGTCCAGATAGACCGCATGATCATAATCAAGCTGGATTGGATGTATCACCCGCCGTTAGAGATTATTTAGGATTAAGCGGTATGAATTTAACGGATTGGAGAATTGTTGATGATTGTCTTGTGCCTCCTGGACCATGGATAAAATATGGGGAACAAGCTATCATCTATTCCGCAATAAAAGCTAGAGAAAAAGAAGCCTCTTCCCAATGGAGACCTGCTTCTTTTCAATAATCAGGAAAAGTTTGATCTAGGAAACCCAAAAGCAGACGTGCAAGTCGTTTGTTGACTTATGAAAGGGCTCTAGGCCTTTACAGGCCTTAGGACTGAGAAGTCCATTCCAAACAGAAAGGATTTTATGCCTCTTAGGGAAAGGAGAGGGACATTGCTTAAGGTCATAAGCTAGACAAAGCTCAGCTGAAGCTATTTTAGCTTCCATTTCTTCACAATTTCTGAGTTGATCCTGGCAAGAAGTTCATGTTAGGGAATATATTTTCAGAGTGGCTACTAAGCATATCGTTTACTTAGACGTTGAAACGCAGAATAGTGCTTCTGAGGTTGGAGGTTGGCAGAAAAAACATTTAATGCGGATTTCCATTGCTGTCATCTATAGCAGCCTGCATAACAAATATTTCATTTTTAGAGAAGAAGAAATAGATCAGCTGCTAGCCATGCTGAGAGAATCGGATTGTATTGTCGGTTTCAATATCTTGGGATTTGATATACCAGTTCTTGATTCATATTCTGTTTTCAGTTTATCCACTCTTCCCTGTATCGATCTGCTCTTCGATATCGAAAAAAGAATTTCTAGACGCATCAAGCTCGAGCAGTTAGCCCGAGCAACTCTAGGAATAGGGAAAACAGCTCATGGTCTACAGGCTTTAAGATGGTGGAAAGAAGGAAAATTATTGGATATTGCAGAATATTGCTGCTACGACGTGAAGATTACAAAACTTCTCCATGAGTATGGAGTAAAAAACGGCAAAGTGTATTATTTTAATGAAAATGGTATTAAGGAACCAATACCAGTGAATTGGAAGATTGATTAAATTAACCTCCACACTTATTAATTGCTTTTCCTATCTCTATTCTTGACTATCCTATCCTCTTTATTCATAGTGATTAAAGCTTATGGCACGGAAAACTAAGCAAAAGGAAGCCATTGTCAGTGTATTGAGTAGCGCCGAAAGTCCATTGTCCCCTGCTGAAATTCAAACTAGAGCTTCTTTACTTGTCCCCTCCCTTGGTATAGCAACGGTTTATCGATTACTACGAATCCTAAAAGAAAACAAAAAAGTCGTAACCGTTGAAATTCCAGGAGAGTCTCCACGATATGAAATTTCTGGAAGGGCTCACCATCATCATTTCTATTGTCGAAACTGCCACCAAATTTTCGAATTTGGGAAATGCACTGACAAGATCGAAGAACTTGTTCCCAAAGGATTTCTTGTTCAGGAACATGAAATTATTCTCTATGGCCGTTGTCCTTCTTGTGCAAAATAAGAGGAAGAGCTGTCTAAGAAAAAAGCGAAAGTGCGGCCTTATTCCACTTTAAGACATTCCCATTCCCCAGCGTTTTTCGTGGATAGTTCCCCATTAGAAACTGTTCCCAAGAACATGCTCGGGACTTGCTTACGCCTGACCTAAGTTCGTTCTTTTTGCCTTGATTTTGGAACTCGATACCAAGGATTTGCCATGACCGTTTCGTTCTCCGGAGAAGCGGCGTGGTATTGACGAGCCGACGGAGCACCCACATGTCGCAATAGCAATAGCACCCGCGTTGAGTCCATCCGCTGCGGTTTATCGCTGCCTGAAGCCTGCTGCCCTGGAACAGTCCTCCCCTGTTGAGACTCCAATCGGATCATTACCTGTTTCTTCGGGAATCCCTTTTCGAAAGAATCGCATGCAGCCGGTTCCACAGCGTCCACAGGCACATCTCCGGATCTTCAATCCTTTCCTTGAAATTGCATGCGCCAACCCGGTCTGCATAACTCGCATACTAGTAATACTGGCATACAAAATTGTCCCAAGTGTGATTCTTTGGATGGACATCACCACACTTCGGACAAAACCAGAGAGCTATAGGCCAGGCTGATCTTTTCTCTAGGGTAACCTCCCCCATGCGCCAGCATTCGATTCGCTCCCGAAGCATCCAGGTCTGCAGCTTGATGATACATCTGGGAAGCTCCCTACGCAGAGTGCATCCCTGAATGTTGAGGATCTCCGATGTAGTCTCCAAAGGCTTTCGCAATGCAAGAAACTAGCGTAGGCTTCATGTTCAGCTGCCGTTCGATTTCCGCCTGCGCCTTGCGCAGCCGCTTTAGGCGCCTTTCGCTGCCTAGGTCGTTTTTTCTGATCCGTCCGGCGTTGCACGGGACTTTGGCATTCCCTCAGATCGAATGAAGCCTACCTCGCTTCTCCCTCTTTTCCTTGTGGACGCAAGACAACCGGACGAGCAGCTTGCCGAAGCCTTTCCCATACTGCTTCCCATGATCGTCGGTGAAGACCTCGAAGGAATCGGCATCGATGCCTCCGGCTTCGCCTTCCCGCCGCATCAGAATCTTCACTTCCACTGAATAATGAATCTCCGCCCGCCTCTTGTTCCGAACGATGAGGATGTCGCCCCGAATCTCCATCTAGCCAGCCAGAGGCATCAGGATCCTCTTGCCGAGCTCAAAACACATGAGGGAGATATATCGCCATCCATTCTCCTCGAAGGTCCGGTACATGCAGGCACCAAAGCTCGCCGAGCGGCTTGATTAAGTTCTCGGCTTCCGTCCATCCTTCCATGCGGCGGATCTTAGGACCGATCGCCGTCGAAGAGGCGAAGAGCCGCTTCTCGACCGTCTCGCAGGCATCCTTGCGCACCCGCTTCCACATCCAGTTCTGCAACCCGTTCGGATTAGCATACCCTTCCGTTGCGATCCGATCCCACTCCCCACATTCGCGAGAGGCTTTCCGCGAAGCGGTCCATGCCGGAGAAAGAAACGAAAAAACACTCACTCTCTGTTGCGTAGCCAAGGCAAGAGTTCCGCAAGAAGCTCGAGCTTCTTGCGGTTTAGCGGCAGGCTCTTCGTTCGGGATCATTCGCTGCCTCGTCTTGTCCGGCTTCACCAGGTTTCCCCATGGCCTCTGGTCTTTTCTTTTTGTATTGGCGCAAACTGAAAAGAGGGCTTGGGAAAGCAGGGAAGGATCGAAAGGAGCTCCTTGTGCATCTCTTTCTCCAGAGAAAGGGACTTGCCCGTTCATGACGGGAATTTTGGGTCCTAAGAGAGGAGCAAAACTTCTAGGGGCCATTCAAAACCAAACCGGACCAGCCGGTCTTTGTGGGCGACCATGACCACCAGAGATCTCCCCTCCTCCATCTCCATCAGACGTGAGGAAATTCTTTCTCTTGTAGTTTGATCTGCTGCTTTTAATCCCCAGCCGTTCGTCCATCGGTTTGACTTGGGCCAGACAAAACCTTGCCAGATCTTGCCGCTGAGTCTTCAGATCCTCCCCCTTTTGCCCAGCGATGGAGACTGTTGGTAAGCGCATGTGCGGCGCTCTCATCGCCTTGTGGCTGATCACCCGCAGATAAACCTTATGGGGATAATACCGCTGATTTGCCCAAGTCCGTTTGGCGGCTAATACCTCTTCCCGCCGTCTTTCGCTACAGCCTGTTGGCGCTCCGCCCAATCAGCACGTCAAACTTCCTCGACGAATATAGATTTGCCATGCTATTTATAACTAGATTAGCATCACAATATCAATAACTATTCTTTACTCTCTAGAACATCCAAGCCCTAGCTAAAGTAGCACCACCATTTTAAAGGGTTGAAAAGTGTTATTACTTTAGGGCATCAACGCTTGAAGGATGAACTCCTAAAATTTCTTTTGCCTTTGATTCATCTCCTCCACATTCCTCAAGAACGTGATTATAAATCCAATGGAATAGCGTTTTCAGATTTTCGACGCGATTTTCTTTACGCTCTGCAGCCACAATTTCTTCTATAAGAGTATTCAACTCTTTGCTAAAACTCTCGGCCGAGCTTGTCTTTTTTGAATCTTTTTTCTTTTGATAGAACCGAATTTCTTCTGGTAGATGGCAACTCTGAATCGTAGCGCTGGTTGCCAGAACCATCGCTCTTTGAATGACATTTTCTAATTCTCTAATATTCCCAGGCCAATGATAAGCCATGAGGTGTTTTATAGCATCCTGTGAAACCCGCGAAGCCGCATTGGGAAGATACCGACGGTGTTTTGCTAAAAAATGATCCACAAGAGCTGGAATGTCCTCCACTCTTTCTCTTAGCGGAGGAAGTGTCAGCTTAACAACATTGAGTCGATAATAGAGATCAGCTCGAAACTCCCTTTTAGCCACAGCGGCAGCCAGATCTTTATTAGTGGCTGCAATAATTCGCACATCTGTTTTGATCGGCTCGTTACTGCCCAATCTACAAAATTCCCCTTCCTGAAGCACTCTTAGAATTTTTGCCTGAGTAGTAATAGGCATCTCCCCTATTTCATCCAAAAATACAGTGCCTCCATCCCCTTGTTCAAACTTTCCAATCCGTTGTGCCATGGCACCTGTAAAGGAGCCTCTTTCATGACCAAAAAGCTCGCTTTCAAGAAGATTCTCTGGGATCGCAGCACAGTTTATAGCAATAAATGGTCTATTAGATCTAAGGCTATACTGATAAATGGCTCTTGCTACAAGTTCTTTACCTGAGCCACTTTCTCCTACTATCAAAACGGTTGCATTCGTTGGAGCTACCTGCCCAATCAATTTGTAAACTTTCTGCATGGCCGGGCTGTTGCCAATGATTTGAAGGCCATGTCTGTCGACAGAAGAATGGGGACTTTCTTTAGAAGCCTCTTTAGTCAGTTTAGAAGCTTCCATCGCCTTAATCAGGATCGATTTGAGCTCCAGAATGTTAAAAGGTTTTAGAATGTAATCATAAGCTCCTAACTTCATGGCTTCAATGGCAGTCTGACAGGTACCATACGCAGTCATTATGATAACGATTTGTTGGGGAGAAAGCTTTCTTATTTCTTTTAATGTTTCCAACCCATTCTTTCCGCCCATTCTTATATCCATAAGGACAATATCGACCGTATTCGATCTTAGAAACTTCAATGCTTCTTCACCCGATTTGGCGTTATATGCCTTTAGAGGAAACTCCTCAAGAAACCTTTGAAAAGAATAAAACACATCTTCTTCGTCATCTACAATGAGTATCGACTGGCCAAAGGAATCTTCTGCTGGGGTGGAACGTAAATTAGTGACTTTTTCTTTCATCATAATGCTAACTACATTTCTTTTATTGTAAGGTACTTTTAAAGTAATTTACAACCCAATGACAATTTAGAAAGAAAGAGCGGTTGATTTTTACCATAAGGCTTTTAAAATCATATCTATATGACCAATAATAAATTTATTTCTCTCATAAAGACTACGAATTTCTTGTATATAATTATAATAACGCTTTTTTTTTATTTTTTACCACTACCCTTTCTTTTAGCTTCTGAAAATCCCAAATGGCTAACCAATTATGCACAAGCCCTTTCCGAAGCTAAAAAAGAAAACAAAATGGTGTTAATGAACTTTACCGGATCTGATTGGTGTCCTTGGTGCCAAAAACTTGATAGAGAAGTTTTTTCAACTCAAGAGTTCAAAAACTATGCTCAAAAAAATCTCGTCTTACTCGAAGTTGATTTCCCTCAGCATAAAACTCAATCGGCAGAATTAAAAAAACAGAATGAGGATTTAGCAAACCAATACAACGTGGATTCTTTTCCAACATTGATCCTTTTGTCTCCAAACGGGGAAGAGCTTTCCACCTTTGGCTATATGCCTGGGGGACCAGGACCATTCATTGACAAAATTGAGAAATTACATCAAAAAATCATTTCCAAAAACTAACGCTTCTGTTCATGAATTTCTTCTTGAATGCGACGAACTTGACAGCCTTCTAATTTTTTTTCTAAAAAAAGAAACACAGTTTCTATTCATGGTTTAAAAAAGGATGAGGAATACAATGAAAATGAAAAAGTTAAAGTATATTAGCTGTTGTTTTGCTCTTGGAAGCCTTCTGTTGTCTCCACTTTTTGCTCAAAATCCTGTTGAATCTCAAGCTGATCCCCAAGCACAATCTTCTTCTTCTGAAAACTCCCATCCTCATGGAAAAGCCTATAGGCATAAAATGGCTAGAGAGATGCATGAAAGAATGCAGCGATTGATGGATAAACAGGATGAGGAATTAAAGAAACTGGCTAACGAAATGAACAAGGCTCCTAAAGACCAAAAATTGGATAAAGTTGTTACCCTTTTAAATACCTTAGTCAATCAGCGTATTCAGATGCATGAAGAAATGAAAGCGATGCATCATAAAATGATGGGAAATCATAAAGAACATCATGAATAAAAGGGGCACTTCAAAGAAGAATTCCTTTCCATGTTTTTTCCACTTTCCTCAGAGGTTTTCTATTGGGCATAATCACTGGATTGCTTCCTTTCTTTTTTTCTTTCTAATTGGAACTGGAATCTACTCTCTTACAGCCCAAGCTCCTCCTCAACCTCATAGCCTCAAAGGAAGCTCTGAGGATCAACTGTTGGATGCTAATCAGCGAGCCGTTGTATCGGAAATGCAAGAAAGCTTTCGCAGACTACTTGATAAACAGGACAAAGAGCTTGACGAGCTTCTTAAAGAATTGAAAAAGGCTCCCAAAGAAAAAAAAGTCGATTGTTTAACCACGATTATTACTCGTTTGATCGAACAAAGGAAAGAGATGCATCAGGAAATGGATGCGATGCGTTCTCGAATGCGTGAGCTAAAATCTCTTTCCCAATCATCCAGCCTTCCAAATGCCTTTGAACCCCCGGCCGCCCCCTCTTCCAATGCTTCTTCCAATGCTTCCTCTCCACCCCCCTCTGCTCAGCCCAATCAAGATTCTCAAGACAACGAAACAGCTCGTTAAATCCCTTTTCTTTTTTTCCCAGTTTCGCCAAGATTATTAATAAATGAACCCACCGGCTGTGACTGTTGCCATTCCCACCTATAATGGCGAAAAAACGATCGAAAAGGCCATTCTTAGTGCTCTCAATCAGTCATGGCCAAACATAGAGATACTCGTCATTAACAATGGGTCTACGGATAAAACAGCTGAAATTATTGAAAGGTTTAGGGGAGCGGTTTTGCATGTTTTTTTCAAAGAAAAAATAGGTAGAGCCAAAGCCAGAAATGAAGCATTGCAAAGAGCCAATGGCCACTGGATACAATGGCTCGATCACGACGATTACTTAGAGCCAAATAAAATCAAAAATCACTTTTCTCTAACAACCGAATTAGATGCTATTGATGTCTTCTATTCCCCTATCATAGCTGTTTCTCCGGAAGGAAAAGAGAAATATGTCCCATCGGCTGAAACGATGCACAAACCACTGCTTTCTCTCTGGTTTTCCTCCGAACTGCCCCAAACGGGTGGGTATCTTTGGAAAAAAGAATCGGCTATAAAAATTGGTGGCTGGAGCGATGATGCCCCACTGTTTGATGATTATGAACTTGTAGGAAGAGCCATTCAATCGAATTTAAGATTTTCTTTGACGCCGATTCCTGGGGCTTATTGGAATTATAGAGACAAGCCTATGCCGCATGAACAAGCTTTAGATTTTATTGACCAAAAAAAGAAATGCATGGATAGGATGGTGCAATGGTTGGTTCAAACTGGCCGCATGGATCCTGAGCTTCAAATAGAAATTGGTAAAGCCTATTTTTTAATTGCTAGATGGCTTGCAAGAGAAGGGAAAATAGAGGAAGCAGTGGCTTTAGAAAGAAAGCAAAAAGCATTAGGCCTTTTTTTTGTCGATGGGTCTTGGAGATACAATGTTTTGTATTCTCTTTTTGGATTTTTTGCTACTGAAAAAATTCAAAGCCTTTTTAGGCACAGATGAAAATGGTGTTGTCCAGCCGAAAATTATTGAGAATCGAAAAAATATAAAATAAAAAGGATTCTATATCTTTTTACAAGATGGATCCAAAAGTCACCATTGGCATTCCTGCATATAATCCTGGAAAATGGATTATCCAAACTTTAGAAAGTGTTATATCCCAGGCTTGGGAAAAAAAAGAAATAATAGTGATTGACTCAGGTTCTACTGATGAAACTCCTTCTATTTTAAACAAATACAAGGATAAAATTAAGCTTATCAGTCTAAAAAAAACAGTGGATACCGCTGAGAGTCGAAATTTAATCCTTTTAGAAGCAACTGGCGAATGGATTCAATACCTAGATCATGACGATTATTTAGTGGAAGGAAAAATAAAAACTCAATTTGAGGAAGCAAAAGAACAGATCGATTCTGCCGATGTCTTATACTCTCCTACTTATGTTGAAATCTGGAAAAATGGGGCATCTATCCTCCAAAATAATTTGCTAGGCGCTGACTCCTACAAAGATCCTTTAATTTTATGGCTTTCCTGGGATATGCCACAAATAGGATCCTATATTTGGCGAAAACAATCCCTGCTTAAAATTGGCGGATGGGACAACTTACATCTTTGTGAAGATTATAGCCTTTATATGCGCGCCATTACAAATAAATTGAAGTTTGTTTATTGTCCTACTCCTGGAGCTGTATATCGTGTAGGTCATAGGCGCAGCCGAGCGGTTAGCCATTTTATAGAAATTCTTAAGGATCATGATGCTCTCCTTGAGGAAATGATTGAATATTTGAAAAAAGAAAAGATGCTCACTGAAACAAGACAAGCAGCCATTCTAAAAAACCGATTTCAAAAGTTTCTAGCCTATAAATCCGTAGATCTCTCTATGGCTGATGCCTATTTCAAAAAACATAAGGAATTATTGGAACAAAAATTGTCTTTCCGTTATCGCTTTGCTCTTTCTTTAGGGCTTTCCTTTTCAGATATGAACAAAATCAAATACATGAGCAGACGTCTCTTGCCTTTCTTTAAAGAGAGATAGACCTAAAAAAGCCAGCTTTGATTGTTCCCTATTTTCTTTGATTGAGATCCGTCTGAGCAGTGTTGCTATGATCGCAGCTTTTAGACAATTCAAAAAGTTTGCTATACCTAAAAAAATTAGAAAAGGCCGCCATGGAGGCCACATAGAATCCTGGGAACCCATCAAGAAAACCTAATTTCAAAATGTAGCTTCTAAAAAATCTCCAGGGAGGTCTAAAGAGCACATCGAGCCAATTCCACGCCCTTCCTTTTTCTAATGCTTCTTTAGCAAAAGAACTAGCGTACTCTGGAAGTTTAGTAATCGTAAAATCGATCGTAGGAAATGAATAATGGAGGAGCTCTCCTTTCAATTTTTTGACCTTTCCTTGAACGATCACTTTATCATGCTCTCTACTGCCTCCCCACCGCCCATAATCTTTTCGAAAAAGCCTCAAATTGTAATCAGGATAAAAATCCCCATGGGTGATCCACCGATCGATTAACCATGTTTTCCTTGGAAAATAAGCCCCAACGTACTTCAGGTGATCTTCTCTAAAAAAGTCATGGATATCTTGCCGTAATGCCTCCGAGACAACTTCATCGGCATCCAATCCTAAAACCCACTGATAAGAAGCCAAATCAAGGGCTATATTTTTTTGATCTCTACGACAGCTCCACGGCCTTTCTTCCACACGTGCTCCATAAAGCTTTGCCACAGATTCCGTTTCATCGGTACAATCGTTGATGACGAGAATAATTTCGCTGACCCATGAGGCAACACTGCCTAAACTTTTGGGCAAATTATGCGCCTGGTTCTTCGCTATCATCGTTAGGCTTATCGGTAGTTTATCCATGAGAGCAATCAGGCGGTATGTCTAAAAGGCAGCAGCATATGCAAGAAAGTTCTCAAGTTCCTTTTGGGCCTTCGGGCAGTCAGTCTTTTAAGAGCAAATGGATTTTCTCCTGGCAAATTCACTCCTTCTCCAATTTGACAAGCAGATTCATATCCAGCTTGCTCTACGATATCCAAGCATTGTTTGGTGAATTGCCCATAAGGAAACGAAAAATGGCGGATGGGTACGGAGAAAGTATCCTCCAGATACTTTTTGGAATCCTCTATTTCCTTTTTCAGTTCCTTACTAGAAAGAAGAGGCAAGTGTGGGTGCGAAAAAGTATGACTGCCAATTTCCTGACCAGAAGCAATCCACTCCTTAATCTCCTCTTCAGTCATTAGCTTATGTGCCGGCTCTCCTAAAGGTCTATCCCATTCATTCGTTTTCCCAATATATCCAGCAACCACAAATAGAATGGCTCGCATGCGAAACCGATTTAAAAGCGGCAAGGCTCGAGTAAAAACAGATTGATAAGCATCATCAAAGCTGATAATAACACCACGACAGACCGAACAACTTGCTGCAACAAATTCTCCAAGTGTTATGGAAGGCCATTCCATCGACCAGAATTCTCCTAATTGTCTTTCAAAGAGCAAATTAGAAACCCACAATGAAGGGAATTTTGATTCTTTTGGATTTTTTCCAATATGATGGTACATGAGTATGGGGGTCTTATCTCCATACACTCTTCGGTAATGGGACAGATGGGTAAAGGAGGCATCGAGTTGGGAAGAAACTTTAGGTAAGCCAGCCATGAATGCGAATTTATCGATAATTATAGTCAGTTGCAATACCCAACTGTTGCTTCAAGAAGCTCTCCTTTCTATTGAAAAAAGCCAAGACTCTCTTCCAAAGCTAGTTATTGTCTTTGACAACGGATCAAAAGATGGGACAGAAGAAATGTTAAAAAAATTTTTTCCTTGGGTCCTTTATCTTCGTTCCGAAACTAACCTTGGGTTTGCAAAAGCAGTCAACTCTGCAGCCGTACATGCTCAAGGCGACTATCTTTTATTGCTCAATTCTGATGCCAGATTAGAAGCTGACTCCATCAAACAAGCTATTCGTTGGATGGAAACACACAAAGAGTGTGCTGTGTGCGGTGCACAACTTCTTAATGAAGATGGGACACTTCAAAATTCAATCGCCAATTTTCCTACTCTTTTAACTGAGTTAGGGAATAAGTCGCTGCTGCGAAAGCTTTTCCCGAAAAAATTCCCAGGTAAAGAAAATAAACCTAAAAACCCCCAAGCCGTTGAATCAGTTATTGGTGCCTTTTTCCTTGTTCGAAAGAAAATTTGGGATGAATTAGGAGGATTAGACGAACGGTTCTTTTTCTTTTTTGAAGAAACTGATTTCTGTTTTAGGGTCCTACAAAAGGGCTATCAAGTGTATTATTTGCCACAAGTCAAAGTGTGGCATGGACAAGGGAAAACAGCTAAAACGGCCCTAGTCGAAGCTCGAATCGAGTATTGGAAATCTCGATACAAGTACTTTAAAATCCACCGTCCCTATCCTGAATTTCTGATCTTAAAAGTCGGTTTGTTGTTACGGCTTAGCTTCTCTTTGATATTTGAAAGCCTCCTTTATCTTCTAACTTTAGGCAGACGCAATTCCGAACGCTTAAGGATTGGCTATAAAATCGCCCTTTGGCATCTCAAAGGAATGCCTGAGAACATGGGGCTATCTAAGGGTTAAAATGCAAAACAAGCTTAAGGTGCTATTGATCAATTCCCTGCTGAAGGGGGGAGGGACAGACAATCAATGCCTATTGCTTGCAAGGGGCCTCAAAGAATTAGAGATTCCTGTTATCGTTGCTTGTCCACAAAGAGCGGAACTTTCCTCTCTATTAGAAGACTATGGGATAGAAACGGTCCATTGGGAAAAAAATCTTTCTGGAATTTTCCAGCTATGGAAAATAATTAACAGTCGAGAAATTTCCATTGTGCATGCGCATCATGGGAGAGATTATTGGCCAACCATTGTCGCTGGTTCCTTGGCCGCAAATAAGCCCAAAATTGTTCTCTCGCGTCATATGGCTAAAAGCCCTGGTTCTTGGATCAGTAAACATTATCTTTTAGAGTCTTGCGACTGTTTGGTTGCCGTCTCTCATTTTACAAAAAAAGTTCTCATCCAGGGAGATTACGATCCACTATGCCCAATAAAAGAACGGCATCAAAGAGATCCGCTTTTAGGAGACCATAGAAAAATTAAAGTCATCTATGGGGGCATTGACACCCAACGATTTTACCCTAAAAAAGCAATCCAATTAAGGAATAAATTGGGGATTGAAGAAGAACATTTTCTTTTCGGAATGATTGGTAGTTATGATTTTCCAGTGGGGAAAGGCCAGTTGGAATTTATCGAAGCGGCCTACCAAGTTCAAAAGCTGCTTCCAAAGAGCCGATTTCTCCTTATTGGAAGAGGGAACATGCAGCAGTTGCTGGAAGAAAAAATAAAAAGTTATTCTTTACAAGACCACTTCTTTCTCATCCCTCATAACTCTGAAATAGAAAACTGGATTAATGCACTCGACTGTCTGGTTCATCCAGCCATCGCCACGGAAGCCTTTGGCCTAGTTATCTTAGAGGCATTTGCCTGCGGCAAGCCAGTCATTGCCTCTTTTTTAGACGGCATCCCTGAAGCTTTTGAGGCCTGTCAGTTTGGCAGGCTAATTCCCCCATGGTCCATACAAGAATTATGTCAAGCAATGGTCGATATCGGAAATTGGCCACCGATTCCAGAAGAAAAACGTTGGGAATATCATAAAAAAATTGCCTCTTCTTATTCCTACAACATTATGGCAAAAAACATGTTAAAGTTATATGATACGCTATAGGTGTTCACTTTCCTTCCGATTAAAAGGAAAAAGCGTTATATAATTGATTTAAAATTCTAAGGCATAAAAGTTCTCCATTCTACTTGGTTAAGATGAAAAAACTTGATAGAAAGTACTGTATAAGGGATTGCGCATTAAGTAAAAGAAAGTAGAAGTTTGCTCCCTACTTGAACCCTACACAAAAAGTAATGTAATATATTGCTAATCAATAAACTATAAAGAATCTGTTTAAATGAATAATTTTCAAAAACAACTAAGTTTTTGGCTTCTTTTGTTATGGATACTATTTAGGACAGCATTCCTTTTTTCTTCTCCCTTCCAGGAAGTTGCTTCTTTCAGTTCTATTCCCAATATTTCAGAGGCCAGTCTATCTGAAGGAACAATTCTAGGAAACTTTGATGATAAAAACAGCAAAGGCCATGTGATATTAATCGAAACTTGTTTCATAGTGCCTGCTGATCCACAGGCTGTTTCCAATGCTTTTTTACACTGGGACCCAAGCAAATTCCCATCGCTTAAAGTCTTTAGTCATTTGGAGCATGGCTCATCCAATGATTTTCCCTTTAATGCCTTAGCCTTCGATATCAAGAAAGCTCCAATAAAAAAACTGCTTCAGGAAGCATTTAGAGTGAAACCAGGCCGAAGCTCCATTAACCTAAGTACAGAAGAAATCAAACAACTCCAAGCAGACCTTTCTAACTTTAAGGGGAAAATTGATGAACATTCCGCACAAGCCCTCCATACCTTTTTTGTGAACGATTTACAGACCAGACTACTTAATTACTCAAAATCTGGACTTCTCAACCTCCCTCCTTATGAAAACGGCAATAGCCCTGTCAAACCCATAGAAGAAATTGATAAATTGGCAAAGGCGAGCCCCAAAATTTACACCCGTTACCAAGCTCTTCTTGATTCTCTGCTCAGTAATTGGACCAGTCAACAACCTCCCCAAAACTATTACTGCAATTTTTTCGATGCGAACGGCATGGGCACACTCTCCCTTGGGTCCAGCTACGGGTTCAAAACCCAAGAAAGCTGGCAACAGATCAACCTCGAATTTTATGTGAGTGCAATCTACTACAACGGCATGGAAATCGTAGAAATGTGGCCTTTGGAGTCAAAAGGTAAGAGGACGACTTTGGTTTGGAAAGCGCATATGCTTGCCGTTCCAATTGGTGGGTTATTAGAAGATGTCAATCGAATGGCCTACGGACTTGCCTTATTGCAGGGTACAAAAAACGCAGATCAAGCTTTTCTATCTGAATTTTCATCGAAATAATTTAGGTGGCTTCTTGAACCTCTTTTTTATAAGCCGTTGCTGCTTCTTTGATAAGCAAAGCCAAGTTTAATTTTGGTTGAACGAACTTTGGCCGAAACCATGGGAAAAGTCCCATAAGATCATGGAAAACACGGATCTGCCCATCGCAAAATTTACCTGAGCCAATTCCAATTGTTGGAACCTCCACTCTCTTGGTAATTTCTTCTGCCAGCTGATCTTCTACAGCCTCAAGCACAATAGAAAAGACACCTGCCTTGCTTAAAAAAAGGGCATCATCAATAATCTTCTTTTTTTCCTCTTCCCTTAATCCCTGCTTCCTATACCTTGGAGTTTCTCCCAAGAATTGAGGCATCAATCCAATATGTCCCATCACCTGAATGCCTTTGGCAAGAAGCAGCTCTACAGTAGCTGCAATTTCCGTTCCACCTTCAACTTTTACTGCTTCTGCTCCCGCATCACAAAGCTTTTGGGCACAATAAAGGGCCTGGTTAGGGTTACGATTCCAGCCGTAGGGCATATCGGCAACAACTAAGGCTTTGACTTTTGCCCGAGCAACCGCTCGAACATGATGAAGCATATCATCCAAGCTGACTTTTGTCGTGTTTTCATAACCCAATACCACCATTCCAAGAGAATCCCCTACCAACAGGAGCGGCAACCCCGCTTCGTCAACGATTTTCGCTGTCGGATAATCGACCACCGTCAATGCCGCAATCTTTTCGCCACTATTTTTCCGGTGTCTTATCCAATCTGGTGTTATTTTTGTCGAGTTCATGAAGAAGGCTTTTAATGGTTTTTGAGTATCCTGGAAGGATGAGTTCTGGTCGAATTTCGGCAAGAGGCCCTAGAACAAAACGTCTTTGACAGATACGCGGATGAGGAATGAGAAGATCAGGTTCAACGATAATGTTAGAACCATAATATAAAATATCCAAATCTATCGGCCGAGGCCCATTTTTTTCTCGTTCGGAGAGAGGCAATCTTCCTTGAGAAATTTCAAAATCTTGAAGACGCTGCAATAAGCTTCGGGAAGAGAGAGAGGTGTCAATTTCGACAACACAATTCAGAAAAGGTGGCGAGCCTATGGGACAATCCACTGGCTCAGTTTCCCAAATAGAAGAGCAAAGAAAATGTTCTCCTTCAGTTAATCGCTTTAAAAAAGCTAAAGCTTCCCTGATTTGCTCTTCTCTTTTTCCCTGATTGGTCCCCACTCCTATGCCTACTTTCATAGAAAAAAATAACGGTTTTTAATTGGTACTGTAAAATTACGGGAGTCTATTCAGCTGATTCGTAAATGAAAAGAAGCCATATCACTATCCCCTATCGCTTCCATCATCCTTAAAAATTTGTTCATAGGCTTTTGTCGTTTTGTCAATTCTTTTTGGGAAATAGCCAAGCCAGAGTGCGATTCGGGATTCATAGAAAAGAGTTGGGATGTCGTCCAAAGATTTTTACCAGAATCGTATGTAACTTTTTCAACTTTCAATCCACATTTTTTAGCAGCCAAGGCCATTGATTTGACACTAAATATATGAAGGTGTCGAGGCGGATCCCACATCGCCCAAGCATTTCCGAACTTTCTCCATCCGTAACTATCCACAAGCGGAGTATTAACCAAGATCACCCCATTTTCCTTGAGATGATCTCTTAAAGTTTTCAAAACAACAAGAGGCTTTTCCAGATGCTCTATCACATGGTTTAAAACGATTAGGTCAAATTGGTGGTCTCTTAGCTGAGAATAATCCCCTTTTTTTATGACCATTTCTTTTGTCTCAATTTCTGGACCTTGCCAATAAGGATCTAATCCATAAAGCTTTTCAAATCCCCAACTATATAGCCTTAAGAGAAATTGAGCCCTTCCACAACCATAATCAAGAATTTTTGAGTGTTGATTGATGCCTAGTTCTTTAAATTGCCAGAGAAAGCCAGGAAATAATTTTCTTAAAATCCCTAGAGAGCTTTCTTTCTTGTTTCCTATAAACAAAAGTAACCAGGCTAGATATTTTTTAAAAAGGCTTTTTTTTGCCAAAATTCCAAATTCCAAAATTTTGGACTGATAGTTGGCTGTATAATGTCTTGCTAAATCTGTAGGAATAGGGTCGATCTGCAAACAGCCGCACTCTAAACATTTGAAATAAACGAAGCGCTCAAAACTACCCATAATGGTTTCTTGAGCTATATACACAGGATGACTAGCCTCACAGCCACAAATCCTGCATGTCGAAATATCAGGGAGTATCATCGCCATTTTTTATTGAATAGATTAAAAACTCTTTGCTAAAAATGACTGGAATAACTCAATATGAGGAACTTTTTATTTACAACTTTTTTCTTTTTATTCCAATTTTCCCTTTTATTCGCACAAAAAAACTCTGGGCTTGTGCTTCCTTCCCATACGATGATTGTTTTGGTAGCCGAGGCAAAAGGGGTTCAGATCTATTCCAGTCAGCCTCAAATTGGGGAAAAAAACAGCTTTGAATGGAAATTGACAGCTCCAAAAGCCTTACTATTTGATAAATCTGGAAAACAAATTGGCAAGCATTATTCTGGGCCAAGTTGGGAGCTGAACGATGGGAGTAAAATAACCGCTATGCTTCCTCCCATAGCGAAGGTGGACCAACAGACTGCTATTCCCTGGTTACTTTTAAAAGTTAAATCTCACGAAGGCAAGGGTCTTTTAAGTAATGTCCAATATGTCATTCGGGTTGCTACCCTAGGAGGTCTTCCACCTAAAAAAGCACCTTCTAAAGAGAATCAATGTTCGAAAATATCCTATCGAGCCACTTATCTTTTTTTAGCCAAGAGGGCCCAATCTTTTTGAAAAAATCTCACTAACCCTGTGGCTGGGGGCGGAATCGAACCGCCGACACACGGATTTTCAGTCCGCTGCTCTACCGACTGAGCTACCCAGCCAGAATGAAAAAAAACAGTTATATGATTAAAAAAGGAAAAGCAGCCAAAGTCAACTCCAAAGGATATTTTCAGGAAGGAACTCGAGCAGGGGCATAAGGATGGCCAACAAACCCCGAAATGGTCGAAAATTCATATTCTTTTTCCAGAAGAAAATCGAGTATTTGCCCTGTCATTTGTGCGGTTTCTTTATGAATATCATGCAAAAGAATGATGGAACCAGGCTTCGTTTCCTTCTCTATAATCTGCATTACTTTTTGTGCCCCAGGCTTCGTCCAATCTCTTGTATCCACATTCCATAGGGCCACTCCCAGCTTGAATTTATAGGCTATATGAGCTTGAGAGCGTCGGAATGATCCATAAGGAGGTCTCAGCCATACCGGACGAGTTCCTGTAGCATCCACAATTAAATCTTGAGTAAGTCGGATCTGGTCTTCTACTTGGGCATCAGACAGCTTAGAAAGTTGTGGATGGTTGAATGTATGATTTCCAATCTCATGTCCCGCTGCCTGCACTTCTCTAGCTAAAGAAGGATAGACTTTCACATGCTCTCCAAGCATGAAGAAAGTTGCAGGGATTTTCCTGCTTTCTAAAGCGCGCAAAACCATTTCAGTCGTATGGGGAACAGGTCCATCATCAAAAGTTATTGCAATCCTTCTGCCAAAGCCAGGACCGCTATGAACAAAGGGGACTTCGATATCTAGTGGGTTTTTTGAATGGCTTGGAGCTGGAGAAGTCGCATTATAGTTGACAATTGGCTGTTGCAGAGAAAAAACATCCCGAAGAGAATATCCAATGCTAACACCAAAGAATGAGAAAATAACTTTTTTGAAAAAAAATCTTCTATTCATTGACAAAGCCTTTTATTTAGCATTTTTAAGATACAACATCAACTTATTCTTTGAATCTTTGAAATAAGAATAACTTTGTAATAAGAACAATATTCGCATTGCATTTGTATTACACTTAAAAATTCATCCTTTCATCAACGATGAGACAGAAAAATACATTTATTTAAACAAAAACTTATTAGAAAGGACCAAATTTATGACTGAAGCAACGAAAGCTGGACTAGAAGGGATCGTAGCAGGGAAAACTTCTATAAGCACTGTAGGAAAAGAAGGGCTCGATTTGACTTATAGAGGATATTCCATTCATGATTTAGCAAAAAAGGCAACCTTCGAAGAAGTCATCTTTCTCTTACTCCATGGAGAATTACCCACCTTAACACAGCTTAACGAATTCATTGATCAGCTAATGTCCTGGCGTTCCCTCCCCCCTGAACTTCAAACCGTTTTAAAACTCATCCCTAAGGACTGCAATCCCATGGATGTCTTACGGACGGGCTGTTCAATGCTTGGAACCCTTGAACCTGAAAAGAGCAGCAGCCTCCAGTTGACTATTGCCAAAAGGCTACTGGCAATCATGCCTTCCATGCTACTGTTCTGGTATCAATATCATATGGGCAAAGGATCTATTGAGACTTCATCAGAAAGCGAAAAAACAATAGCCGCTCACATTTTGCACCTTTTATATGGTCATCCTGCTAGTCCCTCTCAAATACGCGCCCTGGATGTCGCCCTAATCCTTCATGCCGAGCATGAATTCAATGCCTCGACTTTTACCTGTAGAGTTATTACTTCGACTCTTTCCGACTTTTATTCTGCTATTACTGGAGGAATCTGTGCTTTAAGAGGCCCTTTACATGGAGGAGCCGATGAAGCAGCCATGGAACAAATCATACAGTTTAAATCAGCGGATGAGGCCGAGGTCGGCATAAAATCCATGCTCACCAAAAAAGAGAAAATTATGGGTTTTGGACATCGAGTCTATAAATATGGTGATCCTCGGTCGGATATCATAAAAGAATGGGCTAAAAAGCTTTCCGATGAGCCCTCAAAGAAAAACCTCTTTGCAATTGCAGAAAGAATTGAAGAAGTCATGTTCAGGGAAAAGCATCTGTATCCTAATGTAGATTTCTACAGTGCTCTTACTTATCATTTTCTTGGAATCCCCACTTTTCTTTTTACCCCTCTTTTTGTGATTTCTAGAACTTCTGGATGGTGTGCACATATTTTTGAACAAAGGGCTAATAACCGGCTGATTAGACCCATTGCTGAATATGTGGGTCCTCTTCCCAAGCCATTTATACCCATTGAAGAAAGAAATTGAATCTTGAGAGTGAATAGTTCAAGTTTTCAAAAGAAACAAAAGGGCTACGTTTAACGCTCGCATGCCTAAAGATAAAAGCGGATGCGATGCGACATCGTTGACCCGCGTCTGAAGTTTGATGCCTTGAAGGGATTCAGTGGCAACTAGAAAACAAGGCTGACAATATTTGTTAAGAAAGCTGCCCCTTGGTCTTATCCCTCTGCGCTCAGGCCAAAAGATAGACAAGAGGCTTGAGCCTATAATCAATGGATGTTCCAAGTGGGATTCAGTGGGTTATGAAAAAAAGGGGGCTGTTACAACTCTACTTTCTAGAGGAGCAAATTATAAAAAATAGGAAGCTAGCTATTCCTTTCATTCTTCTACAAAATATCCAGAGGAAGCCTCTAATGCTTAAATAAATGAAAAATGATCGGTTTTTTTAAAAATAAAAAAGAAAACAATCTTGATTGGAATATTTTTTTTGGGTCGCACAGTTACGATCCAAGAAAAATATCCCCAACAGTAAAAGGGATTGGGAAAGAGAGTCTTACTCAAATCGTTAACCTTTTTTCAAGCCATAAGAAAGAGATAGAGAAAAAAATCATTGTTCTCTATTCCACGACTAGTGGGGTTGGGAAAAGCCATCTAGTAGGAAGATTATTCCAGTATTTTTCGCCAAACTTTTTTCTTATTTCAATTCCTCCTCTTTTCTCTCCATCCGGTTTTTTTCAATACCTTCGGCAATGTATTTACAATGAGCTACTTTTCCCTGAAAAATCTGGCTCGACAGGATGCTGGCCTGGCCAAGCAAATCAACGCGATGTGCTTGCCTATGGCATTCTTCTTGAGCTAGTAAATGAAGCCGCCCAAAAAAATAAAAGCTTATACAGGAAAATTCGTTCCGCTATTGTTTTTCTAAAAAAAAATCCGACCTCGCTTCTCCCCGAAGAAGTCGTTCCAGAATGGGTGGAATGGCTGAAAAGAGACTTCCCTTTTGTCCTTCCCATTTTGGAGAAAGAACTGACCGGATGGGGAGCTTTCGCTAACGACCCAAGAGATTGGATCAAAGTCATCTATGGGTTTTCTGTCCTCGGACAAGACAGACGAATAACAGAAATGTGTAAAAATTGGTTTTTTGGAGAACCTTTCATAAGTCCCGAACCTTCCTTTTTTGATATCCCCTATAAACCTTTGCAGATAGACAAAGAAGAAGAAGCAAAATTAAAAATTAAAGATCTATTCCACCTTTCCTTAAGAGTCCGACCCTTTCTTCTTGTTTTCGATCATTGGGACCACCTCCTCAATAGCGAATCTTTGCTCGAGAGATTTCTTTGCTTTCTTTCAGAACTTCTTTCCTTTCCCAACAGATTCCTATTGATCGTTGGGACTGAACCTTTTCTAAAGGCTCTCCAAACTAGTAGTCAAATTTGTCCTCATTTACTGACCATCCGTATGGAAGTTCCTCCCAAAGAAGATCTTGTGGCAGTAGGATGCTCAAGGTTGGCCATGATAAAAGGGTTAAAAAAGGAGAAAAAAATGGCCTTAGAACAGCTATGTCGGAATTACGAAGGGCCAACAGCCTTTCCTGCATACTTTGAATTCGGTTACAACAAAATTTTATCTCAATTAAAAAATCCACAAATCTCTGCCATGCCTCTTTTCGAAACCGTTCTGCTCGAAGCTAAACTGGCTATAGAATTAAATCCAAGGCTCCTCCCTTTCCAAGCACCTATGATCTGGTTCTTGACAATGGCAGCCAGAACCATCTCCTGGATAACCGTTACCAATCTAGAACAGCCCTATTTTGATCTCTGTTGGACTGTCCACTCGCATCTTTACTGGCTTAGTCTTGAGCCTTTTGCTTCTTTTTTGACTGAAGCATTCTTATCCGAAGTAAATAGAAATAAGGTCGATCCTAACCTCTCTTTAATTTGTTTCCTCCCTCCCACAATCCCTCCTCCCTTCCATTCCAAGCTCAAACAAGCAAAAGACCTACCCGTTCAATTCCATCTAGTTGATTTCGAACAGTTCACTGAAATCTCTGCCCTTTATCTTCTTTTCATCACTGCCTACCAAGACACTCTTTTCGAACAGTCCGGAATAAAAGAAAAAATTGAAGCTTTAGCCCGCTATCTGATTTCCAAACAAGATCCTTCGGTCGAGCCATCGTATGAAGAGGACCTCCAACAAACCTACTACGAAATTGTTCGCGACACGGTAAGAGACAAAAAATCCGTTGGCTTTTCCGCTCTACAAGAGAGTTTACCCTTAAAACTAACTAGAAAAGATATTCTGCGTGCCGCAGGTTTTTCCCCAGAAATTCTTGTCGTTCCTTCTCTCGCAGGCCTCCCACATTTCCTTTGGATTCATTAATCGAAAAGAATTCATTCTTTCCAATAGCTGTTCGATCCCAATGGAGTCCTCCTTTTTACTTATACAGTTATTGGGAGAGAATAAGAAATTCGGTTATAGATCCAAGCTTTTTAGAAGCCTTCTGTTAAAAAGTGCTCTTTTTTAAGCCTATTCAGGGTTTCATGGAATTCCTGTTGGGTAGGTCCACCAAGGGATTCTAGTTTTCGGTAAATGGTGAGGGCTCCAACCCAATCTTTCTGTTCTTCCTTTATTAAAGCTGCTTCTACTCCAGCTTTAATTCTCCAATAAAACTCGGGGAAAAGAGTCGATTGCAGCGCATGTGAGGTCTCTCGGTCAGCGTCATATTTTATATGGTCTGTCCTCCCATTGAGAACATCCAAAAAGGAAGCCAATGCATCCTCAATTCTTCCTTGCTTTTGAAGGCAAACGGCAAATTTGAAAGCAGCCTCGTCTTTTTCCTCAATATCAGCTGATGGATCTTTTATCACATTGGAATAAAGAGAAGAGGCTTCCTGATAATATTTTTTTTCTTTAGCTGCCATGGCAAAAAAGCAATCGGCTTTTCTTAAGAGCGCAATCACGTGCAGTTTTCCTGTCGGCTCTTTATCCAATACCCCATCAAAAAGTGAAACGGCGGCTGGGTATTGGCTCTGATCAAAATAAATCTTGCCTTGCAATAATCTAGCTTCGGATTTTATAGGGGAATTTTCTGGAATCTTTTCCAAAAGCAGCACGGCCCCCGAGAGATCTTTGCACTCGATCGCTGCTTTTGATGCCCAATAATAAGCTTGATCTCCTAACTCACTGTTGGGATAGTCTTTCGGCACTTCTTCAAAAAGCCATCGTGCCCCATAAAAATCCGCTTCATCATAGGCATACTCAGCAGCCGAAAACAAAGCTTTAGGGGCAATAGGATCGGAAGGATACTTTCTTAAAATTTCTATCATCTTCTCTCTGGCAGCATGCGCACCTATATGGCCAGCGAGATAATCAGAAAAAACAGCCAGGTATAATGCCTCAGGAACAAATTTGTCGGTTGGGTAATCATCACAAAGCCTCATAAATTCTTCAGTAGCCTCGGCATATTTTGCCTGTTTTAAAAAGAGTTTTCCAAGATTTAAAAGTAAAATGGCTTTCTCCTTTTTTATCAAAGGATCCGATAGCGCTTTTTCGAGTATGCCAATAGCATTGTCAAATTGATTGAGTTCTTCCCAAAGATTAGCTTCGGTAAGATAAATCTCCAAGCGGAAGCTACTGGTAGGATATTTCAATAAAAAAGCTTCTTTTGCTTTGAGAAAATCATCCACATTATGCATCCGAGCCCTCGAAAGAAGGACATTGTAAAGGGCCTCTTCTTCAAGTTCTCCCTGCTTTTGAAAAGCCTGCGCAAATTTATCAGCACTATCTTCAAATTTTGATTTATCATAATCAATTAGCCCCAGATAAAACAATGCATGTTCGCTTACATGCGCATCCGTCGAGGCTAGTGCTTTATAGAAGTATTTTGTAGCAGGTTCCTTAGAACCCATCTCATAATAAATTCTGCCTAGGCTATATTCCACCTGTTTATCGGTCCCTAACAAGGATTGACTATCCAAAAGCTTTTCCAAAAGAAGCAGTGCAAAATCATATTGTTCGTTTTTTGCTTCTTCTTCAGCCTCAATAAATCTTACCCAGGCTCCAATCTTTGATCCCTTTTCAAGAGGGAACATAGAAAAAAGCTTCTGTCTAGCCTCGTTGAGCCGACTTAAAGCGATAGCTGCATCCAAGTAGTATTTGACAAAAAGAAGCTGTAACTCTTCTTTTTTACACAAACTAAGCCCTTTTTCAAAAGCCTGCATCGCTTTTCCCGTTTCTTCTAAAGCCAGATAAGTTTTTCCAAGTTCCAAGAAGCCAAGAATGTTAATATCCCTAGAAAAACCCGCTTGATCCACAACAGACTGAAAATAGGGAACAGCCTCTTGAGGATGGTTTTGTTCCAGTAGCTTTCCTGTCCAGTACTTGGCTTCTATACCACTTTCCGAATTAGGGCTTTTAGCTATAACCGAATGAAAATACTCTTTAGCTTCATTTTGATTGCCATTACTTAATGCAATCTTTCCAAAGATTAGCAGGGCTTCAGCACAACTAGCCGCATTTTTAGAATGTAAGACTTTACTGATCGTTTCTTGAGCTTCCTTAGTCTTCCCATCTTGCCATAAAGAAAAGCCTTTTCTAATCCAAACCTTTTCAAGGAGTGCCGTATCCAGAAGATATTTTTCAGCTGTCTCATATTCTCGAATCGCTTCTGTCCATTTTCCCATAGCTCGGTAAGCTTCAGCCCTCCAAAAAGCGATTTTCCCAGAATCTTCAACGGAAAATGGCGGTAGTCCTTTTTGCGATAAAAGCGTAACAAGATCCTCGTATTTGGCCAGGAAATACAAGGCTTCTGCATGCTTGAGATAAACAGCAGCAAGATCTGAGGATTGAGGATAATTCTTTTCAAATTCTTTCGATAATTCGACCACGCGACTAAGCAGGCTATCATCCATTGATTCATTGATCTGATCATAAAGATGTTTTTCAAGACCCAGCGCAAAACTGTTCCAAGAGCTAGAGCAGTAAGTGGTTAGAAAAAGAAAAAAAAAGAGCAAAAGGCGCTTGATCATCTCTGTCGCTCAAATAAGGCTCGTAGGTATCTCCCAGTCCAGCTTATGGCTTCTCTGGCCACTTCTTCCGGGCTACCAGTTGCAACGACTTCTCCCCCCTTCTCCCCTCCCTCCGGTCCTAAGTCTATAACATAATCTGCCGACTTAATAACATCAAGATTATGTTCGATCACAATCACCGTATTGCCTCGTTCCACTAGATTATGGAGCAGTTTGAGAAGCAAATCAATATCGGCAAAATGCAGACCGGTTGTCGGCTCATCAAGAATATAAAGTGTTCTGCCTTCAGTCTTTCTTTGCAATTCCACAGCTAGTTTCAGTCTCTGTGCTTCGCCTCCCGAAAGAGTGATAGCAGGTTGTCCAAGTTTTAAATAGCCAAGACCAACTTTCGACATCATTTCAAGTTTTTCGAATAGAGGAGGGATATTCTTAAAAAAATCACAGCCTTCTTCTATAGTCATATCCAAGACATCCGCAATATTCTTCCCCCGGTAAGTGACTTCTAATGTCTCCCGATTGAATCGTTTCCCTTGGCATGCTTCACAAACAACAAAAATTGGAGGAAGAAATGCCATTTCCACTTCTATAAGCCCCTCTCCTCTACACCGTTCACACCGACCTCCGGGAACATTAAAACTAAACCTCGCAGCGGAAAATCCCATGACCTTCGATTTGGGAAGTTTTGCAAAAAGTTCCCTAATGATGGGCAAAGCCCCACAATAACTTGCTGGATTGGATCGAGACGATCTGCCAATAGGAGATTGATCTACAATGATAATTTTTTTAATCAAGGACAATCCTTCCACTCTATCACATAGATCTAATCCAGTCTTTGGATCATTGCTTTGCTGCAAAAATATTTTTGCAAGGACATCATTGACAAGAGTGCTTTTACCTGATCCGCTTACCCCTGTGACACAGCAGAAAAGTCCAATAGGAAAAGCAATATCGATGTTTTTTAAGTTATGCTTTCTGACGCCAAAGAGCCGTATAAACTTTCTTGATGGTTTTCTTCGTCTTGCTGGAATTGGAATAGAAAGTTCCCCGCGTAAGTAGGCCCCTGTCACGGAAGCTTTGGATTTGAGTATATCCTCTAAAGTTCCAGAAGCAACAATATGTCCGCCAGCCGAACCTGCTCCTGGCCCAAGTTCAACGATATAATCGGCTTCCCTAATACTCTTTTCATCATGTTCTACCACCACAACTGTATTACCCATGTCTTTGAGCCTTTTTATTGTCCTAATCAATTTCTCTGTATCTCTTGGGTGAAGACCAATGCTTGGTTCATCCAACACATAGAGCAAGCCTGTCAATTCTCCTGAAAGTTGTGTGGCCAATCTTACCCTCTGCGATTCTCCCCCAGACAAAGTGCCAATCTCTCTGTTCAATGTCAGATACCCAAGTCCAAGTTCTTCTAGGTTTTGGAGCCTAGCTGCTAATCCAGAGAGCATTTCTTGAGCTGCCTTATCACTTGTGTAAGACGCTAAGAGTTCTCTTACCCAACACAAAGCCTCCGATACAGTAAGATCCAGCACCTTCGATATGTTAAATGCCGGCCAGCCCTTCAATTCAATAGTCACAGCTAAGGCTTCTGGATTAAGTCTTTGCCCATTGCAGGCTTTGCAAGGAACCGAAAGAATAAATTCTTTCAGCCTAGCCTTAAGGATTGCAGACTTGCTTTCCTCATACATTCTTTTGAGAGCAGGAATAACGCCTTCAAAAGGCTTAAAACTTTTTCTTTTCTTTTTTGTTGAGATACTCGAAGAGCCAAACAAAATAGCCTGCTTAAATTCCTCCGAACAGTCTTGCCAGCTCCTATCGATAGGTTCTCCAAACAAAGCGGCTTGTTCGAGCAATTCTTTAAGGAACACTTTAGATAATCCTCCCCCGATTTTTTCCCAAGGAGCCAAAGGATTATCTTTCAAAGAGACAGTTGGATCGGGAATCAGCAAAGCAGGATCAAAATCAAGCTCACACCCTAACCCCTGGCATTTAGGACAAGCTCCCAAAGGAGAATTATACGAAAAGTGTCTTGGACTTAGTTCCTGAAAAAGAAAACCTATTTCTGGGTCATAATGAAGATTACTCATGACCCATTCCCCCGATTTACCTTGAGTATCCTGAAAGACAGCACATAATACACCTCTTCCTATCCTTAAAGCCAATTCTACAGAATCATAAAGACGGCTCGTTATATCTGGCTCAATCCGTATCCGGTCAATCAGTATTTCTATGGAATGGGCTTCCTCTGGGGAAAGACTCACCACCTCTTCGATTTCTTGGAGGCGGCCATCGATTCTTGCTCTCAAGAATCCTTCTTTTTGCATCTGCTCTAAAAGAGGAATAAAATTGCCTTTTTCTTTTTTGATTAATGGAGCCAAAAGCATAACCGGAGTCTGCTGTGGTAATGCCATAAGACGAGCCACTATTTCTTCGACTGTATACTTTTTTAGTTTTTTCCCAGTCAACGGATGGTGAGGCTCGCCAAGATGGGCAAAAAGTAACTTCAAATATTCATAGATATTGGTCGAAGTAGCCAAAGTGGAACGTGGAGAGGCTGCAGAAGTTTTCTGTTCTACTGCCACAGCAGGAATCAAGCCTTCAATTAATTCCACCTCTGGTTTTTCAAGCTGCTCAAGAAATTGTCTTGAGTAGACCGAAAGGCTTTCCATATACCTTCTTTGGCCTTCGGCATACAGAGTATCAAAAGCAAGCGAGGATTTTCCTGAGCCGCTGACTCCTGTAATTACCGTCAGCTGGCCTTTAGGAATATTTAAAGAAATGTTTTTTAAATTATGTTGCTTGGCTCCTTTGATCCTAATAAAAGAGTTCTCTATCATGTTCACAACCTAAAGACTTCAACCAAACCGATAAATAAATTGACTAAAAACAAAGCGCCGTCTCTTTATGTATTCCGGTATTCAAGACTCATCGATCCATTTTTTGCCTCTGTCCTGATTCCTTTCTATTTTTCAAATGCATGGCATTAGCTCCTAAAACTACCACCCCCAACTTTAATCCAACTTAATTCTTCAACGTAGCTACGACTTTCTTTGGCAGTAAGGACTAATATACAAGGAACTATGTCGATTGCCTAACAGCTAAATCGGATGAATTTTCTCCGTGCCTTCAATAAAGATTTTCTGCGTTTGTCAGAGTTCCGACCAATCCACTAGCTGCTCAAGCCACTAAGAACTCACTTCTTACAGATGAGGCTTTAAGTCAATACAAGGGTCTTTTTGTTCAATCACCCACAAATATTCCTGATTTCCTTCCTGCCCTAAAATGGGGGAAGGAATGACTGCCGCTGTTTTCATAGGGAAATTAGCTGTAAGCCAAAGCTCAAGATCTTTGATTACTCGATTTCTAATGCCCTCATCCCTTATGACTCCTTTCTTGCCAACCTCCTTTTTCCCTGCTTCAAATTGAGGTTTAATCAAAGCACAAACCAATCCATTGGGAGTAAGTAATGGAAATAGGGCAGGCAAGATCAATTTCAGTGAGATAAAGGAAACGTCAACGGTTATTACATCAAAAAGTTGATTAGAAAAATCTTCTTTTTTCAGATATCTTGCATTCATCCCTTCCATTATTTTGACTCGAGGATCAGACCTTATTTTCCAATGCAAAAGCCCCTTTCCCACATCAACACAATAAACGGTTCGAGCGCCATGCTGAAGTAAGCAGTCGACAAACCCACCAGTCGAAGATCCGACATCCAAACATATCTTCCCTTCCACATGCAAATGAAAAGAATGAAAAAGGACTTCCAGTTTATATCCCCCTCTACTGACATACTTTTCCCTTTGCTCGATTTTTAGGGGTTGGTCAGGATCAAGAAGTGAGCTTGGTTTAAGTCTAGCTCCAGGCTTATCGAGGATTGAAACTTTTCCTGCAAGAATAAGCCGCTTAGCCTCTTCCCTAGAGGATGCCATCCCTTTCCTCACAAGCTGCTGATCAAGCCTTTCTTTTCTCACTATCAATGTAAAATTTTTTTGTAATTTTAAATTGCAACTTGCTCTACTTATCAATTTAATAAAAAACTCATTAAAACAAAAAGATAAGGAAGTATTTTAAATATAAAGCATGCTTTGGAACAGAAACTCATGGAATGCGTTTGAAAATTAAACATTTTTTGTTTTCGATCATTTTCAGTTTAAACATAATCCTTTTGGATTAAAATAAAGTAGCATAAACAATTTAAATAAAAATTCCGGAGTAGCTCAGTGGTAGAGCGGACGGCTGTTAACCGTTTGGTCGTAGGTTCGAATCCTACCTCCGGAGCCAAATTTAATCCGCTAAACTTGAGTGTTTCCTTTTTAACGTAAGACCTTGTGGAGCGATCCCATCGGGGTCTCATCGTTTCAGAAGTGGCCACGCACACTTACAACCGCCCGCACATCTACCCCGAGCGGGATGTCAGCGGAAGCATGCCTTCTTCGAGCCGCTCAAAATTGGTTTCGCTAGCGGCAAAGGCGCCTTCGGAACGAGGCAGACCATCCGGCACAACACGGACGCAGCCCTGGAGCTCAGGAAGGAGATGAAGGCCACAACCGGCATCCAGTCCGTGGACGTGCGCCCTCCTGTAGAATTTTGACCTGCTCGGATAAGTGGTCCGTTCCCTGACAATCTTTTATAATACAGCTGTCCAGACTCACTAGCCAGTCGTCGCACGTATTACCAGAGAGCTCGGCTAGGTCGACGTCGCGAATGATTCGATTCGCACCCGAAGGAGTATGCCGAGGCGTCTTCCGGAGGTTTCGTCGTCAATTCCTAAGGTGGGAAATCCAGATATGCGGGCTTGCGGGCGTCATCTTCGGGGAAAAATCGGCGGCGCCCCGAAAAGCGGGAGCACCTCGCCTGACTCTTCCCCCGCCTACCGCTGCTAAGCAAGAATCACGAGACCCATTCTACCGGCGCAGCATGCTCAATATCGACGGTGGCCACAGGTTATTCGAGCGCTTTATTACAGTCGAGCGGCTCGCCACGGATAAGGCCTTCGCCGGATTCGTGGCCAGCTTAAACAACCACGGCACGCTTCTGCTCGACCATACCCGGTCGCGATCCAAGAAATTCGCACCGGTTAGGTGATAGGCACCCAAAAGGATCCCATTCATCACGCTGACTACCTGTTCATGCGCTAGAAGATGCGATGCTTTGCAGAGGTGGACAAGCGTGATTCAGTTTCGCCTGCTTGCGAATGCCGAGAGGGATGGTGCCATGGATATTGACGGTTCAAGGCTCGATTCCGGCGCTGCCGCAGGCAGATCACCGCCGTCCTAACATGATGGACCAATACAAAAAAACTCATTGTTCTCAAGAGGGACAACCCATTGAAGCTGCAGTGACATTTCCACCGCAAGGCCGTCCTCTATGCTTCGTAACCAGCATACCTTGACGCGGTATTGGCGGAACAACAAGGAAATAGAGAGCTTCCTGTCCCGCCCATGAGCCTGGGTGTGTTCCAGTTCAAGGACCTGGCCATGTATTAGGAGGAACCCTTCGAGTTCATCGCCTAGGAGAGAAATGGGAAGGAAAAGTGACAGACACCTAAATGGAACCCATGAACCATGGAATGAACCCAAAAGAGCCCTTGAATGCGAACACACGCGGTATACTAAGATACTTCATCTAAGGCACTCTAAGGCGCGATTTCTAGAACCACGACCACTTTTGCCGAGCCGTCGTGGCGATGAAGGACACCACAGTCCACGGTTGACTATTTGAGAACTTCTCCGGAACGCCGGTTCTGGAGGCCCAGAAGGAGGATATCCTTGCTATCGTGACCACTAATCCGCTCGTCGATATAATAACACAAGCCTCCATCGTGGCTTGCATGTCCAACCCCGACCCCCCTCTCCGACTGGGTTATGAAGAAAGGCAAAGGCGCACCCTGGTCTCCTGTTTACGGGGGGATTCTTACCTTCGGTAACCCCGAGACATTCCTTCTGGCAATTGACTGGCTGGAGCGGAGCAATCCGGCGGTCCCTGCCTCTACCGTGCTTCCTGGTCCCTATCCTGACAAATGAGTGCGGAATCCAGGTTCTGCTCTATACGGTTCGAGATTGCTGGGCCAAGAGCTTCAAGGGGCTAACCGGCGAAATCTAGCGCTGAAACTCAGTAACTAACTGGTCTCCATCTGGAGCCATGTATGCGCAAATTCTCGGTATTCCAGCAATTTATTCTTGACTGGAATGGACCGTTTGCCTATACGCATGAATGTATTAATTGGCATACACTGTGCTATTATCTGAAGATAAAAACAGCGGAAATATTGCGGATACATATGAAATTACAATTGGCATACATGGGGAGTGATTTTAATTACTAACGAGAGGATTTTAAATGGCTGCTGAAGAATGCTAGGTTTGCGCCGACGACGTGGCTGCCTACTTTGGGGTGGCCAAGAACTCGGATTATAGATGGATCGATGAACGAAGGCTCCCTGCTTACTGCGTGGGATGGCTCTTTCGTTTCAAGCTATCCGAAATAGAAGAGTGGGTGCGCCAGAACAATGAGCGAGAGATGACTCCAAATTTCGTCCAAAACCAACCCTCCTCGAAAACCCTGACGAATCGATCAACACCGATGGCATGTTCAAGGAAAAGGGACGGGAATGAGGAAATAGCCAGATTCTTCAACACAACGCGGTCGTTCATCCAGGGCAACCCTGACTTGCGTGATCCCCAGGTCGAAGGATGGTTCCCCACGCGCCAGAACTTCCGGATCGCCATGCCGTTCAGACGAACAGATAAAGCTCTCGAAGCCTTGCCTCTAGTCACAGCACCCATTCGACACCAAGACTCCGTGGTCGACGAGTTGAAAAACATCATGCACACCCTTCTTGACCGCGCATACCAGGAGAACTTATGAAAGGACGCAGAGATAAGCCCCAGCATGAGGACCAGGCAGCTAAACGCCCGAAACAGCGCAAGTCGGTTTCATCTTTGGCGAGCAAGAAGCTTTATCAGGAAGCCGACAATCGCTGTCCATTCTGCGGTGTTGCTGACGTAGCCGTGCTAGAGATTCATCACATAGACGAAGACCCCTCGAACACTAAGATTGAGAATCTGATTGTCGTGTGCAGGAACTGCCACACCAAGATCACGTGTGAGGAGATTTCGCCGGCGGATGTCCATGCGAAGAAGGTAGAACTGTTTTGGCTTCACAAGGCGGCACCCTGGCGGGACGAAAAGAGTCTCGGGCAGTCGGTTAATGTGGATGCCGCGAGTGTCAGCGGCAGCATTATCGCCAACACCGTGACCTTTGGCCGCAAACGGTCACCCCGAATGCAATACCCGGTGGATTCTATCGGTGCGGACGCCATCAAGAAGGGATACACCGACTATCTGATCAAACGCTACTTCGATTATTGTAAGGCCGACGCTAGCTATCTATGGCAGTTTGCGCCCTTTCAACCATGCCGAAATTCACTTACCATTCAGCGCAAGTTCAAGGTAAAAACATTCTTCATCCATGTCTCACGCTTTGAGGAGCTCTGTGACTACATCAATGGCCGAGTGGGCCAGACTAATCACGGCTGGTACAACTGTGCGCGATCCGTTCCGAATTACGGCTCATTTGAAGAATACGAGGCGGAGCAACTAAGGCATGAATAATGAGCGTCACATACAATGTCATGCGGAATGCGAGACAAAAGGGGCGCTGCGGATTCCCGACAGCGTCTACGGACGTCTTGTCTTTTCCCAGTACTGCGCACCTAAGAACGTCTGTCGAACATTGCCAACAAATGCCCAATCGCCAATTCTTGGTCTCAATACAGTGTGCCCATATTACACCATGTTCCCCCTGGAATTTCCGCTCCGCCGTCTAACCAATGCCGATAAGAACGAGTGGGTTCTTGATCCCTTCTGCGGCCGTGGGACAACCCTATTTGCCGCTCGTCTTCTCGGTCTCGGCTGCGTTGGCATTGACAGCAACCCTATTGCGGCGGCGATAGCAGCAGCGAAATTGGCACAGACCACATCGGATGCCGTTGTTGAAACGGCTCGGTCAATTCTTACGAGCCAATCCTCGCCGATTTCGATGCCAGCAGGTGACTTCTGGAACCTCTGCTATCATCCTGATACATTGAAAGAGATTTGCATTCTGCGAGAACGGCTGATGGAGTCTTGTAAGACCGCTGAAGAGATTGTGTTGCGTGCGCTGCTGTTGGGCATACTCCACGGGCCGCGCAATCGCGGACTTCCGACTTACCTTTCGAATCAGATGCCACGTACATACGCAACAAAACCCAATGCTGCCGTTCGCTACTGGCAGCGCACCAATAAAACAGAACCGCCACGTGTCGATGTTCTGAATGCTGTGAAGCGCCGGGCGGAATATTCTCTTAGGATTATTCCGCCGCCTTCCAAAGGAGCAGTCTACTTCGGCGATGCCCAGCATACCGATAGGGTGGTTCCAGCTTCCTACAGATTCAACTGGGTCGTGACATCTCCACCTTATTTCGGTATGTGCACCTACCGCCCTGATCAATGGCTTCGCAACTGGTTTCTTGGAGGCGCTGATGCTGTGGATTATTCACAGGAAGGTCAGATCTCTCATTCCGCTGATAGGTTTACCGAGGAATTGTCTAACGTATGGAAATCGGTTGCAAAACGATGCTCTCCAGGCGCCATTCTTATCATTCGCTTTGGCTATCTGCCTAGCGTTCCAGTGGACGCCCGGGAAATTCTACAAATGTCTTTGAATCTTGCAGATTCCGGCTGGCGCATTCGGCGATGGATCGATGCTGGATCGGCAAATAACGGCAGGAGACAGTCCGAACAATTTTGCCGCATGATGAAAGCTGCAACAAGAGAATTCGATGTATATGCCAGGCTCGAGGGATAAATATGTTCGATCCGAATGAACTCCCTAATCTAAAAGCTGCAATCCGTGCCGCAACCGTTCGGGATAGAAGGTTGCTAGACGACCTACGTTCGGAGATTCGCGCCCTTGCAGCTGAAGTCAGAGCGATCAAACCCAGGTCCACAACTTCGGTATCCCTGGTGGCGAGCGATGGCGGAAACAACAAGCTCGTTTTTGATCCATTTCATGTTCAACTTGTGAGGGTTGTGGATTCTTACGGTGAGCAACTCTGTCTCGACGCGGTGACACCAACAACTGATACCGATGTCCTGAGTCGCGCGCAGTTTAACGACGATGGATCTCCGAGAACGGCATTGGGTCGTGTAATGGAAGATTTAAATGTGACGCCGCGCACATTGAATCGTCTCAGCCACATGATTCCGGATTCAAAGAAGGTGCGAGAGTCTCCCGACGAGATATCCCCCTCATGGGTGCTTGTCTATCGCGACCTCTGCGAGTGGGCTGCGCTTTATGAACGAATCTGCTACCGGACCTTTGCCACCGATACGATGTTGGTTCGGGACGGTCTATTGCGCAGCAAGCTCTTTCGCGGAGAATTCTTCATCGAGTTCACAAAACGAATAGAAGAATCAATAGAGAGAATACGCCAAGAGACTCGCCGGAAGGTGTTTCTCGTCGGCCTCGCGAAACACAGCAAGGTCTTGGCGCGTTACAGCTTGGCAATGGCCCTTGAAGGGATATTCCCACATGGCGCGCCTCGTTATGTGAGTGTGCCGCGAACATTGGAAGCGAAAGCTTATGTATGGCCCGAGTATGCCCGTGGGGCTGAAGTGGAAGATGGTTCCGGTGAGGCCTCCAAGTTCGTTGCTGGAGACATGTACTTTGTGCGGTTCGGAGAGCGAAGTGGCGATCCCCTCTGGACGGTCGATATACTGAGCAGCCAGGCCCAAAAGGCGGATGAGGTATTTGGATATCTGCTTGCAGATGCCATCCACGGATTTCCTGTTCCTTTTTATCCACGATGTCTCCAGAAAGCACATGAATTCGCTGAAATCGTAGATTTTGATCTCGACATTCTTCAAGATGAGGTCATTGTAGCAGTACGCAGCTTACTCAGCGAAAAGGAAATCCCCGCATTGGAGGCCTTGCGTCTACAAGGCGATGTTTCGGCACGGAGGTATGAATGAAACTCTTCTCACGCGAAACGACAGTTGGCATATTCAGAGGCTTCAGTGAAGGGGGGTTAGAGTTTCACGCCGATCTCGTACTGCCTTACAAGAATGAGTTTCAGCGCGCTCCTATGCATGGTCAGTTTCTCGTTGTTCAGCTAGAAGACGAGGATGAAGCAGTCCTCGGTCGCATAACGTCAATCTCATCTCAAGGACGTCTCGTTTCCTCGGCAGGCGAGGACTATGGCATTCGAGCCGTTTCAGAAGAGCGGCCGATACCTGAAGACCTCCGTGAACAGTACCTCAAGTATCGAGTGAACATGCGAGTGCTGGGTGTGGTGAGAGTCGTCAACGGCGATCTCGTCTTTGCGGCCTCCCACCGCCGTCTGCCGCACGTCGGGAGCAAAGTGGCCTTTCTGACCGATGAGGTCCTACGGGAAGTAGCCGGTCACAACATAGTTGATGCCGCTGAGATAGGATATTTCGCACTGGGCGAATTCATCTATGCTTCCGGTGATTCACGGCTTGTCCGTGCTCCCTGGATGCAGATTAAGAGTCCGCTGGTAATTCCGAAATTCCACGTTCTTGACCTTGTGGCAAGACGAACTCTTGTTTTCGCAAGGGCGGGCTTTGGTAAGTCAAATCTCGTGAAACTTCTATTCGCCAATCTTTATCGAAACACGCCTACGGTAGAGAAACGTGGAGGCAAGCAAGTACCAGTCGGAACTGTGATTTTCGATCCCGATGGCGAATATTTCTGGCCAGATGATAAGAACCGCCCTGGGCTTTGTGACGTGCCCGAATTGCTGGATAAAGTGGTTGTCTTCACGCCGAAGGCTGGTCCCAGTTCATTTTATCAATCTTTCGTTGCCGGAGATATTCGTTTAGACATCCGTAGGTTACGACCAAGTGATGTGATTTCAATTGCTTTGCCACCGGAAAAGCAGGATCAGCAGAACGTACGAAAATTGAAGGGTATGAATGAGGCCGATTGGCATCAACTTGTCGATCTGATCCATCGGGATGGGAATGGTGCCGATGGGCAGACAGTCAGGCGACTGATAAGGCTTGAGGACAGCCAGGATGCTGAAATGGTCGCGGCACGGGCCAACATGACAACAATTGTTCGAATGCTGCACGACCCGAGCAGCCAGATGATGGATATGCTGCTTGTAGCCCTACGGGAGGGTCGAATATGCGTTATTGACGTATCTCAAATGCGGGGTATGCCAGCGCTTGTTCTATCTGGACTTATCCTGCAACGAATATTTGATCACAACCAGGAAGAGTTTACAAAGGCCAAGCCAGAAACAATTCCGGTCATCGCCGTCGTTGAAGAGGCGCAAGCTGTCCTTGGCAGCTCAGGGAGCTCTGGCGAAGGACCCTACGTATCCTGGGTCAAAGAGGGACGTAAATATGACTTGGGGGCTATCTTGATTACGCAGCAACCAGGATCAATATCAGGAGAAATCCTGAGCCAAGGGGATAACTGGTTTGCGTTCCATCTTCTGTCGGCCGGTGATCTTCGAGCGGTAAAGAGCGCAAATGCACATTTCAGCGATGATATCCTGTCATCTCTTTTGAACGAGCCAATCCCTGGTCACGGCGTGTTCTGGAGTAGTGTGGGCGGCAAGAGTTATCCAATCCCTATTCGTGTGTTGTCCTTTGAGGGGCAATACCAAGCGCGAGATCCGAAGTATGACCAACCAGCGAGTGAAACCGCTGCTGTGGGACTTCGTCAGCGATTTAGCAATGCGCTGGCATCTGCGCGTCGTTTAGTGCCTGTCGTTGATACGCCGCATACCCCACAGGCTATGGGGGCCTCGGTTCTTCACGAGGAACCGGAGGCGGATGAGGAACAAGATGCCCTGGCAATCTACGAGGCAGCGACGATTGAAGCATTCAAGAACGACAAGGGCTTTTTAATAAGCAGGCTGACACAACAAGGCTTACCGTGGAGGGGTGTCAAAGAACGGTTAAAAAAACTCCTTCCCGACGTGTTGTCGGATCGGGACACGATTGCACACCAACTGGTCCCCAAAGCGATGACCGCTTTGTTCGGAGAACAGGGAATTGGCTGGACTACAGAAAAGCGGCCTTCAAAAAGCGGATCAGAATTCACAACATGGATTGTGGTGATTCAAGAAGGAAGCCGATAATCACAGGAAAAGAGGAAAAACGATGAACGCGACTTTCCGCTTGTCCGATTATCAGATACGCATCGGGAAAGAGGACATCATAGAGCGGCACCTACATGGCATTTTGAGCGCTGATTCTGAAAACGCCGAGAACCAAGAGAAGGCTCGGAAATCTCTCGATGAGCTCCTCAAGGAAATGCGCGTCCGGTTTGGCACAATAATAAAAACCGACAACCTCTCATTCCTGCTCGGAGCCGGTGCCTCCCTATCTGCTGGAGGTGTGTCTCTTGCAAATATACCGAAGTCGCTCGAGAAGGCACTCATCGACAAAGCGAAGGGCGAGCAAAAAGGGAAAGAAGCTCCCGCCTGGATAGAGCTTTTCTATATGATTGCTTCAGTCCTGTCCCGAGAAGACTTCTCGTACGTCACCCGCTCCCAACTTTTCCAGTCGAACGAAGAGAAGAACATTCCCGCAATTGGTGTGAACCTTGAAGCCTATCTCAGCCAATTGCAAACATGGCATGCCGGAATGCTCGATGTGACCGAGATATTGAAACTGACAGGCAGCTCTGAATTGTCAATCGCTAAGAGCGATTTGAGTCGTTTGATCAAAGAGATAACTGGCTCTTTGACGATTCTCCTAAACCTGCCAAAGTCTGGCTTGGATGAGCCACTTCAGCATCATAGAAAATTCATTAAGAAGGTCCTTACTCGACCGTTAAACCTGCGACGTGCAAATCTCTTTACACTCAACTATGACACCCTGATTGAACAAGCCGGAGATGCCGAAGGAGCAGTGCTTGTCGATGGATTCGTGGGAACACTTCGGCGTGTTTTCAGGCCAGAGTCTTACGACATAGATTTTTATTTTCCCGCACAGACCACTGAAGGACGGGTTCATCGATTTGATCGGGCCCTTCATCTTTATAAGCTTCATGGCTCAATTACTTGGCATCGCTGCGAGCCGGATTGGGAAAATCCATTCGGAGTGTATGCAACATTCTATAATCAGGACTGCTGTACAGACGATGTGTTGATCTACCCCACACCCTTAAAGTACGGACAAGCGCTGGGTTTGCCGTATTCCGAACTGTTCCGTAGATTTGGAAATGCAATAGCACAACCACAATCAGCCCTGTTTGTGATCGGTTATGGCTTTGGGGATGATCACATCAATGCATTGATCCGACAGGCGCTTGCCATTCCGAGCTTTACGCTCGTCGTGATGGACCCTGATCCGAAGAACGATTTCGTTAGGAAACTGGAGAAGCTCGAAGATGAACGCGTCTGGATTGTCAAGGGCGGAGAGTTAGGGACATTCGAAGGTTTTGTTACGAAGCTTCTGCCTGACCTAAGAGAAGAGGAAATCGATGCCAAAGTAATGAAAACCTTCAAGGAGCTATCGTCGTTTTCCGGTCGAAAAGCGGAAGGTGCGGAAGAGGAAAAAGGAAAATGATGACAAGTGACCATGAAATTGGCCGAGTCGTCGCAGTCGACACCGCTCAGGTGACGGTTGAATTGAACCACGACCTGAAAGCCCTGACCCGATCCACCTATGAGGGTACGCTAGAAGTCGGGCGTATCAACTCTTACATCATAATTCCTGTCGGTACGCGACGTATTGTCGCTATGGTCACACGTGTTCTATTGACAGAGGAAAGTGAACTGAAAGCCGATAAGACAATGGTGATATTGCCTTCATCCCGAAGGTTGATGAAGGCAACGATGATCGGTACTATTGACGAGGGTAGATTCCGACAGGGCATCAATTTGTTTCCGGTCCTTGATTCGCCAGTTCTTATCACGACGCGAAAGGACCTCGATGCGATATTCGGTAAGTCTTCCCTGCAAGATGATGTTCCATCAGATGAACCGGGTTTCTGCATTCCAATTGGTCGATCCGCGATCTTCCAGGATTACGACATCAAAATCAATCCAGACGCATTCTTCGGGAAACATGCCGCTATTATCGGCAGCACTGGCTCTGGCAAGTCCTGCACGATTGCCACTATCATTCAGTCGATTATCAAACAGGCATCGGTAAAGCAAACGCGATTCATAATCCTCGATACCAATGGTGAGTACCGCACATCATTCCAAAAGCAAAATGAGGACAAGGCATGGGCTGACGCGGACGCAGCATTCAAGGCGCTCTATATACCTACCGATTCTACGGAAAAAGAGAAGCTCGTTATCCCCTACTGGTTCATGGATTCTGAGGACTTCGTCCGTTTGTTCAGGGCATCTCCTGGCGTTCAGCGGCCAGTCTTGCTTAACGCTTTGTCGTCTGCTCGTGACTCTGAGGAAGGTACCGAGAACTGGCTCCATGTTCGCCAGGACATAATTATGGAGTGCAGACGGATACTTAGGCTCTGTTATGGTACTGAAACCAAAAATGCGCAGTCAATCAGGCAGTTATGTGATGGGCTTATTATCCACATCGAAGAGCCTGCCATCGTTGATCATCTGCGCCTGTTATCTCAACATTACCCAGATATTACGGCCGATAGTATAAAAACATGTTTCGAGCAAATACGAGATATTGCACGGGGAGGAATCCGAACCAAAGGGCAGCAATATGAAGCCTATGCAGTCATCGATGTGAATAAACGATGGCGTATTGAGAATGCCATCAACCCGTTGTTGGGTAAGTTATTACAACCTCCAGAAAATAGCACTGTACTTAGCACGGCGTCGGCAGATTGCCCGAGGTTTTTTAGTAAAAGCGCATTTCGCTACCGAAATCTTGAGCATGCCATGACTCGTGACGAAGTAAGCTCTTTGCAGGCTCGGGATAATTGCTCCACGATGATAATGCGCATTTATCGGCTACTGGAGGACTCGCGATTCGAGTTTTTGTTCGGACCCATATGCTCGGAATGGCCATCGGTCATGCACTCTCTTGCTACTTTCATGCGGGACATTCTGGGTGCTGAGTGCTCGAGTAAAACAGAACTCACTGGTACAGAAGTGTGCCCGGAAGGGTTACTACCTTTCTATGACAGGCAACGACGTGGTTCGACTCGGTCTAATGTTGTTATCATTGATCTTAGCCTCCTCGCCTCCGAAGTTCTTGAAAATGTGACCGCACTTATTGGACGCCTTATTCATGAGTTCTTGCAACGACTGAGCGATCCGGTGAGTGGGGTAGGCCGCGGGGAATACCCGGTCGTTCTTGTTCTTGATGAGGCCCAAAACTATATCCGCGAGGGCAGAAAAACGGAGGAAGACTCCATTTCGAAACTTGTTTTCGAGCGCATCGCCCGAGAAGGTAGAAAGTATGGGTTGGGATTGGTTGTAGCTTCCCAACGCCCAAGTGAATTATCCAAAACGGTTCTCTCGCAGTGCAATAGCTTCATCGTTCATCGTCTGCAGAATCCTGAAGATCTGCGCTATTTCCGGGAAATTGTGCCCGGCATATACGGCCAGCTTCTCGATCAACTTCCAGCTCTTGCCCCACGAAGCGCCTTGGTATTGGGAGAGTGTGTTCAGGCTCCCGCGTTGGTGGAAATGCGAGAAGCCAGTCCTGTTCCAAAAAGCAAGAACCCAAAATTCTATCGTAGCTGGACCCAAGAGGAGAAGCACCCTGATTTTGAATCCATATGTGAAAGGTGGGAGGGTAAGCAACCCGGTTGCCCAGCTCCTGCTAATCAGCCTCATGGTGGTGCGCCTGAGCATGGAGGTGAGACGGAATGACCAAAAGCTTTCATCCCACGTTCACCATCACCAACCGGATCACCTAGGGCTGATCCGCATGCCGGCGGACCAGGGAAGGTGCGATCCTCAGGAAGCCAGAAAATCGTGCATCTTCTCGTCAGGCCCTAACCAAATCTTTTCAGACCCATAGGGAGATTACCCGGAAATGGATATTCCACGGATCTTCAACATCACCGAAAGCGCTCACCGTATCCACAACCCGATCACATCCGAGAAGCTCGCCATTCTCGATGCGGCGCTGCGCCTGGAATCTAAGGCCCGGGTGCTCGACCTCGGCAGCGGTTCGGGAGAAATGCTGTGCGCTTGGGCGCGTGACCACAACGTCATCGGCACCGGCATCGACATGAGCCGGTTGTTCAACAAGCAAGCGAAGGGCCGTGCTGAATAACTCGGTGTCTCCGATCGAGTCGAGTTTATCCATGGCGATGCTACCGGCCACGTTGCCGACCAAAAGGTCGATGTGGCGGCCTGCGTCGGCGCCACGTAGATCGAAAGAAGAGCGGTCGGCATAATCGAGTTTCTGGCGCGGAGCCTGCGCACCGGAGGGATCATCCTCATCGGTAAACCCTACTGATGGCAGATACCGCCGATGAAAGATGTTGCCAAGGGTTGTCTTGCCCACGCGATCTCCGATTTTCTCATGCTTCCGGAACTGCTTGCGTATTTCGGCCGCTTCGGCTACGTCGTTGTCGAAATGGTTCTGGCTGACCATGATGGCTGGGACAGATACGAGGCGGCCAAATGGCTCATCATGCGCCGATGGCTTGAAGCCAATCCTGACGACGAATTGGCAAAAGAGGTTCTAGCCCAACTGACCTAGGAACCCGTGCGCTACGCAACTTACACACGTGAGTACCTGGGATGGGGCGTGTTCGCTCTGATGACGCGGTGATGAGTTGTGGCATCCAGCGAAGATGGGGAAATATATCCTGATGCTGCTTCCACCTCACAGGGAACGGCCTGGACTTTGATAACCAGTAGATATTGAAGAATTTCAGTTAAAGGCAGAAGAAAAAGAACGGTTATGAAAAGGGTTGCATCGCCAATGGAAACAAGGTGGTCCAAAGCGTAATACGCCCAAAGACATTGTCGTGAAACCGAAATCGGAGTATGAGCTGCTTTTTCGTTACGCCTGTCTCTACTGGAGTATTCCGGTTTCCTCAGGATATGGTAGAAGGATTCGGTTTCTCGTGTTCGGCAAGAACAATAGTAAGCTGATTGGCTTATTTAGCTTAGGAGACCCAGTTTACTCAATACAAGCGCAAGACCGTTGGATTGATTGGACGATGAAAACAACGTATACTACCTGAATCATATTACGGTGGCTTATTTATGGAAGTTTATGTACTTGGACCATCCATTATCTTCATTTCTGATGGGCAGAGAGCTGACAAGAATGTTTTATAGGCAACAAGGAATTATGAAATGTTTTACACTAAATACAAATACAAAGTCAGTGGATCATTGATTAGTGAGGCATGCGAAAATCTTCTCTTCAATTTCAGCATATTCGCAAGTAAGTCGCCAGACTTGGCTTGACTATTGTAGCGTCGAATACATGCTCCACGAGCAATGCGGTGATGAAGAGGGAATAAGAAGATGCTTAAATTGCTAAAACAAAGGAAGTTGGATGCAATTAAATATGCCCGTTAAAGGGAAAAAATTTATAAACTATAGGTCATGGGTGCATCGCTTCAAAATATATAGTGGCCGAAACTGCTACCAACCTGATCGATTGACATGAATACCGGTCAGAAAGATCCCTTTCTCTCCTAAAAATCCTTTCTACTGCGGCTCTCCAAATGAACAAACGCTACGCTAGATCGATTGAATATCTAGAGATAAAGGATTTTGAGATATTTTATTCTTACTGTTGAGTCTTTTTTCTGGAGCAAAGAGTGATTGACTTCTTATAAACCCCTTGAGATACCACCCTTTTTCTTCCTCGTTATAATATAACCACAAACAACTAGCCGGTTCCATTTGAAAAAAAGGTGAAACCTTACTTTTTACTAGAAGCCTGACAGCGAGTTTTGAAAGGGTAGGTTCATGCCCAACAATAATGGAATCTTCTTCAATTTTTTTTATTTCTTTGAGCAGATCAGAAATTGAATCTCCAGGTAAAAGGCCTTTTAAAAGCTGTAACTTGATTTGCCTTGAGAGAGCTTTTGCAACAATTTCAGCTGTCTGTCTGCTTCTATCCTTTGGTGAATGGAAAATTTTTTTAGGACTAATGCCAGCGAATTTCAAAAACTTACCAACCTGCAAGGCTACTTCCCTGCCTCTAGCAGCTAGGGGACGGTCTGGATCCAGTTCTTTTGGAATCGCTTCTGCATTTTGTATAAGCACTAGTTCCATACCACATTAACTAGCATAAATGATAATTTTTTTATTGACCTTTTGAAAGTTTTTTCTTTTGGGAGCTTTTTTCTAATATTTCTTTTCTTTGCTGGGGAGAACCGCTCTATCCATTAACACATATTAAGGAGTAGCATACCATTTCTGCCTTAGAGAAAAGACTATCTATACTTTTATACTTTCCCTCTAACCGGTTCTTTGTTTTATTTTCCTTTCTATGGATAGTCAGCCTACACCAGAAATTCCCTGGAAGCCTCGACATAATCCTTGGATAATCGCTCTTTCGGTGATGCTTGCTACATTTATGGAAGTCCTGGACACCACTATCCTCAATGTTGCTCTTCCTTATATAGCAGGTGGACTTTCTGCCAGCAATTCTCAAGCCACTTGGGTTCTTACGAGCTATCTTGTTTCCAATGCTGTTGTTTTGCCAATGACAGACTGGCTTGGCAGGACTTTCGGAAGGAAAAGACTGCTTCTGGCCTGCATTTCACTTTTCACAATCAGTTCGGTTATGTGTGGTGGGGCTCCTAACCTTGGAGCCTTAATTTTTGCTAGAGTCCTGCAAGGAGCTGGTGGGGGAGGGCTTCAGCCCATTTCTCAAGCAATATTGCTAGAGAGTTTCCCTCCGGAAAAAAGAGGCCAAGCTATGGGCCTATTCGCTCTTGGGGTAGTGGTTGCTCCTATTTTAGGCCCAGTGTTTGGAGGCTGGTTAACAGATAATCTCAATTGGAGGTGGTGTTTTTTTATTAATTTACCGGTGGGAATATTTGCAATTATAGCTTCTTATTTTACGGTAGAAGATCCTCCATACTTAAGAAGGAATTCAGAAAAAAAATTAGATATCCTCGGTTTTTCTTTTCTTTGTCTTTGGCTTGGCTGTCTTCAAGTCCTTCTTGACAAGGGGCAAGAAGACAATTGGTTTGATGCCATCTGGTTAAGATGGATGGGGGGACTATCTCTTTTTGGAATGATTTGTTTTATTTTTCGTGAGCTCAAAACGCCTAATCCGCTTGTCGATTTAAGAATTTTTAAAGACAAAAATTTTACTGTGGCCGTCTTTGAAGTATTCATCGTTGGGGTAGTCCTCTATGCCACGCTGTCGGGTTTACCTCTTTTTTTGCAAACCCTCATTTCCTATACTGCTTATCAGAGTGGCTTAGCAATTAGTCCTAGAGGCATAGGTGCTGTAGCAGGAGCTATGATAGCTGGCAGATTGCTTGGGCTAATAAGCGGCAGGCTTATTGTGGCTCTTGGATTTATATTCCTGGCTATATCTTCTTTTCAAATCGGTTTTTTTAATCTTGAAATAGCCAAGCTAAATATCATCATTCCAAACATCATCAATGGGATTGGTGCTCCTTTCGTATTTATCCCGCTGACGACAGCAGCTGTTATTACGCTCAAGCAAGAACAGATTGGAGCGGCTACTGGCCTATTCAACCTTTTTCGAAATATTGGAGGCAGCATAGGTACCTCTATGGTTCAAACCTTTATCCAAAGACTTGCTCAAGCCCATCAAATTATCCTGGTTGGGTATTACACACCAGACAATCTCAATTATTTATCAAGGTTTTCAGGGATCGAAAGCTATCTAGCCATGCACAATGGTTCCGTTCAAGGTGCTTCCCAAGCCCTAAAAGTTTTGTATTCTACTCTAACCAATCAGGCAAACCTTCTTGCCTACATGGAGATTTTTCAGGTAATGGGCTGGATCTGTGTCTTTTCCATTCCTTTGGCTTTTCTTCTGGCCAAAGATTCAAAAAAAACTGGGCCTATAGCTATGCATTAACAAATTGAACTCCAAAAACTCTATCGATATTTTCTTGATTGGTTTTATTTTTCTGCTTTGCTAAGGAATAGGATGGCTAACACATTCATACGCAAAGTACTCGCAAGACAAGTCCTTGACTCAAGGGGAAATCCTACAGTAGAAGCTGAAATTCATTTAGAAAGTGGAATCAAGGCTAGAGCGATTGTTCCCTCTGGAGCAAGTACAGGGAGTAACGAGGCCCTGGAATTAAGAGATGGTAACAAGGAACGGTATGGGGGCAAAGAAGTTTCTAAAGCCATTAGGAATATAACAAAAACAATAGCTCCGGAGCTAATAGGAAAAGATGCAGCTAACCAAGCGGAAATTGATCGGATATTGATTGATCTGGATGGCTCGAAAAACAAATCTGTCTTAGGAGCCAATGCCATTTTAGCAGTTTCTCTTTGTGTGGCACGGGCAGCAGCCATGGCCGAAGGCATTCCACTGTATAGGCATCTTGGAGGCTCACAAGCCATCACTCTTCCCATTCCTTTTGCCAATGTTATCAATGGTGGCGTTCATTCGGATGCGCCTCTTGATTTTCAAGAATTTATGATCGTGCCTAAAGGCGCTCCCTCATTCAAAGAAGGACTCAGGTATGGAGTAGAAATTTTTCATACCTTAAAAACTCTCCTCCAAGACAAAAAATTGGGAACAGGCATAGGAGATGAAGGAGGATTTGCCCCAGTTATTTCATCTGCTGATCAAGCTTTCGATTTACTTATCGAAGCAACAGAAAGGGCTGGATATATTCCAGGAAAAGATGTTTTTTATGCCATGGATGCTGCGGCAACCGAACTTTTTGAAGAAAGCTCCAAAATTTACGTATTCAAAAAGTCTCAACATATAAAGTTGCCAGCTTCGCATCTTATTGAACTGTACCGAGAGCTTGCTAAAAAGTATCCTCTTGTGTCAATCGAAGATGGGATGGCTGAAAGCGATTGGGATGGCTGGAAACAGCTTACCCAACAGCTTGGAACTTCCCTTCAGCTGGTCGGAGACGATCTGTTTGTTACCAACAAGGAATTTCTTGAGCAAGGAATTAAAGAAAAAGTGGCCAATGCTATTCTTATCAAAGTAAATCAGGTGGGAACCCTGACAGAAACTTTTCATACAGTAGAAACGGCTAAAAGGCATGGATACAAAGTCATGGTCAGTCATCGATCCGGAGAAAGTGAAGATCCTTTCATCGCCGATCTTTCAGTTGCCTTAAATGCCGGGCAAATTAAAACAGGATCTTTTTGTCGGTCAGATCGGTTATGTAAATACAACCAACTGCTTCGAATTGAAGAAGAGTTAGGAGAAAGTGCTATTTATGGAATTTAGCTTATTGGAGAGGCTATAAAGTGATTAAATTCAAATCTCTGAATTTTTGGATCTATTTTATCCAATCGACGAAGCTCCTTATTTTTTTGGGCTTGTTTGCGCTCCTCTTAAGTATCTTTATACCGATTATTCGCAAAATTGACCAGTTAGAAAAGAAAAAAGAGCTTCTTGCCAAAGAATACGCGGAGGCTGAATTAAAAAATAAAGAATTAAGTTGCAAGCTACATCTTCTGAAGCATGATCCAAGTTTTATTGAACGGATCGCTCGTGACCGTTTGAACATGGGAAAACCAGGTGAAATTATATTCCGATTTTATCCTTATGGCTATGTTCCGTTGAATAAAAAAAGTGTTAACAAACGGGAAAATAAAGAACCAGTAGAAAAGAAACCCTAAACTAGTTCATAAAATATAAAGCAATACTGTCAGCGACAAGCAAACCACGCCGCGTCAGCACAAACCGTTCTCCTACTATCCTTCCTAGCCCTTCAAAGACAAGCCACTGAATGACTTCCCTTTCTTTTTGGCCAAAATAGCTTAAAGCCACTCCTTGATTGGTTCGAAGGCCCAAAAAGATTTTTTCCTTGTTCTTAGATTCTCCATCCAATGACTCCATCTCGGCTATGGCAAGCTGCCCTTCCTTTACCGCTTTGACATAAAGGGAGTGATCAGCAACATTTTTCCATCTTTTGGTTCCTACTGTTGAACAGGCGCTAGGACCAATACCTAAATAATCTTTGCCTTGCCAGTAAGCTTGATTGTGAAGGGATTTATATCCAGGGAGAGCAAAGTTGGAAATCTCATAATGGATAAAACCATGCTTGGTTAATAAATCAGAAGCTTCATACATCATTTCAATCTCTTTTTGTTCATCACGACGAAATTTCCCTTCTTGTAAGGCTTTGAAAAATGGCGTGTTTTCCTCGTAGGTTAAACAATAAAGGGAAATATGCTTGGGAGCTAAATCCAGAGCCATTTGTAAAGATTGTTTTAAAGATTGTAGATCCTGCCCTGGAATGCCAAAGATAAAATCCAAATTGATATTTTCAATCCCCGCTTTTCTAAGAAGATAAACCGAGTCGACCACATCCTTAGGCTTATGTCTTCTACCAAGAATCAACAGGTCTTGTTCGTTCATTGATTGGGCTCCTACGCTCACTCGGTTAACACCAACTTCTTTCCATTCGGCTGCTTTTTGCTCTGTAATCGTCCTTGGATTGGCTTCAATCGTTAGCTCTTGAAGGTTTTCCTTACGAAGAATAGAGAGAAGCTGTTTGATTTCTTCTGATTTGGCTAAAGAGGGGGTGCCCCCTCCTATATATACCGTTTTTGGATCCAAAGAATAATAGTCTTTTAAAATTTCTACCTCCCTAATTAGAGCTTCTGTCAAAAGTGCTATGTCTTTTCTTTTCCCTATTGTTACGTAAAATCCACAATAAGGACAAATAATGGCACAGAAAGGGAAATGGAAATAAAGATGTTCAATGCGCATAAAAATGCTACAATAATCAGGCTTTGGTTCGATAAGATAAAATACACTATCTTCAGAGAACGTGGATTAAAAGTGCAAAACTCCTCTTAATCTCATGATGGCAAACAGCAAGATCGAAGAGTCGATCGACTGGTCAGTTATTATTGTTACTTTTCAGAGTCAAAAAGTTATAAAAAATTGTCTTGAGGCTTTATTCTGCCAAAGAGGCGTGCGTATTGAAATCTTTGTCGTTGACAATAATTCAACAGACGGCACAAAAGCAATCCTTGAAGCGTTGTCCACTAAGATTTTTTTTATCGAGAATCCCAGTAATGAGGGTTTTGCTAAAGCCGCCAACAAACCTCTCTCCCAAGCGAAAGGCCGATTTGTTTTATTTCTTAATCCTGATGTTGTGATTAAAAATCCTTATTTCTTAGGAAAACTAGCTGCTTTATTCGATGAATCAAAAACGGTTGGAGCCATTGGCCCCTCGTTATATTATCCTGATGGGAAGATTCAGTCGACTACCAGTTTGCAATATCCCAATCAAAAATGGACACTTGGATCTATCCCAAAATATCCTGGGAATATTGCTGCATTGCTTGGAGCCTGCCTAGCCATCCGTAAGGAGATACTCGATCAAATTGGCGGTTTTGACGAAGACTATTTCCTTTATGGAGAGGATCAAGATATTTGTTTGCGCATCCGTAAGCTTGGGTTTAGTCTTGCCTACAGCCCCCAAATTCAAGCGTATCATGTTGGAGGGCATAGCAGCGAGAACCTTTCTTACAAACTTCTATGGGACAGAAAACTACAAGCCGAATATATTTTCTACAAAAAGCACTATCCTCAAAAAGCCATCAATCTAATCGCCTTTTCTCAGCTGATTAAAAGCAATTGGCAACTCTTTCTCCTCTTCTTTTTTGGAAGCTCTCTCTTGCCAAAAAGCCGACTTCATGAAAAAATCTGCAAATACAAGGCAATTCGTTCTCAGGCTTTTGCCCATCTTTTCCATCGATTCAACCAACAAAGACAACCATGATGACTCAGGACTTTAAGAAAGATTTTTTCGTTCTGCTTTCCCTTTTCGATGCCAAAAAAGCTTTTGCTTTTAGTCGGTATAATGATGGAGAAGCTCTCATTTTATCTAATCAGAAAGTTGGTTGCAAAGGAGAATGGGAATATAATCCCACAAAGAATCTATCTTTCAGAGCTGATTTAAGAAAATCTCTCCAAGCAACCGATCCTAGATTCTTTTATGGAGTACCATCTTGGGACACAAGTCCAGAGATGCATAAAACCGTTTTGCGTTATATCCAAGTTCCTCTTTCTCAAATCACTTTTGCCGCACTTTTTGCTAATGCAAATCATGATCTTTTTCTCAAAGAATTCCATCCACGAATCAAAAATTGGCCTTATGAAATCTTTTTTATAGGAAACTCCAAATTGAACCCCCAATTAATCCAGAATGTCACAGGAGCAAAAGAAATTCTGCCAATCTATGGCAACTGCATCCGCTTTTGGGACAAAAACAAAAACAAAATTTTAGCTCAACTAGATTGGATGGCAACAAGATCAGACCATTCCCTATTTCTTATTGCAGCAGGCCCTTTAGGCAAGATATTGATCCATGCTCTTTGGGAAATTTCTCCAAATAATACCTATTTAGATATCGGTTCAGCTCTTGACCCACTCCTTTTTGGGAAAAATACCAGAGCCTATCATAAAGATGCCCAAAACCGATCGCTAGTTCTCCAATGGGCTCCCAGAGGAGAATCTAACTAAATGGAAAAATTTATAAAAGACGTTTAGCAACGACTCTTTGGGAAAGAAGCAAAGGAGAACTAGTGAATATCTGCCACTGGGAGCTTTCTAGATGTAATGCCTGAATGAACTCTTGATCACAAAAACCCGCTTGAACCGCACGGCAAACTACTGGATAAGCCGCTCGAACCAATCCAATTTTATGAAAAACCCAAAGTTCAAACCTCTGGAAATAAGAGCGGTAAGGCTCCGAAAATACTAAGAGAAATGCATTGCTATTTTGTATTTTTTCGCTAATCCTCTGTATTTTCGATTCATCAAAAGCATAAAAGAACCAATTGGCTATAATAAAAGAGTATCTGTCCCAAACTTCGAATTCGAGAATATCCGTTTGAACCCATTTCCAAGGAAGTGGCCATTTTATAGGACGAGGCGTGCTATCAATTCCAGTAATGTCGATCTTTTCCCGAAGCGATTTATCAGAATAAAGAAATCTACCTAAATATCCATCCGAATCACCTAATAAAAGACCAGAAGAAAATTGGTGAATATGTTTTTTTAAAACTCTTGCAAACCAATGATAAGTCCTCATGGTCAAGTGCAGCCGTGAGAGCTCATTTGCTTTTTGAGAAGCAATTTGTAGCTGTCTTGATTGAATTGGTGAATTTTCAGTAATGAGGATCCTTCCCATTGTTATTTTTTTTTACATTTCTTGTGAAATAAACTTATTTTTAAAAGGGAAACAAAAAGAAAAAACTTACTTTTGTTCATCGCCCTTTTTCCACGCAAGTGTGTTTACACTATGAACATCAATAAACAACCTACCACTTCGTACCGGTGGGAAACTTTTTCCCACATGGCAGACATCGGCATTAGGGGCTTTGGCAATAGTCCAGAAGAAGCTCTGATCGCCGTATCTCTGGCACTGATTTCCGTCATAACCGATCCCCAAAAAGTCAGTCCCACAAGCTCTGTCAGTATAATCTGTCAGGACGATAGTTATGACTTACTCCTCTACGATTGGTTAAATTGTCTGATATTTAAAATGGCTACAGAAAATATGCTTTTTTCAGCATTCGAAGTGGAATTACACTTACCATTTTTACGAGGAACCGCTTGGGGAGAAACCGTAGATAGAGAAAAACACAATCCGGCAGTGGAAGTCAAAGGAGCAACTTTTACAGAGCTTTTTTTTGGGCAGAATGGTAATCAATGGATAGCGCAATGTATAGTAGACGTATAAGGAGCTGGTGATCCTTTCTATCCTCTCGAAATGGTTTGAACAGTTCCATAAAAACGGCACTTTCTTGCGCAGTAATGTATAGCTTGAACCTGTCGCACAAGATGGTTAGCATTCAAAAGTCCCCCTGAGTTCCTGGGGGTTTCTGCCCAAACGCTGCGACGATGGGAATGTGAGCAATTCTTCTGTATGTTCGAAGTTACCAATAACACACCACAGATGCCAATTGGGCAGTTAGAAGTCGCCTTCAAGAACTTTTGGGCAGGACGTGCAAAGTCCCCGAAGTACCGCAAGAAAGGTGGGCATGACTGTTTTAGCCTGACCAACGACCAATTTTCCCTTGACGGGTGCCACATCCGCATACCCAACCTGGGTTAGGTAGGGAGGTGAGAGTCGTAGCGTTTCACTGCCAAGATCCTGTCTGCTACCGTCTTTCGGAGGTGGACCGGTGGATTTTCAGCATTTCTCTTGATACTGACGCTATCGCCCTGCGTCCCACCGACAGCCAAGGCGCGATTGGGGAGGATTTAGGGGTATCGGCCATGGCACCCTCTCCAGGAAAGAAAAGGCCATCGGTTCCAATCCACCCAAGGCCTTAATCAAGCGATTGCAGCGACCGCCTTAGAGTCTCTCGCTCAAGCACCAAGCCACCAAGAGAAAGATCAGGTGGGCGGGCAATGCTCTGGTTCCCAAAGGAACACGGTTGCCCGTATCGGAGAATGCGAAAAAGACAAGAGCCAAGGGGGTCTAGGCTCCACACCCGCATCGCTAATATCCGGCAGGACGCCTGGCATAAGCTCACCTCCAACCTCACCTGACATTTTCATCCCATTATCACTCAATACTGGAATGGGCGTGGGAGGCTGAAAAGCTATCCCCTAGCCCGGTCCATTGCCGACAGGAGTATTTTCGAATTTTAGCGATAATTAGAATACTAGGCGGAATAGAGTGGGGGTTTGCCGGTGGACTTGCCCGGACTGTGGAAGCCTTTAGGACCGGGACGTGAATGCGGCCAAGTCTCTACTGGCGTATGGCTTGGCAGGACTAAGCGACTCTACGGCGTGTTTCGCTTGATCTGAAACTTGGGGTGAGGAAGGCACCAGCCATCATCGCAAGAGGGGGGAGAGAACGGCTTCGTAAAAGCAGGAAATTAGCTTTGTTTCGGCTGACGAGCTGAAAAAAGCGAGTCTGACGGAACGGATGGGAATTTTGTAAGCCCCTTCTATAATTGCAATTTCCTTGAATGAGGATTTTATTTCTAAAAGGAGGGGTAGTTATGGAAATGTCCTTGCTTGAAAAAATTTCAGAGAGCTGTTGGCAGATTCCTGCTCATGGGACAATGAGGGTTCCAGTGATTATTTATGGATCTGAAAAAATAATCCAACAAATGGATCAAAAAGTTGCCGAACAGGCTTCCAACGTTGCCTCTTTACCTGGAATTGTTAAAGCATCTTTTGTAATGCCTGATGCTCATTGGGGATATGGATTTCCGATAGGAGGCGTTGCAGCTTTCGATCCCGATCAAGATGGAGTGATATCGGCAGGAGGCGTTGGATTTGATATCTCCTGTGGAGTCAGAACCCTTTTAACAGGATTGCAAGAAAAAGACATCGAGCCAATCAAAAATAAACTTGCCGATCTTCTATTCAAAGAAATTCCAGCAGGAGTGGGGAGTCATGGAAAGATTCACTTGGATAAGAACGAAATGGATAAGATGCTTGTCGGTGGTGCAAAATGGGCTATAGAACAAGGCTATGGAAAAGAGGAGGATCTTCAGAGAATTGAAGAAGGGGGATGTATGCCTGGAGCTGATCCTCAAGCCGTTTCCAATCTTGCAAAAGAACGGCAAGCAAAAGAAATGGGCACGTTGGGATCAGGGAACCATTATGCGGAGGTACAAGTTGTTGGCAAAATTTTTGATGAGGCAATAGCCAAACTACTTTCCATCCATGAAGGAGATATCGTAGTGAGTATTCATTGTGGATCAAGAGGCTTAGGACATCAAATTGGGACGGATTATTTAAAGGAGATGGTAGTTTGTGCGCAAAAACTCAAGATTGAATTACCCGAAAGAGAACTCGCCTGTGCTCCGATCCAATCGGATCTTGGGAAGAGGTATCTTGGAGCGATGCGAGCAGGAATTAATTGTGCGTTGGCTAACAGGCAGATCCTCACGCATTTGATTAGAAAAGTATTTTCCTATTTCTTTCCAAATATTTTCATGCCTCTGCTCTATGATGTCTCTCACAATACCTGCAAAGTCGAGGAGCATTCGATTAATGGAGGCTCAAAAAAACTTTTTGTGCATCGAAAAGGAGCCACTCGTGCTTTTGGTCCAGGACACCACGAAATTCCTGAAGATCTGAAAGAGGCTGGTCAACCAGTCCTTATAGGTGGCAGCATGGGTACCCATTCCTATATCTTGGTTGGTACAACTCAAAGCGAACGGCTTGCTTTTTCTTCTGCAGTACATGGAGCTGGGAGAGCCATGAGCAGATCTAAGGCTTTGAAAGAGTGGAAAGGCAAAGAGATCATTAAAAGCCTTGAAGCAAAAGGCATTCTGATTCGAGCTGTTTCAGAGCGCGGTGTTGCTGAAGAAGCCCCCTTAGCCTATAAGGATGTCAGTGATGTCGTAGAAGCGGCACATAAAGCAGAGCTTGCAAAACTGATCGCCAGACTCGATCCCTTAATTTGTATCAAAGGCTGATTGCATCCACACTACAGATTGTTCTATTCAAGTCATCTTTGGTTAGCAAAAGAGTTTAAGACTAATACTTCTGGATGAGGGAAACCTATTCCGCTGTCATTTTCCTTCCCGACAGTCATTAGCCTTAGGAAAGATTATCTTATACCCAAAATAGGGTAAGAGAGAGGCAAACAATTTATCACTAACTATTATCTACCTTCTCTTCTCCTCTGGCTGAGTAGGAGGACTCGTCTGTTCATAACGAGGGAAAAGTAGAAATATTCCAAAAAATAAAGAATGATTTTTTTGCTTGGAAAAACCATATTACACATAAATTCAACACAATGAAATGGTCTTGGAGGATTGGTTCTATTTTTGGCATTCAAATTTACGTTCATTTCACTTTCTTCCTTCTTCTTAGTTGGATTGCTGTAGTTTATTATTCAGAAAGGGGAAGTCTGGAAGATGCCCTTTTGGGTATTCTTTTTACTCTGGCTCTTTTTTTTGTCATTGTGCTTCATGAATTAGGACATGCGACTGCGGCCCGGTTTTTTAAAATTTCTACAAAAGATATTACGCTATTACCCATTGGCGGTGTAGCCAGGCTTGAAAAAATACCAGAAGATCCCATTCAAGAGCTGATCGTTGCCATAGCTGGACCTGCCGTCAATATCATTCTAGCACTATTCCTATACCTCATTATGGTCATAGTTGGAATTCCCATCGATGCTAAACAGCCAGACATGATCCATGGCAACATCCTGGCTCAATTTTTTTGGACGAATATCATTTTAGCTGGATTTAATCTCATACCTGCTTTCCCAATGGATGGCGGCAGAATTTTACGTGGGCTTTTAGGAATTAAGATGGATTTTCTGCACGCTACCCGAATAGCCGCTTCGGTTGGTCAAACGATTGCTTTGGCTTTTGGATTTATTGGACTTTTTACCAATCCTTTTCTTATTCTAATTGCTCTATTCGTATGGTTTGGAGCTTCTCAAGAAGCAAACTTAGCTCAGGTCAAATTTACTCTTAGTAAAACCACTATCAGCCATCTTATGCTCCGGGAATTCCACGTTCTTTCACCTACAGACACTTTAGCAAAGGCTATCGAAATCACTCTCGCTACCCAACAGCATGATTTCCCCGTCGTGGAGAACAACAAACTGGTTGGGATGCTCTACAGGGCAGATCTGCTCATGGGCTTGATGCAAAAGGGCCAGGATGCTTTCGTAGAGGAAGTCATGACCAGAGAGTTTGTAGTCGTTGAATCTTCTGATAAAGCCGAAGAGGTGTTCTCCAAACTCCAATCTATTCCCTATGCCACCATTCCCGTGACAGAGAAAGGAGAACTTGTCGGGTTGTTGACTAAGGAAAACATCGCTGAATTTTTGATGTTTCATACGGCTATGACAGAACGAAAAACCAGATCCTTTTTTGAGACATAAAAGAAGCATGCGCTATACTAGATCTGAAAGAAGCTTTTATGATAGAAAGCCTTTCCCTAACAAGTCCATTCATGTCCCTTCTTGCTTTAAAAATTGTCTTGAATGAACCATGAAAGACAAACAAGCCTTAATTCTTACAGTCAATAGCGGCTCAACAAGCATTAAAATAAGTATTTTTGATTCGGAAACTGAATCTCTTGTTCTGCATGGAACAATAGAAAGAATCGGAATAACAAATAGCCTTTTCCAATTCAGAAATAGAGAGGGAGAAATACTTGCTGAAGAGCTTCTCCAATTGAAAGACCATGATGAAGCAATAGCCAAGCTCTTTTCCTTTCTCAAAAAGCATAGGCTAGAATCGTCTCTTTTGGCTGTGGGACATAGAATAGTGCATGGTGGACAACTTTTCCAGGAGCCCCGACTCGTTACATCTGAAATGTTGGAAAACTTAAAAGAACTTATCCCTCTTGCCCCAGATCATTTGCCAAGCCAAATTTTGGCCATAGAATCATTTCGCAAACACATTCCACAGACTAAGAATATCTGCTGTTTTGATACAGCCTTTCACAAAACAATCCCCCATTATGCCCGCCACTATGCCCTTCCAAAGTCCTTAAGAAACATGGGGATTGTTCGATATGGATTTCACGGCCTTTCTTGTGAGTACGTCATGGAGGAGCTACAGGAAAAAGAAAAAGAAAAAGCTTGGGGCAAAATCATTATCGCCCATCTTGGAGGAGGAGCCAGTCTGACGGCTGTCTATAACGGCCAAAGCATTGATACAACCATGGGATTTTCTCCTCTTTCTGGTTTAATCATGGGAACTCGATGTGGAGATCTCGATCCTGGAGCCGTTCTCTATTTGATAAAGGAAAAAGGGTTTAGAGCAACAGAACTTTATGAGTTGTTAAACAAGCAATCCGGATTGCTTGGCTTAAGCGGGAAAAGTCCAAATATGAAGGATCTTCTTGAAGATTCAACGAAAGAAGCCAAAGAGGCGGTAGATACCTTTGTCTATCAAGCAAAGAAATTTTTGGGGGCATTCATTACTATCCTCAATGGATTGGATATTCTTGTATTTACAGGGGGGATTGGAGAAAATTCTGCTCAGATCCGAGAAAAAATATGTAAAAATCTGGATTTTTGGGCCATCCAGCTTGATCCCATAAAAAACCAAGCCCATAACGAAATTATTTCGACAGAAAAGTCTACGGCTAAAATTCGAATCGTAAAAACCAACGAAGAGTTGATCATCGCAAGAAGAACCCGCCAACTATTAAGGCAAGGAACTTTAACATTATGAATTTTTTTTATTTTTTACCAAAAACTTTCTTGTTTCCTTGGATTTTCTTTTATTCTATCAATCATTAAGCTTTAAAAGCTATTTTTTGTAGGGACCCATTGAATGATCGAGCTAGAGCAGAGACAATTTACTTGCAGCTTCATAAACAATCATAGGTCCGCTGCTTAAATGCAGGAACATTAAAACACATTGGATCGATGAGAAAGCTTCAAAGTCTAACAATAAGAAGACCAAACAGTTTCATGAATAGCCTATCTATTTGTTGAATAACACAGCCAGAGAATAGCCCTGTGAAAAACATTGTCTTTTTTTTGTTTTTTGCTTTTTTATCCAGTTTTTCCTATTCTTTCCCTTCTGAAGATTCTCTTCCAGAAGTCTTATCCGATTCCTTGCCTCCTTCCGCCATTTTTGATCTGAGAATAGGCTCACTATCCGAAACGAAATTTCGTGGGGAAGTAGAAGCCTTATTCGATTCGATTCAATGGATAACGCCTAAGGAAATCAAAAACGTCTTGCTTTTTATTGAACCGTATTTTTGGTCTGCTCTTTTGAAAAAAGAACCTGCTCCAAACACCTTCTTATTGCTTGACGAGCCTTTCGGTTTTGCTGGCGGAAACGGTACCTGGAAGACGATAAATCCAAACAAAGACAACTTTCTTCTTTTCCGTTTTGGAAAATGGATCCTATGGCTTGAAGGAAATGGAAACAATGGAAAACGACAGCATACCACACTCATAGCCACAGAAATAAAAGATACTGGTGATCCTAGCCCCATTTATTTCCATTATTTTCAAGGACAATACCCAAAAATTAAAAGCATTGTTCCTTTTAGATACGTTGATCCAGAGGAGAACAAAAGTGTGGATTGCATAGGGATCTCATCGGAAGACCAGGACAAAGGAACAATCATCGAAGCTTTCGAGCTTGAAAGTCAAGAAAGGATCCTCCGGTTAGAGGAAAATGAACTGACGGAAAGTTCTCCCGATTGGGAATGGTTGCTAACCTCTGATTTTGATTTCATGCCCATTAGATTGTTAGATCCCAAGGATCCTTCTAGTCCTGATACTCCCTTAGCCGTTACTATAAGACCTGAGAAAGCAAATAATCTATTGAACAGTTCGCTTTCTAGCCTACTCCATAAAAAAGGAGAAGTGATTCTTTTTGATAGAAAGGAAAATTCAACCAAGATAAAAGATACCGAAGGGGCAAGCTTCCCGCGACTTAGCCCCGATGGGACCGTTGGATGGATCCAAAAAAACCACCTAGTTCTCTATCGCTATGGTCGGGTTTTTCAATACTTTCCATTTGAAGGAAATTTTTCTTTGAATTGGTGCTTCAGTAATCATGGCAAAGAAATTTGTCTTTATTCCAGGAAACCCTCAAAACGAATCTATCGCCTCCTGTTAGCCTCCAATTTATTTCTCTATTGGCTACCAGAATTAGAATTAAATACACAACTACCTTTCTCCTTTGAAGAAATCTTCTCTAAATATGATGTCCATTCCGGAATGCTTCTTGAAAGAATAGTGTCAAGGATAGGCTCTCCAACGGATTCTATACCCCCCCCTTCTTGGGTCAAAGCCCTGAAGGCGTTAAACCAATTTTATTTTGAATGAAATATTTTGAATGAAATATTCAAAGAGAATGAATCTAGCATTCTTGAATCTTAGCCAATAGATGCTAGATTATATAAGTGGAGTCCATAGAATCCTATAGGAAGGATTTTCCTATCCTTTCTCTAAAAATTAATGATTATCCGCTTATTTATTTTGACAACGCAGCCACTTCTCAAAAGCCGCTCTGCGTGATCGAAGCTTTATCTAATTTTTTTTTATCAACCAATGCGAATGTTCACAGAGGACTCCATGAATTAAGTAGTCGAGCTACGGAACTTTTAGAGGCATCCCGAGCCACCATCGCGCGGTTTATCAATGCCAGAAGTCAGGATGAGATTGTATTTACAAGAGGAACTACAGAATCGATTAATCTGGTTGCTGCCTCATTAGGTTCCCTTTTTAAAGCCGGAGATGGTATCCTCTTAACCGAAATGGAGCATCATTCGAACCTGATACCATGGCAACAGCTAGCTAAAAAAAATGGATTACGCCTGTTCTTCCTTCCAATCGATGGGAGAGAAGGAAATCTTCTGTGGACTTCACTAGAAGAGTTTCTCATTAAAAATCGGATAGTTATTTTCTCTTTTACTCATGTATCAAATACATTGGGTGTTATTAATCCAGTCGAATCTCTCTGTGCAATTGCTAGAAAATTAGGGGTCATTACTCTTGTTGATGCGGCTCAAAGCGCTGGCCATAGGCCACTTGACGTGCAAAAAATAGGCTGTGATTTTCTTGCCTTTTCTGGTCATAAAATGTGTGGACCTACTGGTATTGGAGTCTTGTATGGAAGGAAGGAGCTACTCGAAAAGATGCCTCCCTTTCAATATGGAGGGAACATGGTTTTGGATACGGATTTCTTCGAAAGCCGATGGAAAGAACCTCCTCACAAATTTGAAGCTGGGACGCTACCGATAGCCGAAGCAATTTGTTTAAAGACAGCCATTGATTATCTTTGTCAAATAGGGCTAGAAAAAATCGCTCTTCATGATGAACAAATTGCTAGCTACGCCTACAACCAAATCTCCTCTCTACCCTGTATCATTCCTTTAGGCCCTACAAAAAAGAGAGCTGGAATTGTGACCTTTGCGGTTAAAGGATTGCATCCTCACGACTTTATTACCTATTGTGACCGTTATGGTGTGGCGTTGCGCGGCGGCCATCATTGCAATAAACCATTGCTGTCAAAATTGGGAATCAATTCAGCCATTCGTGCTAGTTTTTATTTTTATAACACTAAATCGGAAGTCGATCGATTCATTGAGATTATCGATAAATGTCTTCGATTCTTTAAATTAATCGGCTAACAAATAGGAATTGTTATGGATTTAGAAGATCTTTATCAAGAGATCCTATTGGACCATTCCCGTTATCCACGCAACTTTGGGAAACCAGAAGGCCAATACTTAGAAGCCGAAGGAACTAATCCAAGTTGCGGGGATACTATTCAACTTTTCATAAGCATCAATGATTCCAATCAGATTATTGAACGCGTTCAGTTCCTTGGCAGAGGTTGTGCAATCTCCATAGCTTCAGCTTCTTTAATGACTGAAATTGTTCAATCCAAAAAAGTAGAAGAGGTTATAGGTATAAAAAATACATTACAGCTCTTCTTAACGAGCAAAGAAACAGTCGATGATTCGGTGCTTGGGGAATTATCCTGTCTAAAAGGTGTTAGGCATTTTCCTGCTAGAGTTAAATGCGCTCTGCTCCCATGGCATGCGTTAGCCAAAGTTATCCAGTAGGCCCTTATACTTTGAAGGCCAGTCTCTAGGAGAGAATAGTGGGAACAGCCATGAAATGTGTGTTAATTCCCTCAAAGATCCAATCGGGTGATATGCCATAATGTTAGAGGAAAGGTCTTTTCCAAAAATGGGAGGAATTATTGGGGAAGATATCGAATAAGAAGGGCTGAATAAACTGTTTCTGTAGTGCCCTGGCCTATTTTTGTTACATAGAGGGTATCGCCTACATACTGCCTTTCTTTAACAAGAACAATCAGTGCATCTGCATGTCTTTGTTTTGCTAATTTGACTAAACCTCGAAGAGTGGATCCCTTTTCAAAGGGCCCATTACCTCTTTTTTCTGAAAGGGTCCCATAAACCTTATATGGTCGATTAGGTCTGCCTTGCATCCAAACATCCATGCCATCGATACGGTGCTTTCTCCCAGATCCCATCCCCAACCGATAGATATACCCTTCTTCTGGAAGATACTCTGAAGAAACACAGCCAAGAGAAAAAAAAAGAAAAAAAACCAACAAAAAGCAAAGTTGATTTCTCATTGTTTTAATTATTAATTACTTCAGCAACGATCTGAAAGGAAATCCTGGTTGTTTTAGGTTTTTGATTAAAAATGGGTTCCATTCCTTTTGTGTGGAGCCCTATAGTAGAAGCCACTGATGCAAAGCATATGATTTTTTCAGAACCTTCATTATCATTTGCCACTTTCAACGAAGATAGTCTTTCTTTTAGGGAAAAATTTTTACATTGGCTTACCGAACATTTAAAATGGATTCCTCTAGAAAAATATTGTGAGGAGGGATGGCCCTCTGAACAGATTCAACTGATTATAGAACGATGTCATTTCCGTCCCAGTTCTATCGAAGTAGAATTTACAGCACTTTTTGATGAGTGCATTTCTTCTTGTTGCCATCTTGGCGCAGAAATAGAAGAAAGTGGATTTTATTCAATCCCAAGAAGAGGATCTTTTCTTTGTTTTATAGACCGAAAAAATGGCACCTTCACCATCCAATCATTGGAACAATAATACTATCGGGATCCAAGGGAAGAAAAAAGAAATGACCTTTTCTCCTACCAAGTGGTTGAACCATCCCTTGTTAAGACAACAACACAAGCGGTTAATAAAAGGAGGAAATTGGAGCATCGAATGCTTACCCACTTCCGCGCAATCCTTTTTTCTTGCCTCCTTTATAGCCAACTCTCATTTGCCCACTTTGGTCATAGCAGAAAGCATTAAAAAGGTCAATGAATTGGCCATTGGATTGGAATGTTGGGGAAGCCCTTACATAGTCTTTCCTGAAATTGAACCTGTGTCGATGGAAAGCTTACCTGATCCATTGTTGATGGCCGAAAGGCTAAGAGCAGCATATAGTCTGCTCAATTTTTTTTCCGGGGCTATCCTGACCACAGAGTTAGCTTTAGAAGAGCCTCTACCCTCTCCTAGTTTATTGCAAGAAAAGCGTTTTAGGATTGTTCCTGGGAAAACGACTGACAGATTTGCTCTGATCGAGCGGCTCATTGAAGCTGGTTATGAAAGAGTTGATACGGTAGACAACCGAGGCCAATTAGCTGTCCGAGGATCGATTGTAGACTTTTTTTCTTGGGATGGCGTCTTTCCTTTGAGAACGGAATGGGAAGGCAATCAAATCATCTCGCTAAGACAATTCCATCCTATTACACAACGCTCTTTTAAGCCCCTTGAAGAAGCTTTTCTTTCTCTTATCAATGCTGAGGACATTAGCAAGGGAAAAGCATCGCTTTACGATTACTTGCCCAAAATGACCACCATATTTTGGTCAAAGGCACCGGAAGTTGCGATGCCAGACATAGATATCCATTTCGAAAGCCATATTTTACTGGATGCCCCCAAAGGTGATTGGTTCCATCAAGAAAGACGATGGGAATTATTTCTATCTCAACTCACTCAATGGATTGAAAAAAAATGGGAGATCGTCATTTTTGTTAACAATGAAGGGGAAGAAAGCCGATTAAAAGAAATTCTATCCAATCAGGGAATTGGTATCGAATCGATCTTTTTTTCAAAAAGCCCCCTTCTCAAAGGCTTTTCATGGCCCGCAGCGAAACTTGCCATCCTAACCGATGCAGAAATTTTTGGTAGGTACCAAAATCAGAAGATTTGCTTACGTAACCAAGAAACGAATGATGCCCTTGAAAAATACTTGACTGGGGAGATCTCCGAACAGTGGAAAGATGGAGATTATGTCGTGCATTTGCAGCATGGTATATGCCGGTTTAGAGGAATAAAGAGCATGGATGGAACAAACAGTGAAATGATCGAGCTTGAATTCGACCAAAAAGCTAAGCTCTTCGTTCCTATTGATCAAGCTTATCTGATTTCTCGGTATATTGGAGGAACCAAAAAACAGCCAAAACTCGATTCGTTAGGTGGCACAAGGTGGCTACGAGCAAAAATCGCTACAGAAAAAGCGGTATCGGATCTTGCCGAAAGAATGCTTAAAATTAATGCAGAAAGAGAAGTTCTTGAGGGGTTCTCTTTCCCCAAAGACGACCATTGGCAAAGAGAATTTGAAGAGTCTTTTATTTATGAAGAGACAGCCGATCAGCTCAAAGCAATAGAAGAAACAAAACGAGATATGGAAAGCAAACGGCCAATGGATAGGCTCATCTGCGGGGATGTTGGATTTGGCAAAACGGAAGTTGCCATTCGGGCAATCTTCAAAGCTGTCATGGGAGGCAAACAAGCTGCGCTGCTGGCGCCTACTACTGTTCTTGCAAAACAACATTTTCAAACGCTTTCTGAACGTTTTGCTGATTATCCCATTCAGACCGCTTTGCTCTGTCGATTGATAAAAAATAGTGAAGAAAAAGAAATACTTGCAGGGCTTAAAAACGGATCCATTGACGTGGTGATTGGAACGCACAGACTGCTTTCTGCTGACGTCGCATTTAAAGATCTTGGATTAATCGTCATTGACGAAGAACAACGCTTTGGCGTGCTCCAAAAAGAAAAATGGAAAGATACATTTCGACTCATTGATGTTCTCAGTCTTTCGGCAACACCAATCCCACGAACGCTTTATTTAGCATTGGCTGGAGCCAGAGATATGAGTTTAATCGAAACTCCTCCCCCCAATCGTTATCCTATCGAGACGATTGTGAGCGCCTATGACGAACGAATAATACGGCAAGCAATTGAGAGAGAATTAAATAGAGGAGGACAGGTGTATTTTCTTCATAATCGAATACGAACCATTGAAAAAGTAGCCTCAAGGATAAAATCGCTTTTGCCCTCTGTAAAAATTGCCATAGGCCATGGAAGGATGAAAAAAAGCGAGCTAGAAGAAGTAATGGAAAGTTTTGTGAACGGACAGATCGATGTGCTGCTTGCCACAAGCATCATAGAAAACGGCTTGGATATTCCCAATGCTAACACCATCATCATTGACCGAGCCGATCTTTTTGGTCTTGCCGACCTCTATCAGTTGAGAGGAAGAGTGGGGCGATCTAATCAAAAAGCCTACGCTTATCTGTTACTCCCAAGGGATTTATTCATTCAAGCCGACGCCAAGAAAAGAATTAAAGCCATGCAAGAACATTCTCAACTAGGTGTGGGCTTCCAGATAGCCTTAAGAGATCTAGAAATACGAGGCGCAGGCAATCTTTTAGGCACCTCTCAAAGTGGTCATATCGCCTCTGTTGGATTTGAACTCTACTGCAAACTACTCAAAAAAGCAGTCCAAAGACTTCAGGGTAAAGAAATCGATACTTTAACTGATTGTAAGGTCTCTTTAGATTTTTTACTTCCCGAGCCAGGAGGCGGCAGGCATGCCTTAGCTTTTATTCCATTTACCTATATGGAAAGGAGGGAAGAGAGGCTACAAGCTTACAGACAGCTAGCTGAAGCACTCAGCATAGGGGAGCTAGAAGAAATCAAAAAAGGCTGGAAAGACCGGTTTGGTGCGTGGCCTGAACCTGTAGAAAACCTTTTTTCGATTACTGAAATCCGACTCATTGGAGCTGCCAAAGGCATAGAACGAATCGAATCGGACCAGGATAAATTAAAACTAATGAGGCATAGGGAGTATTTGTTTACAGCGCAAGGTAAATTCCCACGCTTGATCGAATCTGATACAAAGACTAAAATAATGCAGATTAAGAAATGGTTAGAAGTCTTCTAATTGTTTTCCTTTGTTTCTTTTGCTTCTTACAAAGTTTGTTTTCACAAACTGCTAACGATGGCATTGCAGCTATTGTAAACGATAAAGTGATCACTTTTTCTCAAGTCAGAAAACAGGTAGAACCCAATGAAGCCGTCTTAAGGGAAACCTATCAAGGGCCTGAACTGGTTGATCGGATCAAAGAAGCTCGGTTAAGTGCCTTGCGAGCCCTAATTGACAGAGAATTAATCATTCAGGATTTTAAAAGCAAGAAATATGCGATCCCCGATTCGTTCATTGAATCCCGGATCAGAGACATTATCCGAACTCAATTTGATGGAGATAGAATTGCTTTTATTCGGACGCTCCAAGCCAATGGGGTAAGCGAAGAACAGTATAAGCAACAGATCCTCGAACAGATCATTGTCCAGGCCATGAGAATGAAAAATGTATCTGAACCGGTGATTATTTCTCCTTATCAAATTGAAAAGTATTATCATGATCACATAAGCCAATTTTTCGATCCTCCCCAAGTAAAATTACGAATCATTTTTCTGCAGAAAACTTCTTTTAAAGAGAAACGTGCTACCGTTGACGGTCAGATAGAAGAATATGATCCTGCCAAAGAGACAGCCACAGAACTGTTAAGCAAACTGCAATTGGGTGCTGATTTTGCTGAATTAGCTAGAACTTATTCCGAAGGACCTAAAAGAATGGATGGTGGGGATCTGGGATGGGTAACCAAAGATAGCCTTCGACCCGAAATAGCGGAAGCAGCCTTCTCCATGTATCCAGGACAAACAAGTGGTGTGATAGAAACCGTTGACGGCTATTATATTATAAGGCTTGAGGATAAGCGGAAAGGAAAGCTTAAGCCCCTATCAGAGTTGAGGAGTCAGATTGAAGGCCTATTGATTCAAGAACAAAGACAAAAACTGCAACAACAATGGTTAAATAATTTAAAGGCAAAAGCCTTTATAAAAATGTTCTAAAACTCATTCTACTCATTCCAATGCATGTACCAACTATTGGCATCACTCTAGGAGAACCAGCCGGAATTGGTCCTGAAATCGTTTCAAAGGCTCTTCAGTGTAATAAAATCTCCAAACGTTTTGACTATAGAATTATCGGTCCAAAAACAAAATTTGAGCCTGGGAAGTTATCCCCTTCCTCTGCTGAAGCCGCATGGCAAGCTTTGGAGGAAGCTTTCAAACTTTGGGAAAAAAAAGAAATCCAAGCCATTGTCACCTCCCCTGTTCATAAAGGGAACCTTTTCCAAATTGGCTTTCCTTATCCAGGACAAACTGAATTTTTTGCTTCCAAGTTAGGTGTTCCCAAAGAGAAGGTGATCATGGCTATGTCCAGTCCAAAGCTCCATCTTTCTCTGCTCTCCACGCATCTAAGTCTCCAAGAAGCCATCCAAGCCATAACGAAGGATAAAATTAAGCTTGCAGCAGTCCTTTTGCTTGAATTCTTAAAAAAATTAAAGTCAAAATCATCCCTGAAAATTGCTATCGCAGGACTAAATCCTCATTCGGGAGAAATGGGACATTTTGGAAAAGAAGAACACGAATCCTATGAACCAGCCATCGAGGAACTCAAAAGAAGTGGTTTGCTTGTAGAAGGTCCCCTTTCTCCTGATTCTGTCTTTAAAGAAGCTTTACAAGGAAAATACGACGGTGTTGTGGCCTCTTACCATGATCAAGGATTGATTCCATTCAAAATTGTATCCTTTTATTCTGGAGTTAATGTCACACTGGGATTGCCATTAATTCGCACTTCCCCTGATCATGGTGTTGCCATCGATATTGCAGGAAAAAACAAAGCTGATCCAAGAAGCCTGATTGCAGCTATTAAACTAGCATGCAAACTCGTTTCTAAAGAAAACAGAAAGTAAAGGACTTTTTATTTATTTATTTATGAGGCAACCGATAAGTTATCGGTGAATCACTCTACATTTCATAATATATTTTCTGTTGATTAAGTATTATTACAATGAATGTTTCCGATTTAAGAGGCATACTCGCTTACATCCCTCAATTTAGAGAAAAGGTTTTTGTCATAGCCATTGATGGAGCCATTGCGGCCAGCGAAAATTTTCCTAATTTAGTGCTCGATCTAGCCGTATTAAGAAGTGTTGCCATAAAAGTCGTGTTAGTCCATGGGATCGCTCATCAGTTAAAGCAGCTTTCTCTGCTTTTACATACCGACTTATCTGATACCACAGGAATTGGTATTACCGATCAAAAGACTCATGAATTAAGCCTTATAGCTTCTTCCAAAGTAACTTTTCAAATACTAGAAGCTCTTTCAGCATCTGATCTCAGGGCCTGTGCCACAAATGCCATCATCGCCCATCCTTTTGGAATTGTCAGCGGCATAGATTATCAACTTACAGGCCGTATTAACAAAATTGACGTACCATTCATCGAGTATTTATTACAAAAAAATATCATTCCAGTCATAGGACCCATCGGTTTCGATGGGGAAGGGAAAAGTTATCGGATTAATTCCGATGCCGTCGCTCAGTGTATGGCCGAATCCCTTCATGCAGAAAAGCTTATCTATCTTACTACCTACCCTGGCATCCTTGATAATGAGGGCAATCTTATAAGAGAATTAGATGTCCAAGCGGCCCAAGAATTTCATAAAAACTTTTCTAAATCACAGCCCGAGCAACTCAGATCCAAATTAGAACACGCTATTCACGCATGCAAAAACGGAGTCAACCGTGTGCATATTATTGATGGAAGAATGGATGAAGCTTTGCTTTCAGAGATATTTTCTAACACTGGCATAGGGACGATGATCTATGCCAATCAGTATGAATCGATCCGCCCAGCTCGTAAAAAAGATATCGGTGCGATTTTAAAACTTATCCAAGAACCGATCGAATCGGATGAAATTTTGCCTAGAAAAGCTGGGGATATAGCCAGAGATCTCCAATCGTATTATGTTTTTGAACTAGACAAACAGATTGTAGGATGCATGGCTGTCTATCCCTATCCCAAAACGTCTCAAGCCGAACTTGCCTGCCTTTCTGTAGCTAAGAGCCATGAAAATCAAGGCATTGGCAGAAAAATGATTCATTATGCTGAAAAACTTGCCTCGCAACAGGGATTCAAGCAGCTTTTTCTCCTGTCGACTAGGGCTTATGTTTATTTTATGCAAAAAGGGGGATTTAAAGAAGCCGATCCCTCGATTCTCCCTTTGGAAAGAAAAATAAAATACGAAAAAAACGGTAGAAATTCAAAAGTGCTTTATAAGTCTCTTCAATAAATGCTCTCCCTCAACAACTATGAGTAGATCGACTTAGAGATTGTGGTTTCTTTTTTTTAAAAAAAGTTTTCTTGAATGCTCCAAAAAGAGAGGGCAGGCTTCCAAACAAACCAAAGGAATCGAAGCGTCTTCTTTGAGTTCTGAATACATTCCATGCCAGAGATTTTTTCTAAGGCATTTTACCCGACATAATGCTTCCACAGTCTCATCAGCTATGGAATCTGCTTCTTTTTCTATCACTTTATACATACCAATTTGTCTGCCAATGGTCTCTTGAAAAGAAACTGGACCGAATATCCTTGCTTTTAGACCAAACCAATGTGTCAGTGCAAAGGGATAGATTGCCTCAATGGCATAAAAAAGCCCTTGACAATCAACTGGCCCATATTTCCACCCACGAAGGATGCCCATCTCCGCTTTTAATGGTCTGTAGTACCCTTGCTCATCTTGGCGTAAATATAACTTCAAATCTAAAAGGGAGGGTAGGCAGACCAGGGAATCATTCCACTGATCCTTTCGGTTGTATATCCAGTACCCTTCAGCAATCTGAAGCTCTCCAATATACAATGGAGGAGGATTTTCAGAAAGCCACTTTTGCCACTTCTCCAAAAGATTCATCGAATGCTACAACCTGCTCAAGAATTACTTGCTCCATTCCCTCCATAGTCCCTACCGCTTTGGTATACCATACATAGCGGCCCTCCACATCCTGAGGATAGCTGATAGCAGAAGTTCTTAAACTTTTTTTTATCCCCATCAGCTTTGGAACATCCACATAGGAATGGTCTCCTTCAGAAATAAAAAAAGGAACAGTAAAGATATATTTTGATCTAACATACTCTTTCCAGCTGGAAATTCGAGGCTCCTCTTCAAGAAAAAAAACATGACATTCTTTAAAGATCCCTTTTTGCTGCAATATCTTCCAATGCAGATAGGTTGTTTCTTTGGAATGGACATTTTTTTTGGTTCCATGACTGACCAATAAAAGAGCACTTTCAGAAAGTATAGAACTAGCCATCTTAAAATCGATTGCCCGACCAATCGCCTCGATGATTAACTCTGAGACTCTAGGATTTTCACCAACAGCTCTACAATAACTCACCATCTTTTTCCCCATTCTAGTCACTGGTCCTTCGATTCCCATCTCAGAGGGGATGACTTTGGTTGTAAAAAAGCCGTGACTTAAAAAAAAAGGGACCACATAAATCAAAGAGGATGGAATAGATAAAAGAGTCTGATGAAAAGAAGGTTCTTCTTTCCAAAATGTTTCATAGACATTTTCAAATAATTTTTTATTGCGAATCTTCTCTGCATTAATATATACCGGCAGGGCTGCTTCAGAATTATATAAAGATCCATGTCCAGCCAGAACAAGGGATGCTTTTGACCAGTGGATGGCATGGGGAAAAGAGCTCATAGAATAACTCTAATTGATTTTTTTTCTATCGTTGACAAAAAAGATATTTTTTTCTTTAAGAAAATCTTTTTACTATTAAGAAGAAAAAGAAAAAAATAGACAAAAGGAGTTTCAAAATGATCGTTACGGCAGCGGAGTTATTTAAAGTTGCGTATGGTAAATTTGCAGTGGGCGCTTATAACATTAACAATATGGAACAAACCCATGGCCTCTTTCGTGGAGGGATTCAGTCTCAGTCCCCTTTTATTATACAGATCTCCAAAGGCGCTAGAAAATATGCAGACAAAAGAATGCTCGAAGCGATGATTAGGGCTGCTGAAGCTATTTATCCTGAAGCCGTATTTGTCGTACACTTAGATCATGGAGACGAAGAGACCTGTTATGATTGTATCGATTCAGGTTTTTATAGCTCAGTAATGATTGATGCTTCTCATGAACCATTTGAGAAGAATGTAGAAATTACGCGTCGGGTTGTGGAAAGGGCCCATGCCAAAGGAGTAAGTGTAGAAGCTGAATTAGGAATGCTAGGCGGGGTAGAAGAAGATGTTAAGGTAGAAGAAGGGCATGCCTGTCTGACTGATCCAGAGCAAGCAAAAGAATTTGTTCGATTGACTGGATGCGATTCTTTGGCTTGTGCTATCGGCACAAGTCATGGAGCCTATAAGTTTAAAGGCAAACAATCCATCCGCTTTGATGTTTTAGAAAAAATTCAAAAAAACCTTCCCGGATTTCCACTCGTTATGCATGGCAGCTCGAGTGTTCCGAAATCAGAAATCATGAGGATCAACGCGGCTGGAGGTAAATTAGATCCAAGCGCTTGCGGTGTGGATGATAATGAATATTTACCAGCGGCTAAACTTGGAGTCACCAAAATCAACATCGACACCGATGGCAGGCTTGTGTGGACAAGAGTGCATAGGGAGTATTTACGAGATCATCCTGAAGAATTCGATTTCCGAGGCCCAGGGAGAGTATTTATGACGGAGTATGCCAATTTCATTGCTAGTCGAAGTGAAAAATTGGGCTCTGCCAATACACTTTCTGAAGTCAGAAATTCGATCCTAGAGCTCAGAAAAAATAAAGCAGCTTAATAAATCAAAAGAGTTGTTTTGCTAAAACTTTTTTAAAAAAAGAATTTTTGACTTTTCTCTACAACTAAGGGAATCTTTATTTGTTGTTTTTTACTTCTGTTTCCAATTTTTGGTTTCAAAGTGAAAAACAAGGTGGTGGGTAAGTGTGCTAGCATTGTTGCTAGATGCCGATCTCCATTTTGAATTAATCCTTAAAGAAATGTTAGTTTTATGAATAGAACAAGACTCTATGTAGGTAATCTCCCTTTTCGAATTTCGGAAAACGATCTTCGAGAACTTTTTGAACAATATGGTCAAGTCAACGAAATCAATCTTATAGTTGATAAAATGACTGGGCAATCCAGAGGATTCGCTTTCGTAACAATGGAGACATCTCAAGCAGCTCAATCTGCTATTGATAGTCTTAATGGAACGAGTATCAGCGGCCGACAGATCGTTGTCAACGAAGCCAAACCTAGGGAAGAAAGACCTCATAGACATAGAGAAAATTCTGGAAGATCAAGAAGATGATAGCAATAGCTTCTTTTAAGATCTATTCCAGCAATTCTGAGTATTATTAAATCATTCTAAATCTTTATCAATATGGGCAAACTGCAATATTAGGTTTGCCCATATTATATTCTTTTGTTTTTTGCATTAATTGGTGACTTGTCGAGTCTAAGAAAAAAATTTATTTTATCACAAAAAAAAAGTTGAAAGTCGTTTTTTTTGGAGATGTTGTTGGTGAAACAGGAAGGGAAGTGTTAAGGGAGGCTATCCCAAAAATTAAATCTTTGTATCAACCCGATTTTATTATAGCCAATGGAGAGAATGCAGCTGGAGGTAACGGGATAACACCTAAAATCACCTATGAATTTTTAAGGCTTGGCATCGACGTCATTACTCTTGGGGATCATGCATGGGATCAAAAAGAGATAGTTTCTTTTATTCAAGATGAACCTAGATTGTTAAGGCCTATTAACTATCCTCCTGAAACCCCAGGAGAGGGTTACATTATTGTTAAAGGAAATGGGAAAAAATTGGCTGTTCTTTGTGCCATTGGCAGAACGTTTATGATCCCCCAGACAGACAATCCCTTTCTCATTAGTAAAAAAATCATTACTGAATTACATAAAGAAACTCCCTGTATTTTTGTCGATTTCCATGCTGAAGCTACTTCTGAAAAGATCGCTTTTGGCAGATTTCTGGATGGGTCTGTTTCTGCCGTAGTTGGTACCCATACCCATGTGCAAACAGCCGATGAAACCATTTTTCCTGGAGGTACTGCCTATATTACCGATGTGGGATTTTGTGGAGCGCATGATTCGGTGATTGGTAGAGAAATTGGTCCAATCATTTATAGGTATACAACCCTGTTACCAACAAAATTTGTGTTAGCAACGAATAACCCGAAGGCTAATGGGATATTTGTTGAAATCGAAGAGCAGAGTGGTAAGGCCCTAAAAATAGAAAGAATTCAACTTTCTTTTAATCTATCTTAATACTTAAGGTGTGTGTGGACACGCATTGTTCTATCCCTTCCCATCCCCAATTTTCTCATAACGTTGTTTTTAAATCATGATTTGTAGAGAAGAACCTATCGTATCCTTTTTATTGTATGGTCGCATGGAAGAGACTTTCTATAGTTTCATTCAAACATGATATAGGTATGCTTGGGATCTGTCCAAACCAGGGCATTCGCATTCCCACTTTTCCTATGGCTCTTAGGTTAATTTTACAGTTTATTTGTTCGCTTTTGTTTCTTTTCTTCCCCTATCAAGCCTTTTCTCATCCCGATGTCGACCTCTTAGTAAAAAATATCATCACAGAATCGGAAAAAATGGCCAAAGTCATTAAACTTAGTTCGTTTAAAGAAGAAGTGCATCTAGAAAAACTCAATAGTCAATGGTATCCTGAGACAACAAAGGATATCCATTTTTTCGTTGGTCCCGGAGGAGATCCTCTAAATTTGGATAAATTTTCTGAAAAAGAAAGAAAATTTGTTCATTCTGAAGCAAGGATAACACGGGAAGCTCTTGACACCCTTTTTTCTTTGCATGAGGCTATCCACCGATTTGATTTAAAGTTTGTCCGAGAAGAAACACCCAGTATGGGAGAGCCATTTTACATTATTGATTTTTCTCCCAAAAAGAATCTTCCCTATAGAACTCGCATGGAAAAAGTATGTAATTTCCTTTCAGGAAGACTTAAAATCCGTAAAAAAGATTTTTCCGTTAGCGAAGCAAAAGTCACTCTAACAGAGCCTGTAGATCTTTTCTGGTTTTTGGCACGGCTTGAAAAACTATCGTTTTATTATGCTTCAAAAAATCTTCCAGAAGGAAGTTTTCCTGAAACAATCGATTTTATTTATCACCTGGCTTTACCTCTAAAAAGTATTAAAGAACATGAAATGATTCGCATCTCAGAATATCATTTTGCTCATTCTGAGATTACAGCAAAACCTAATATTGAAACAGTAAAAAAGGACGGATTATGAACATTACAGGATTAATTCTGCTTGGCTTGACCGCTGGCTTTGCAAGCGGTTGTTTTGGAGTTGGAGGAGGAATCGTTATCGTTCCTGCACTCATTCTCTTCTTTGGTATCCCCTACCATGTAGCTGTTGGCACCTCCCTAGCAGTCATCATTCCTATTGCGCTAGCGGGAAGTATTTTTAACGGTTGGCTGCAGAAAATTGACTGGTCTATTGTTTGGGTTATTCTCATTTTCGGAGTCATAGGAGCCCTTATAGGAGTATGGTCTATTCAGAAAATACCAGCTAATATAGCTAAAAAAATATTTTCTTTTTTTCTTCTTTACTCTGCCTATCGTCTTTGGATCGGATCTCCCATAAAGAGTTAATAGGATGAGTAGGAGGGCACAAGCTAACTCCAAGAAGAAAATTCAACTGGCAATATTTTTCTTTTTGTCGATTACTTAGGAAAATGCGTATTCTTTTTTAAGAGAAATTAAAGCTATGCATATCGATTATATTCAGTCTATTTTTGCCCAAAGAATTGGAGGAGCTTCCTTTGGTGAAAGCACTCAGATATATAAATTTGAAAAAATCAAAAGAGCCAAACGATTGGCTCAAGCAAATAACCCTACCATCGAATTACTCGATTTTGGCGTAGGTGAACCTGATGAGCCTGCCACCAAGGAAACTGTAAAGATCCTAGCCGAAGAGGCAGCAAAAGCCGAAAATCGCTTTTATGCGGACAATGGAGGCCAACGGCTGAAAGAAGCAGCGGCTCGATACATGCAAAGAGTATGTGGGGTAACCGTTGATCCTCAAACTGAGATCATCCACTCCATAGGCATAAAAGCAGCATTATCCATTCTTCCTGCTGCCCTTATCAATCCAGGAGATTATGTGCTGATGACGGTTCCGGGATATCCTGTATTTGGCACACATGCCCAATATTACGGGGGCCAAGTCTTTAATCTAGCATTACGCAAAGAAAATCATTTCTTACCAGATCTAGAGACTGTGCCTAAAGAAATCCTTTCTAAGGCCAAGGTCTTAGTCCTAAACTATCCTAACAATCCTACTGGAGCTGTTGCGACAAGGGAATTCTTTGAAGATGTGGTGAGATTTGCAATAAAAAACAGGCTGGTTGTGATTCATGATTTTGCCTACGCTGGTTTGGTTTTTGAAGGCAAACCGCTAAGCTTTCTCTCTGTACCGGGAGCTAAAGAGGTGGGCATTGAACTTCATTCCGCAAGTAAAAATTTCAATATGACTGGTTGGCGTTGCGGGTTTGTTGTAGGCAATCCAAAACTCGTTAAGGCGTATGGATATGTCAAGGATCATACCGATTCAGGTCAATTTCTAGCTATCCAAAATGCTTATGCTTACTGTCTGGATCATAGTGAAATCACCGAAAGGATAGCACAGAAATATTCGCGTAGAATGGATCTTATGGTAGAAACTCTTGGCAGCCTAGGTTTTAAAGCTGAAAAGCCAAAGGCCTCCTTCTTTCTTTATACAGAAGCTCCCAAAGGAGTTAGATACCATTCCAAAGAAATCTGGTTTCAGACCGCTGAGGATCTCACAGAATGGCTTATTCAGGAAAAACTTATTTCCACCGTTCCTTGGGATGATGCAGGTCCATTCTTAAGATGGAGCGTTACCTATCCAGCTCAAAGCCCAGAAGTAGAAAAAGAAATAATGGCAAAGTTAAAGGATAGACTTTCTGACTGTTCCTGGGAATGGTCGTAGGTCTCTATAGGATAACACAAACTTTTTTTCGAGGAAAAAAGAACGAGGAAAATAGAATTGTGTCGATCGAATCAAGAAATGGTTTTTTAAATGGTCGACTCGAAAATCCAGAGGCAAAAGAGACCTCTTTAGACCCTTCCTTTTATTTTTCTCCTTCTGGTCCTCTAGCTCAAGCCGCTCATTTCGAGTACCGCCCTCAACAAAAGCAGATGGCAGAAGCCATCTATAAAAGCCTTCAAAAGAGAAAACATCTGATTGTTGAAGCTCCCACGGGGACAGGTAAAAGTTTGGCATACCTACTTGCCGCACTTTGTTATTGTCAGAAGAATGCTCAAAGAGGGGTAATTTCTACTCATACCCTCAACCTCCAGGATCAACTTCTTCACAAGGATATTCCGCTGTTGAAAAAGATTTTCCCAAAAGAATTTTCTGTGGTCCTCCTTAAAGGACGTCAAAATTATATCTGTCCCAAAAGATTAGAAAAGGTACTCAAGCATGCGACAGACCTCTTTCCTTCTTTTGAGATGACTGAGATCATGCGTATTTACGATTGGTCTGTAAGAACACAAACTGGCGATATCGAAGAGCTTCATCCTCTGCCTTCTTTTAACTTATGGAGCCAAATATGCTCCGAGCCCGGCATATGCCATCCGAGGAATTGCGCCAACAATCCACGCTGCTTTTATCACCTCTTTCGAGAACAAAGTGCTCACTCAGATTTAACAATCGTTAACCACGCCCTTTATTTTTCCCTGCTTGGAAGGACTACTGATTCCCAACTTCAAAAAGAAGAAGGCCTGCCTTTTGGAGAAAATTTCGTCATTTTTGATGAGGCGCATACCATTGAAAAAATCGCTTCCAATCAGTTAGGATTTTCAACTTCTAAATTTCGGCTTCAGAACTTGCTTTTTCGGCTTTTTAATCCTATCACTCACAAGGGGTTGCTCCTTTTTCTAAAGGATAGCAATTTCGTTCCAATGGTGCACAAAGCTTACCAAGAAGTGGGTTCTTTGTTTAAATCCATTGCTGAAAATCTTGTAAAACTGTCTATTCAAGAACACAGAATTCTTGAACCAATACCTTTACCCAACGCTTTGCCAGAGACTTTAAACACTATTGTTGAAAAGCTCTCTCATGCTGTAGCAAATTTGCCAGATAAAGAAATCAAAGAAGAAATAACAAATTGTATTGAAAAAATCACCCTGGAAAGTAATGCCATTATCAATTTTTTTGAAATGCGTATTCCAGATCATGTTTACTGGATAGAACTGGAAGAACCTAATCCCGAATCAAATGTGCAACTTCTGGCTACCCCATTGGATGTCGGCCCATTATTGCAATCTTTCCTCTATGAAAAAGAAGTTTCAGTAATTATGACCAGTGCCACACTAAAAGTCGCCAATAGTTTTTCTTTTTTCCAAAATCGTGTTGGTCTTTTTTCTCAAACCCTTTCCTTGGAATCGCCTTTTGATTACGGAAGGCAGATGAAAATCCTTATTCCTAAAGATATGCCTGATCCCTCCAGTAGCTTTTATGAAGCAGCCCTGGCATTCTGGATAGAAAGATTAGTCAAACAGACAGCAGGATCAGCTTTGGTACTTTTTACAAACCGTAAGACATTAGCAAATATGGTAGAAGCCCTTAGTTCCAAATTTGCCGAACTTGGCTTCCCTCTCTATGTACAGGATGGAAAGACCTCTCGACACAAGCTTTTGAAACTTTTCAAGGAAGCCAAACATTCGATCCTCTTTGGGATGGATAGTTTCTGGCAGGGAATAGATGTCCCTGGGGATTCCTTAAAAAATGTAATCATCACCAAACTGCCCTTCTCATCCCCTGACCATCCACAAGTGCAAGCAAAATGCGAAAAATTAGAAAAGCAAGGACTGAATGCTTTTGTTCATTATAGCCTACCAGAGGCTGTTTTAAAGTTCCGCCAAGGGATTGGTAGGTTAATAAGAAGTAAAGAAGATAAAGGCATTGTAGCCGTTCTTGATTCAAGAATCCTTTCTAAATCATATGGAAAAATTTTTCTTAATTCGATTCCCAATACCCCTATTGAAATTATCGAATAACCACAAAATGGCTCTTTGCATTTAGGAAATACGTAAAAGCTTTTCTCTAACCTTTGCCTGTTCCAGAGGAGAATACTTCTGCACCTTTTCCTTCTAATCCTTTCCCCTAAAAACATGTTTAGCTTATCACTGATCAATAAATATTGCTATTTCCTTATTAAGGGAGTATTCTTTACGATAAAAACATCCTGATAAAAATTATGAAAACAACAATCCACCTGCTCGTTTTGTTATCCCTTAGTTTTCTTTTACCCATCTTATCCCTCCATGCCCAGGATGAGAAAACTGTCATCAAAGGCAAAGTCATTGATTTGGTTTGCTACCTTGATCATGGAGCTGAAGGCGAAAAACATTTGAAGTGTGCCAAAACTTGTATCGGATCAGGATTGCCTGTGGGGTTGAAAGGCGAAGATGGGAAGCTTTATCTCATAGTCGGAGAACATAAGCCGATAAACTCAGAACTTGTTTCTAAAGCCCAGCAAATCATTACTGTAAAAGGCAAAGTCGTTAGTAAAGATGGATTTAATTTGATAGAAAATGCTGAAATAGTTCAATAATATAGCCTTTTCTGTTCCTAAAACCTACTTTGGACTTGCTTACGCTTGATCCAAGTTTGTTCATTCCACCTTAGTCTTGTGTCGGGATGCCCCGAGACTACCAAGACTGTTTCGTTCTCCGGGGGAAGCAGGCTGTATCCAGCACTTCGTCATGTCCATTACAACAGACATGCTTCCGGTGCCTGGAGCCGTCCTCTTCGGAACCGTACCCCTCATCGGGATTCTCATCAGGTGGCAGTCCGCTATTACAGATAAACCCTCCAATAGCATCGCATGCTGCCAGTTCTGCGGCGTCCACGAAAAAAATCTTTCGACCTCCGATCCTTTTTTTAAGGTGGTATGCGCTAACCCCTCCGTATAGCTCGCACACCCGCCATGCAGGCATACAAACTTGTCCCCAGTGCGATTCTTCTATTGAACCTACCCACACCACGGACAAAGCCAGAGAGCTATAGGCTAGATTTACCTTCTCTCAACGGTAACCTCCCGAAGGCGCCAGAAATTCGATTGGCTCTTGAAGCACACTGCTACTCATTAGTAGAATGCGCCTGGTATGCTCTTTACTTGGAGCGTTCCCCATCTATATGTAAATTCTCAGAAACAAGTACTGAAGCTCTTCGTAAGGTAAGAAGAGGGCTTAGGCTTGTATTTATCTGCCTCTCTATTTCCGCCTGCCCCAAGCGCACAGAAGGCCGCCCGCTTTTTCTTCCCCCAGGTTGTGCTGGCGGATGCGGCTTGCTTTACTCCCCAAACCCTTCCATATTTCTTTTTTTGGGTATCTGTGAAAACTCCAGAAAGTCTAGCATCTCTTCCTGCAGAGAGAGGGATTCGCCCACTTATGACTGGGATTTGGTCCTAAGAGAGGAGCATAACTTCTAGGGGCCATTCGAAACCGAACCGAACCAGTTAGTCCTTGTGAGTCGCCACGATCCAGGAGATCTCTCCCCCGTTCCCTCATCTCCATCTGACGTGAGGAAATTCTTTTTCTTATAGTTTAGCCCTCTGCTTGCAATCCTCGAGGCGTTCGACCACCGTTTTGCCTTGAGCCAGGCAAAACCTTGCCAGCGCTTCCCGCTGATTCTCGAGATCCTCCTCTTGCCCAGCGCTGGATACTTTTATGTACACACTTGAGCGACGCTCTCATCGCCTTTTGGCAGCCTCCCCACAGGTTATCCTCGTATGAGAAATAGCGCCGGTTCGTCGGAGTCCGTTTGGCTGGCACCTCCCCTTCCCTCCGCCTTTCGCTACTGCCTATTTGCGCTCCGATCAATCAGCACGCCAAACTTCTCCGGCGAATAGATGTTCGCCATGCCTGTTTATAACTAGATTGGCATGGCAATAGCAATAACCATTCTTTACCCTCTCTTTGGATTTTTTTCTAAAGATAATACAACGGATATTGTCTTTCCATTCTCGGTTATTTCTTTTACAACTAGCTACTCTTTAGCGACTCGATAGGATATGCTTGCCAATGGCATTTAAAAGCAAGTAGTAAATTTTAGCTATTTTAGCTATCCTATGATAAAAAGTGGAATAGGTCAGCTAGCTCTTTTTTGTTTCTATGCTCTTTTTGGATCCTCCTTATCAGCCAAGGATTATTATAGAAAACGAAGATTTTGCTGTTGTCGATAAACCCCCCTTTTTTCTTTCTCATCCAACAAAGAAAAAAAGAGGATTCAGTCTTCTGGAATGGCTTTATAATCAGAACAATCAAATTCCATGGAAGCTTATTCACAGGCTAGATCGTGAAACTAGCGGCCTATTATTGGTAGCTAAAAATAATGCTTCAGCAGCGTATTTTGGTCGTCAAATGGAAAAAAGGTTAATCCGCAAAGGCTATTTTGCTATTACTTGGGGTGAACTGAAAGCCGATTATCTAAAAATTGAAGCTCCGCTCGGCTATCTAGGAGTTTCGAGTGAGAATGAAATCGTGATCCGTCAAGGTATCCAATCAAATGGAAGTCAAGCCATCACAGAAATTTATCCTCTAGGCTATGGCGGAGGACACAGCTTACTATGGGTAAAACCTCAAACTGGAAAACTACATCAAATCAGAGTCCATCTATCCCTTATCAAACATCCTATTGTTGGAGATAAACTTTATGGCCCTAATCCATCCTACTTTTTGGATTTTTCAAAACAGGGATGGACAAAAGAAATGGAAAAAAGTCTACTTTTGCCAAGACATGCTTTGCATGCAGCTTTTCTTTCTTTTTTCTGGAAAGGGAATAAACAGACTGTCTTTTTGCCTCTTTCTGATGATCTCGAACAGTTTTTAAAACTAACGAAAGGTTTTCAGAAAATTCATAATCCACGATTTTTTGAAATCTCATAAACCCCTATACCATTGGCTATCTAGCTCCCCTAGAAACCGACGAATTGAATCCCTAAAAGATAACTGACTTGTCATCAATTCCCTAAGGCTTTCTTAGCGCTAGTCTTGATTCTGCCAATTAAACCAATGAATTCAAAATCCGAAACATGGCATTGGAATTCTTTTTACATGATAAGGACTGCCCGGGATAATATTTCTCCTCTTTTTAGTTTTAACAAAGCTTCCGATGCCTGTTCTAAAGTAAATGTTTGACTGATTGCTTTGATTTTCCCTTCCGCTGCAAGCCGCAAGACTTCTTTCATTTCCTCTCTGGGGCCAATAACAGTTCCTAAAATGACTTTTTCTTCCACAAAAGAAAATGCTCCTAGCTCAGCATTAACACCCAAAACGATCTTACCACCAGGTTTAACCAACGAGATCGCCTGTTGGGCAATCGCATTGGAAGGCGCAAAAACAACCGCACAATCAATATCTCCTTCCTTGTTCAACTTTTCTAAATGTTGTGAGTCATTGGCATCAATACAATCATGAGCTCCAAGCTCTTTTGCTATTTGCAAATGTCTAGGGTTTCTAGACAGTGCTATAACGGTGGCACCCGCGAGACGAGCAAATTGTACAGCCATGTGCCCTACTCCACCAATACCAAAGATCGCCACGCGTTTGCCAAGCAATGGTCCAGCTTTTTGTATCGCATGGAAAGCCGTAATTCCTGGACAAAATAAAGGAGCTGCCTCCACCGCTGATAGAGAATCAGGGATAGGATAGAGAAAATCCTCTTTTCCAACAACAAATTCGGCATAACCACCATCCACTGTCTCTCCGGTAATTTCTTTACAAGGACAAAGCTGTTCTCTCCCAGTCCGACAGTAAGGACATCTTCCACACGAAGACCACAGAGGCTGTAGTCCCACTCGATCACCATTTTTAAAATGAGAGACACGGCTCCCCACCTCCTCGATCTTTCCAACAATTTCATGCCCAGGGATAATAGGAAGTTTTGATGGCACCCCCCTTTTTATCCAATCCCCTTCAATCATATGCAAGTTGGATCGACACACCCCACAGGCTTCGGTTCGAATTAATACTTCATCCTCTTTAAGCCGAGGCAGATCCATTTGTTGGAGTATCAACGGTTTTTCTTCTAAAGGAGAAAGTTTGGTCAACAAAATGGCTTTCATTTTTCAATCTTTCCAATCAGCATTTGATAAAGAATGAGCATATTTTGTGACACTCTCAACCCGCTGAAGCGGGTGAGCTTCTAGCTAGTACGCACGGCTTGTGGGCGGTTCCCGTGGGGAACCCGCCGGCGAACCGGCGGCGCTTGAGGCCGTGCTTCAGCTAGACAACGTTGGCCCGTGTCCGGGCTACTACTGCTTCCCAGCCGCCGGTTGTTCATCCCGGCGGCCCGCCCTCGCAGAGGCCGGGTCGCAGATACGTGATGCGCGTTGGAAACGGCACCACCTGACCGAAGGCCAGCGGATGCCTGTTGACGCCGCCGACCACATCCCGGTGACCCTGAAAGCCACATTTCGGGCATCGCCAGTTCCGTCCATTGGGCTTGTGGCGATGGCCGCATTCCGGACACCGGCTGGACGTGCCGCGCTCGTCCCCGGTGAAGCACGCGATGCGGGCTTGCTCCGACTTCTGCATCAAATAGTCCAAATCCTTGCCGTATTCCCACTGGCTCATCCGCTGGTTGTGACGGCGTCCGCAAGCGCCTCGGCGCGCCCCATCCGGGTTGCCGGCGAAGATGGATTGAATTCCATGATACAGGCAGAAGTCTACGACCTTCCGGATGCCTTTGTGACGCAGGTCGCAAATCCTGCGTTTATGACGCAGCGTACGCTCCGCTCTGGCTCGTCCGAGCTTGCGCCAACGGCGGGAGCCCTTCTTGCATCGGGAGCGCTTTTTCTGGATTTCGCCGAGATGCTTGCTGTGCAGCCGCTTGATGGTTCGCATTCCCCGCCCAGAAACGACTAGGGCGTTCCCGTTGTTGGTGACTACGGCGGCGTGGTGAATTTGGCCGAAATCCACCGTGGCACACCGCTCCGTGATTCCTTGCGAGTTCGGATCGGTTGTGGATTCGTCCAGGGTTACGTGCAATTCGTTGTGCAGACCATTCCAGACGACCTTGCAAGCGGATTTTCGCGAGAGCCAAGCGGGACGTGGCAACACCAGGGATGATCGGTCTCGTCCCATGGGGAGGATGATCCGCTTTTCCTCCAATCCCATTGCCTGGGCCGGCCACATCAGAGGGAAAAAGCGTTTGTCCTTGTATGGATAGCGGATCTCCTTGCGTCCTGCGCGGCGGTTCCTGCCAGTTGCTTCCACGGCTGCGTCGAATGCGCAAAAGACCTGTTGGACGCTTTGGGAATGCAAGGCATAGCGTCCTCCGGCGGTGGCTTCGTGATATTCTTTACGCCCAGGCCAAGAGGCATTCGTCTCGCGAGCCTTGAGATGCATATCGCGGCACGCCATCCAGACCTTGGCCGCCTCCATCTGGCCTTGCCGGATGATGGCAGCCTGCCTTTTGGAGATACGCTTCAAGGATAGGATGCGGACCCGTTCCATAGATGCTATCCTAGCATTATGGCTGATACATTGCAAACCGGAAAAACGCGATGGGCGCATTATCAGATCGCCTACCACTTTGTATGGATACCAAAATACCGTCGCAGAATCCTATCCGGCGAGGTGGACGCGGCCTGCAAGGCTCTGCTCGCCGAATGCTGCCGGCAACACGGTTTTCGGCTGCCAGCTTTGGAAACAGACATCGACCATGTGCATTGCTTCGTATCGGCATCTCCTCGCTGGTCTCCGTCAACGATCGTGGGACTCCTCAAGGGTTACACGTCCCGCGGGGCTCTCGGGAACGGTTCCCGAAGCTCAAGAACATTGGGCATCGCCGGGAACACCTATGGACGCAAGCTTACTATGTGGGAACGGCTGGTACAGTATCTGCGGAAGTCATCCGTCGATACATCGCGGATTGCCAAGGGAAATAGCATGGATTGCGGCGCTCTCATCCCAATCCCCTAAAGGGGATGGGTATTCCCGCGCCGTTTATAATCAATAGAAACAATTCTGAAACCTTTTCTTCGGTTTTCATTGAGAGAGAGAAAATGATTTGCTATTGATTTATAATAGAAAATAAGTTAATTAAGTTAACTTACAAAATAGATAAGTTCTTTTGATTTTAGCATTGGTTTAGTGAAATTTATAAATTTAACACGTTCTAATGAAATAGGAGCAAATTCCTATTTTTTAGATTTTGGCCAGGATGGGCGGATAATTCTGGATGCTGGTCTTCATCCCAAAATAGAAGGAGAGTTGGCTACTCCAAATTTTCAATCTCTTGAAGACTATCCAGTGGATTGTCTTCTTATTAGTCATGCACATCACGACCATACAGGCTCTTTACCTCTTTTTCTTAGAAAATATCCAAAGCTTAAAGTTTTCTTAAGCGAACCTACCTATTACTTAACTCCTCCACTGCTTCACAACTCTGTGGAAGTGATGCTTAAACAAAGAGCTGAGTTACAAATTCCCGAATATCCCTTGTATACCCATAAGGAAATAGATCGTTGCACGGAACGGTGGCAGGCTTGTCATATTAACAAGGAATGGTCCTTTAACGGCTATCCCAATCCCAAGCATGAGCCTCTTACCTTTCAATTCTATCCTAGTGGCCATATTCTTGGAGCCGTAGGAATTCGAATATTTCACCGAGGCCGTAGAATTTTTTATACGGGAGATGTGAGTTTCAAAGAACAAACCCTCATGCTCCCAGCGGACTTTCCTCAAAACGGTATCGATGTCCTTATTATCGAATCCACAAGAGGGGCTCAAGAAATGGTTGAAGGGAAAACTAGAGAGACAGAAATTCAAAGACTTGTTGAAAGTATTGAAGCTACTTTCGATCGAGGAGGCTCTGTTTTGATCCCAGTTTTTGCCCTCGGGAAAACGCAAGAAATCCTTACTACTCTTTTTCTAGAACAGCAAGCGGGAAGACTCCGAAAATGTCCTATTTTTATTGGAGGGTTAAGTAGAAGCTTTTCAGAAATCTATGACAAGCTAGCTTCCAGATCATTAAGGAGGTATCCAGGCTTCAAGATTCTTGATACGATAGCTCCTATCGTCATTAATGGGAAAAAAACCATGAAGATTCAACCCTCAAAAGGTGAAATCTATCTGGTAACTTCAGGAATGATGAATGAGAATACCATTTCAAATGTTTTAGCTCAAAAATTCTTACCAAACGAAAAACACTCCATATTTTTTGTTGGATACTGTGATCCTGATTCTCCTGCTGGTCAACTTTTGGCTACATCCAGAGGCAATTTAGTAGTGCTCAACAAATCCAGCAAACCTCAGCCAGTCATATGTGAAGTCGATCATTTCGACCTAACAAGTCATGCGCTGAGAGAGGATATTCTTTCCTATATCCAGTTTTTAGAGCCTCGAACCTGCATTCTAGTTCATGGCGATCCCGCCGCTCTCGAGTGGTTCAAACAAAAGTTAGAAGAGGAAAGTCCACAGATTCAGTTGATTATTCCACCCCCTGGGAAATTGATAGAAATCTAACATTGGCCCTCCACATTCCCGCTAAATCCTTTCTCCTTTGACTGGCGGAGGTATGAAGAACCTAGTAAGAGTCTTGGGTTTCTGCTGTTCCTAAAAACATATTCGGGCCATGCTTACGTATGACTCGAGTCCGTTCTTTTCTCATTGGTTTTGCGCCGGGAGGTTCCGGGATTGCCAAGACCATATGGTTCTATGGTTGACCGAGATAGAACTAGCGTGTTATCTTAACAATCAAAGGGGACACCTCCCCGCTGCCAAGAATCGTCTGATTCCTATTTCTTTATCTTTATATTTTTGTCACTTTCGCTTGCGGTACCCCGGGCTTTGTATCAGGTTCCCATTGAGGCAAATAGTCTTTTTCATTTCCAGGTACACTATATTCATATGGACCTCTATAAACGGTCAAGGGCTTGAGAAAGTTTCCATGCCCTGGGGGCGTAGGTGTTGCCCACTCCAAAGTGGTTGCTTGCCAAGGATTATCAGATTGGACTTTCTTTCCATAGAAAAGGCTCCAGAAGAAATTGATAATAAAAGGAATCTGAGCTAGAGCCAACAACCATGCTGAAACAGACATAACATGATTAAGCCATAACAAACCTTGAGCCATTTCCCATCCTTGCCCCCCATCATACCAGCGTCTATGGATTCCAGCGAAACCCTGCACCAGCATGGGAATAAAGACCCCATTGAACGTTATGAAAGTAGGCCAAAAATGGAGTTTGCCCAAAAACTCATTCATTTCTCTTCCCGTTGCCTTTGGATACCAATAATATATACCGGCAAAGAGAGCCATGATAGAGGTGGGAGCCATCATATAATGGAAATGGCCAACGACATAATAGGTATCATGCAAGACCATATCTGAGGTAGACCATCCTAAAGGAAGACCAGTCAGTCCACCAATGCCAAACAAAGGCAACCAAGCCAAAGCAAACATCATAGGAAGATTGAATCGGATCGAAGCACCCCAAAGAGACATCAGAAAAACCGTTCCAATGAGAACCGAAGGAATGGAAATAATAGTTGTAAAAAGTTGGAAGAAAGTACTGATGGCTTGCCCCATACCCGTCATGTACATGTGATGGGCCCAAACGATCATTCCAACAAAGCCAATTGTCAAAACTGAATAAACAAGGATTCTGTAGCTCCATAGCGGTTTGCGCGTGTTGTTGGCAATGATCTCGCCAACAATTCCCATAGTAGGAAGAATCTGGACGTAAACTTCTGGATGACCCAAAAACCAAAAAAGGTGTTGCCATAGCAGGGGAGCCCCTCCTCCACTGTAATGAGCATGCTGTCCATTGACGATTAGTCCATCAGGAGAAAAAAAACTGGTTCCGGCCAATCTATCCATCAATTGCATGATGGCAGCAGCTTCTAAAGGAGGAAATGCCAGAAGCATAAGAAAAGCTGTTACCAGCTCAGCCCAGACAAAAAAAGGAAGCCGCATCCAGCTTAAACCAGGAACACGCAATTGAAAAATTGTCGTGATCATGTTGATAACTCCAAGCAAAGAGCCAGTAATATTAAAAGCCATCCCCAAAAGCCACAACGTTTGCCCATTGAAAATGGGATGAAAATTAGGTCCAGAATCAGCCAAATCTGCCAGGGGCGGATAGGATGTCCAACCCGATTTTGCGGCTCCTCCAGGTACAAAAAAACTCACCATGATAATAACTGCTCCGACAAAAAAACACCAGAAACTGGCCATATTCAGCCTTGGGAAAGCCATATCAGGGGCTCCAAGTTGTAATGGAACAACAAAATTTCCAAATCCAGCAAATAAAGCTGGTACAAGGGCCATAAAAATCATCACTGTTCCATGGATCGCACCAAAGGCATTGTAGGCTTGAGGAGTCATGACTCCATTTGGAAACATATCGTGACCCAAAATATTTTCCAAAACTCCTCCTAGCAATGGAATCGGTTTACCCGGATAGGAAAGCTGCCAACGCATGACGATCATCAGGCCAAAGCCAAAAAGGGCGATAAGTAGTGAAGTGATCATATATTGGATCCCAATGACCTTATGATCGGTAGAAAATAAGTACTTTCGATACCAGGGTAGTTCTACCGCATGCACTGTGACATGAGCATCATGCGGATTCTCAGCAACGAATGAATTAGCATTCTGAGCTGTCCCCTGCTTTTTAGAACTCTCAAAATCTTGATTCTCCATATTCTTATCCTCTCTTTTTCCTTCGTATCTCCTTCAGATCGTTCGAAATGAAAAGACTTTGCATACTTTCCGAATTCTATCGGCGTTTTTTAAGAAGATTAGAATCAAAAGAAAGGAAAGGAAATTCGGGAATATTTTTCAAAAAGAGCCCCTCTTTCTATAGGAACCAACCGATAGGTTTTCCCATGGATGGCTAATCTGATCCATTAGATATAGAGCAAAGTTCAACTGATAGCTTCTGCAAGCTTTTTTCAGTTTCTTTCCAGTATGAGTTGAGTAGGTTTTCTAAAGAGCTAACCACCTCCTAATCGCTTTGGGAAATGCCTGCTCATGGGAGATTGCGGCCGCTTTCTTTACAGAAGGCCTGTCCTATACTTAAAATACTCATTCTTCTATACCGATGCTTTCATTGAAGCTACCATTGAGGCAATGCAAACAGGTTTGGCTTTGTCTTTTGTCCATAGCAGCAAAGATAAATAAAGAATGCCTGCATTCTCTTGCTTAAAAAGAAGAGGGACAGTTATCCTTGAGAACTTGCAGTCCTGTCACCTGCCTGGTGCGTGTTTGAGCAAAAAGTAGCAAGACCACTCTATGACATGAACCAACAAGAGTATTTTTAGCTATCTCCCCTTCGATGATCCTCTTGATAGGAGCATGATTATCTACAATTGGGAAAACGGTTTGCAAAATAGTTATGACTTTAAATTAAAAATACAAAATCATTTTCTTAGCTTTTAATTGGAATTATTGTTCTATCAAAAAGCTAAAAAATCATCTATTTATGAAAGGTACTTTCCTCTTTTTATTTTCTGTTATTACGCTCACCAGTGCTTTTGTTTTTTCGACAGGCTGTTCCCGACAGCCTGCATTGTCAAATCCATCTGGGAAATATACAGGTTGCTGGAATGAAGAAAATGGCACACTCACTTGTATGACCTTATATCTCAGTGAAGATGGGAAAGCCAAAGGGGAGCGTCGTTCTAAAACCTCTACTAACCCGCAAGAAAGAGATGTATGGGAAGCAGAATACAAAGTACAAGATGCAAAAATTCTAATTGGATCAAACAACAAGATTTATACAATTTTACTGATCCATGGGAACGAACTGATTGATCCTAATCACAAAGTTTTTGGTAAACCGATTGTTCTAAAAAAAATTCAATGAAGAAAATCAGATTTTCAACAACTTTCCTTTAAGAAAAAGATTTTAAATTATAAAAATTTTCTTCATTTGCCTTTATGACTCAAACAAACGAAAAATTTCATCCAATAGCCCCAACTATCCTTGTTATCTTTGGAGGAGCAGGCGATTTAAGCTGGAGGAAGCTCTTCCCTGCGCTATTTAGTTTGTACTGTTCTGGTTGGCTTCCTGAGAATTTCGCTATCGTGGCCGCGGATAAAAAATCGATGAGCCTTGAAGAATACCGGGAACATATACGAAAAGGAATTGAAACATTTGCCCCCCAATACGACAGTTCATTGTGGTCTTGTTTCTCTGAAAAAATCGAATCCTATCTTGTTGCGGATCTATCGGAAGAAGCCTTTTATGAGTCCTTAAAACATACCTTACAACAGATTGCGACAAAATGGGATAGTGCACCAAATTGGATTTTTTATTTAGCGATTTCTCCCACTTTGATTAAAACAGTCGTGACTCATATAGGTATTGCTCAGCTATGTGAAGCTCCTAGGGAATCGAGAATTGTTGTTGAAAAGCCGTATGGGCATGACTTAGAATCTGCTAATGAGCTTGATCAATGCCTTGGAAAGGTTTTCAAAGAGTCTCAAATTTTTCGGATCGATCACTATTTGGGGAAAGAAACCGTTCAAAACATTCTCGCTTTGAGATTTTCCAATGCCTGGTGGGAACCCATTTGGGATAGCCGTTACATCGATCATGTACAGATAACTGTGGCTGAAGAAGTCGGTGTAGAGCAGCGTGGAGAGTATTACGAACATGCTGGAGCTCTACGGGATATGGTTCAGAACCACATGCTGCAACTTCTTTGCCTCATTGCCATGGAGCCTCCCGTTTCTTTTGATTCCGATGAAATTAGAAATAAAAAGGTAGATGTCCTCCATGCTGTCAGGAAAATCAGTGTGGATGAAGTGCATCAAGTCGCGGTACGTGGCCAATATGGCAGGGGGTGGATAAGAGGGAAAGAGGTCGTAGCTTATAGAGAAGAACCGGGAGTCAAACCTGACTCTTCAACGGAAACTTTTGCTGCCATTAAACTGTTTGTAGACAATTGGCGTTGGCAAAATGTCCCTTTCTATTTAAGAACAGGAAAGAGACTAGCTAAAAGGGTCACACAGATTGTGGTAACCTTAAAACCAATTCCTCATCAAGCATTTCCACCGCGAGCACTAGATCAGTGGCTTCCCAACCGAATGATCCTTAACATCCAACCTGAGGAGAGTATCTCTTTGGTATTCCATGCCAAGATCCCCGGACCCGTCATTCGTTTAAGTCCAGTCAATCTGCAATTTAAATATCAAGAGGCTTTTAAAAAAGGCTCTCCTGAAGCCTACGAAACCCTTTTGCGCGATGTTATCATTGGTGATGGCACTCTTTTCATGCGCGCCGATCAGGCTCAAGCCGCTTGGTCAATCGTTGATCCTATCCTGGAATTCTGGCAGAGTACCCCTCCAATAGATTTTCCAAATTATCCTGCCGGAAGCTGGGGGCCAGAAGCCGCACAAGTCCTTATTGCGAAAGACGGGAAAAGTTGGTATGAAGGAGGATTCTGATTTTTTAATCAGCTGTATTGTAAAAAGAAGCCAGCATTAATCAAATATTTCGATTCAGTTGCTAAATCTGCTGAGGTCAAAGGATGGTTTTGGAGCCATCCTTTGGGAAAAGTAAGGGAAATTAAGTTAGCGTTAACTGTAATTTTTATTTCAGGCAACTCTTGACTATTCCTTACCCTATTCAAAAGAACTGAAAGCCTTAATAGCACTCCAAGTTTTCTCATAGCTTCTCGGTCTTCTTGTCTCAATAACTGAAGCTCGGAGAGTGGAAACTTTCTCCTATGGCTACGGACAAGAAAAGCGAGGCATTGCTGGTCTCGGAGAGAAAACCCAGGCATGTCAAGATGATTCAAAAGATATTGCCCATGCTTATGGTATTGACTGTAGGATATAAACAAGCCAATTTCATGAAGTAGGGAGGCCCAAACAATCATTCGCTTATGGAAATCCTCCTCTATTTTCCAATCCTTTTTCACTTTTTCATAAAAAAAAACAGAAAGAGCACGCACTCTGTCGGCTTGCGCTTCGTCTATTTGGAAACGGTTTATCAGCTCTCGAACTGTTTTCTCTCTTATATCCTTCTGACAAAGCCTGCCGAGCAAATCATAAATCACTCCTTCTCTTAAAGCTCCAGATGAAACTTCCATGGTTTTAATGTCTAATGATTCAAAAATGGCTGAAAGAATCGCAAAACCACCAGCTAGTACTTGTTTTCTGTCAAAATCGATGCCTTTAATCGAAAGTTTATCAATCTGACCTATAGATAGAAGATGCTTTCTCAATTTTTTCAAAGAAGAGGCAGTAATGCCGCTATTAGACCATCCCTCTGCAATGACTCCTTGTTGAATGGCTAGAATTGTTCCACTAGATCCAATAACTCGTTGCCAACCATATTTTTTAAAGGATCCCACTATGGGTTCTAATTCCTGCAAGGCTGATATTTCGGCATTCCTGAGTCTAGATGCTGACACAATCCCGTCAGGGAAAAAAGTTTTTGAAAAGCTCACACAACCAATATAAAGACTTTCTACTCGCTGAGGAATAAAGCTTTCTCCAAGAATCAGTTCTGTGCTTCCTCCCCCAATATCTACAACCAATCGTTTTTGGCCATCGTCTTCCATGGAATGCGCAACTCCTAGATAGATAAGGCGAGCTTCTTCGTGTCCGGAGATGATTTCAATCTGATGCCCTAAGGCAGCTTCGGCAAGTTTTAGAAACTGCTCACTATTTTTAGCAATACGCAGGGTATTGGTGCCAACCGCTCGTACTCGATGCGATGGTATAGCTTTTATTCTTTCCCCAAATTTATTCAGAGAGTTAATAGCCCTCGTGATAGCTTCTGGAGTCAAGAACCTATTCTCATCTAAGCCGGCTGCTAAAGCAACAGGATCCCTAATTTTATCGATGGGCCGTATTGTTTCATTTTCCACCTGAACCACTAATAGATGAAAACTGTGCGATCCAATGTCAACAGAAGCGGCAAGATCCATAATCTATAAGTTGCAAAGATCTCAAGGGAGTCTTAAAAAAAACACTATTTTTTCTAACCCAAAGTTACTATGAGCCTATCTGGTTACAAACGCCATTCTATTTCCTTAATTCATTTTAACACCCGCTATCTCTTAGTGGGTGTAGAGGGCATATTTTCAATTTTTATTCTATAAGTCGCAAATTGAACCATCTGGAATTTTTACCGCTACTCCAAACTCCCTTTCAACAGCTAAGAAAGAAAACGATGTTCTTAAAATGACTTGAAATCCCAAGCATTTATCCATGAACGTGAACAGTATTTTTGCTGATCACGGAAAAAATGAGGAATATAAATAAAAGTCCTATCAAAAACATAACGATAAAGAAATAGATATCCCCAGACGATATAGTCTTTTTTCTTCGATCTTCAGGATTTTTCGATGCCATAAAGAAAGGTTATGACATCTTATGTTAAAAAAAAAGCTTTTTTTACATATAACTTTTCTTGCTGATGACCGAAAAGATTAAGAACACAAATAATAGGCCGATCAGAAACATGATAACAAAAAAATAAACATTTTCTGCAGCAACCGACCTTTTTTTCTTCTGGGGATCTTTTTGTGGTTCTCTGCCTTCTTTATTCATGGAATTCCTATAGAAAATCTTTAGCTTTTACTTTTATTTCCCAATGTGAAACTAAAAAGAAGAGAAATAAAGCTTAGTTTTTACAGACCCCCACTTTTTTAGCTATACTAGAATCCTTGAACTCCCTCCATAGTTTTATCCAATGTTCTGGTGGTATTTCCTCGGCTCTTTTCTCCAAAGGAATTCCTAAAACTTTACTTAATTTTTTTCTTCGTTGAGAAAAACCTTTCCTGACAAAGGCATAGAACGAAGTTCTGTCGGTGGCTGTCAAGCTTGCCGCTGTTCCCTTGGGTTCAAATAAAACGACCGCAGAGAAGACATTGGGTAGTGGATAAAACAATTCTTTAGGCAGCGTTCTCAATCGCTTGATATGAAACAGAGACTGAATGAGAACGGAGAGGGCTCCAAATTGCTTTGTTTTTGGACTAGCCAGCAGGCGTAAGGCTACCTCATGCTGCAGGGTAAACACCATCCTAGGAAATAGCTCAGGAAGAAGTGAAAGTTTGACTAATAAGAGGGATGCAATGTTATAAGGAAGGTTTCCTACAAGAATGGTATCTTTTTTAACATGGGGAAAAGGAAAATCGAGCGCGTTGCCTTGAATAAGCTCAAATTTTGGATTAGAGCCAAATCTTTCTTGCAGGACTTTACAAAAGCCTCTGTCTATTTCTATTGCTTTTAAGGAGATATTTTCATTTAAAAAAAACTCGGTTAAAGCTCCTAGTCCCGGGCCTATCTCATAGACTTCTAGAGGCAATGGCATGCCATGCAGGCTTTCTCTTACGATCAACTTTGCCATGTTTTGATCGATAAGAAAGTTCTGGCTCAGTTGTTTAAGAGGAGAAAGATGGTAGGTAGATAACAAACTTTTAATCTCAAATAATGTCACAGATCCCAATCAAATATGTAAAAGAACTGTATTTTTTAAAAATATAAAACAAATTTATTTGAAAATTTAGTGGTTAGTCTATATAACCAAAAAAATTTTTTAGATTGTTTGTCTCTTTATTTTTCATCATCATAACCAATAAAAACCATGACATACACTAACAATCGTCTCCATACCCATATTCTTGGATATCCAAGGATTGGATCGAATAGGCAACTAAAATTTGCTTTAGAAGCGTATTGGAAAGGGGAAAGCTCACTGCATGACCTCATTCAGACAGCAAAAACTATTAAACAGGAGGGATGGGAAAAGCAACGCAACGCTCAAATATCTATTGTCTCAACCAACGATTTTAGTTTTTATGACCATGTTTTAGATGCGATCTGCCTCATAGGAGCAGTACCGAGCCGGTTTAAAAGAGGGAATGGTCCTATTTCCCTAGATCTTCTTTTTACGATGGCCAGAGGTATGGAAAAAGCAAGCCTAGCAGAAGCAAACACCATGCCTCACCCCATGGAGATGACCAAATGGTTTGATACCAATTATCATTATATCGTCCCTGAATTTGAAAAAGATCAGCATTTTTCATTAGGTTCCTCAAAACCGTTCGAGGAGTTTAAAGAAGCAAAATATCTTGGCTATCTTTCTAAACCGATTCTTTTAGGACCTATTTCCCTCCTCTTTTTAGGTAAAAAAAAGGATCCATCGATAAAAAATGCTGAGCTTTTCGAGAAGATTCTTCCTATCTATGAAGAAATCCTGAAGGAATTCTATAGCCTTGGGGCCGATTGGATAGAGTTCGACGAACCAATTTTGACCCTTGATATTCCCACAGAATGGCAGAAAGCCTTTTATGATGTTTACCCTAGGCTTAAACAGAAAGTACCAGCGCTAAAAATTCTTTTGGCTACCTATTTTGGCCCTTTGAAAGAAAATAGAGAAATAGTCGTTTCCATTCCCATCGATGGTCTCCATTACGATTGGACTCGAGGTGGACAGGAACTCTACGGTTTGCTGCAGAACTGGGATAAAAACAAAGTTTTTTCCCTTGGCATCGTCGACGGAAGAAATATTTGGAAAAACGATTTTTCCAAATCGTTGAAAGTTATTCATAGCGCTCTTGATTATATTCCAAGTGAATCGCTCTGGCTTGCCCCTTCCTGTTCGCTTCATTTTGTACCTGTAAGTCTTCAAACCGAAAAAAAATTAAACGAAGAACTTAGAGCCTGTCTTGCATTTGCCGATGAAAAATTGGAAGAGCTCAACATTCTTTCCAGGCTAGCCCTAATGGAAAATTATCAGCATGATGAACTGTTCAAGGAGAACCAGAAAGCAATTGAGAAAAGAAAGACCAGCAGCCTAATTCATGATCCCACCGTTCATGAAAGGCTAGCAGCTCTAAAAGAAACCGATCTTTCCAGAAAGAGTCCTTATAGAGTTAGAAAAGAACTTCAACAAAAAAAACTGCAGCTACCACTTTTTCCGACCACTACCATTGGCTCTTTCCCACAAACTACAGAAATCAGAAGAATCCGTTCAAGATTCCGGCTTGGATCTATCTCTCAAGAGGCCTATGAAACTTTTATAGAAGAAGAGATAAAACGGGTGGTAGAATTACAAGAGGAAATCGGATTAGACGTTTTAGTTCATGGCGAATTTGAAAGAACGGACATGGTCGAATATTTCGGTGAAAAACTCAATGGGTTTCTTATCACGGAAAACGGTTGGGTCCAAAGCTATGGATCTCGCTGTGTGAAGCCTCCAATCATTTTTGGGGATGTATCCAGAAAAGAAGCTATGACGATACGATGGTCTAAGTTTGCCCAATCCCTCACAAAAAAACCCATGAAAGGCATGCTTACTGGACCCATTACCATTTTACAATGGAGTTTTGCCAGAGACGATCAGCCAAGAAAAATAACAGCCAAGCAGATTGCCTTAGCTATACGAGAAGAAGTTAAAGAACTAGAAAAAAATGGGATTGGAGTCATTCAGATTGATGAACCTGCTTTAAGAGAAGCTTTACCTTTGCGCAAAATCGACTGGGAAGACTATCTTCAATGGGCTATTGAGAGTTTCCGCATCGCTTCTTGTTGTGTGGAAGACTCTACCCAAATTCATACCCATATGTGTTATTCTGAATTTGGCGATATCCTTGAAGCGATAGCCAAGCTGGATGCAGATGTGATTTCTCTGGAAGCTTCCCGATCTGGCTTTGAATTAATCAACTCTTTTGCAAAATTTAGGTATCCAAATGATATTGGTCTTGGTGTATGGGATATCCATTCTCCAAGGATTCCAACGACAGAAGAGATGCTAGCTACCTTGCGAAAAGCTCTATCTGCTTTACCCAAAGAATCATTATGGGTTAACCCGGATTGTGGCCTTAAAACACGAAGTTATCAAGAAGTGATCCCATCTTTAAAAAATATGGTGGAAGCGGCACGAATTTTAAGAAATGAAGTTACCTCGAAAGCTTCTGCAGAGCCAACCATGGCAGAATCCCCATAAGGAGGCTCCAATCTATTAATCGAACATCATGATAAGATAAGAAAAAAAGAGAAGCAGATGTACCGCTCCCTGTAGAATATTGGTTTTTCCTCCAGAAAAAGTAATCTGGCAGAGGAGGAGAGTTAACACAAGAAGGGTCGCTTCGACCTGACCAAGCCCTAGGATAAGAGAAGAGCTTTTCAACAGACTGAAAGCAAGGATCAGGGGCAATGTCAAACCAATGGTAGCACAGACCGATCCTAAAAGGATATTGACCGATCGTTGAAGCCCATTACAAATTGCTGCTTCAATCGCAGTAAGCGATTCAGGAAGTAACACAAGCAGAGCGATTAAAAAGCCGCCTACGACTTTGGGAGCTTTCATCTTCTCAATAGCATACTCGATTGGAAAAGCTAATTTTTCTGCAAAAAAAACAACGAAAAGCAAAGAAACCACAAGCATCAAGACGTGATACAAGGGAAAGGAAGCTTTTGGATCAATCTTTTCCCTAGGAAGGGGATTGGCTTCCATTTCGTCTAAAAAAAAAATATTTTCTATGCCTTACCGTCTGAACCACTAGAAAGAGCAAGTAAAGAAAGAGACAAGCAAACATATAGAAAAGAGTTTGAAATTTAGAAAAGATGGGGCCAGGGGTCGAACGAGTGAAATTAGGAAGAATCAAAATGAGAACCGCTAGTGGCACAATCACACTAATAAAAGCTCTTGCGCCCTCTAAATTAATTTTTTGTTCCTTATGATAGATACCCCCAACAAGCAAAACGGTGCCAATCATGCCACCAAGAATAATCATGATGACCGAATAAATGGTATCTCGAGCAAAGGTTAAATTTTCCCCAGAAGACATGATATCCCAAATAGAGGAGAACTCTATAGCAGTGGCAGCAAATGTTAGTATTAAAGAACCATAAGGTTCTCCATAATGCTTGGCTAGCTTTTCAGCATGTTTAACTGAAACAAAAGAATTCGCCAAGACGAGGCTAAAAAACCAAAAAAAACTAATTAAAAATTCCTGAAAATTGCTTATTGTACTCAGTCTTCCTTTAACAAAAAAAAGCAATACAAAGAGAGAAACGATTGAAAATACAACAGACTTATTAGCAAAAAGTAAGGTACTTTTTTTTCCCCATAGACTTTTTCTTATAGGCAGCATTACTCAAACCCTTTTTATTGTTTTTTTAACTGTTTTCTAATATTTTTAGACAGGAGATACCTTTAGAAAATTTCTATAGGCAGAACAAACTAAAAACTAAAACTAAATTTTTCAATACTTTCCGCCTCCAACATTTTTTATGTTGTAAAGACAAAGGAGTGAGTTCAATGATCCCCCAGCAATACCTTTTCCCCGATCTTCCTGAGGAACTAAAAGGCTTAGAAGATATTGCCTCCGATATGCTATGGCATACTGTTTCGGGATCCAGAAGGCTTTGGCGTAAAGTCAATCCACAACTCTGGGAGACCACTTCCAATCCTTGGTTTATTCTTGAAAGCCTATCTAAAGAAAAAATGAAGGAGCTTTCTCAAGATGAAGAATTTCTCTCTCTTTTTCGCTGCCAGTTAGAAGAAAGAAAACGTTATTTTGAGGAAAAAACGTGGTTTGAATCAAACTTCCCTTACTTCAAAGGTAACATCGCCTACTTTAGTATGGAATTTGGATTGGGAGAAGAGTTGCCTATTTATTCAGGTGGATTAGGGATTTTGGCTGGCGACTACTTAAAGGCGGCAAGTGATCTGGGCCTTCCTGTGGTTGGCATTGGACTGCTCTATCAACAAGGTTATTTTCGCCAATTGATTGATTCTAACGGGGAACAAATCGAATTTTATCCATACAATGATCCGGCTCTCCTCCCTGTATTCCCATTGAGAAACGAATCGGGCGAATGGATCGCTGTCCAAGTCCAGCTTCCTGGAAGAATGGTTACCCTGCGATCTTGGTGGGCAAAAGTTGGAAGAGTGTTCCTCTATCTTCTGGATAGCAATGATCCAGCAAACATCCCTTCAGATAGAACCATTACGGGGACCTTGTATGGAGGCGATAATGAGATGCGGATTTTGCAAGAGATCGTCCTTGGAATGGGTGGGTGGAAACTTCTTACACAGCTAGGCATAGACTGTAACATTTGCCATCTCAACGAGGGTCATGCTGCCTTTGCCATTTTCGAAAGAGCCAAAGACTGCATGAAAAAAATGCCATCTTCTTCTTTCTGGACGGCTCTTTGGGCGACACGCTGTGGCAATCTTTTCACAACCCACACCCCTGTTGAAGCAGGCTTTGATCGGTTTAGCCCTGCGCTATTTAAAAAATACTTTTCCGATTTTGCACAGGAGGTACAGGTTCCTATTGAAGATCTTTTAGCTTTAGGACAACAATACAGGGGGCAAGAGGAGCCTTTTAATATGGCCTATCTAGCCATCAGAGGTTCTGCTGCTACCAATGGAGTCAGCAAACTTCATGGAAAAGTGAGCCAAAGAATTTTTCAGGGATTATTTCCTCGGTGGCCAACATGGCAAATACCTGTTGGATCGGTTACCAATGGAGTTCATGTACCCACCTGGCATTCAGTGGAAACTGATGAGTTATGGAGCAGCATATGCGGCAAATACCGTTGGAGACAACCGACAGAAACCCTTGGAGATAAATTTCGATCTGCCAATGACTGTACCTTGCTAGAATGGAGGAAAAAAAATCGACTTAAGCTCATCCTCTCCTTGCGGAAAAGATCCCGTTGTCATTGTGCCATGCTAGGAAAACAGGAGCATACGATGTCCCAATGCGTCTGTTTGTTCGACCCTAATGTGCTCACAATTGGTTTTGCAAGACGCTTTGCTTCCTATAAACGACCTACTCTGCTTCTTCATGATAAGGAAAGACTGATAAAAATTCTTACCCATCCGCAAAGGCCAGTGCAATTGGTGGTAGCTGGCAAAGCCCATCCGCAAGATCGTATCGGTAAAGCGATGATTAAGGAATGGACTGATTTTGTTGCCAGAAAAGAGCTTCATAATCGGGTGGTTTTCGTTGAAGATTATGACATGAGACTGGCCCTGGATTTGGTCCAAGGAATTGATCTTTGGATAAACAATCCAAGAAGGCCTTGGGAAGCAAGCGGAACAAGTGGAATGAAAGTTCTAGCCAATGGTGGACTAAATTTATCCGAATTGGATGGGTGGTGGGCTGAAGCATACGCCCCAGAATTAGGATGGGCTATTGGAGATGGCCAAGAGCATGATAACGATCCAGCTTGGGATGCTTTTGAAGCTAACCAACTTTATTCTATTTTGGAAAATGAAGTAATTCCTGCATTTTATGAAAGAGACGAACGTGGAATTCCTAAAAAATGGGTCAATATGATGCGAGAAAGTATCTCTCGGCTTACCCCTTATTTTTCCACCAACAGGATGGTAAGAGAATATACCACCGACTATTATATTCCCCTTTGTCATGCAGCTGAAAAAAGAAAAGCAAAAGAGTGGAATCTCAGCCGAGAATTAGAGGCCTGGAAAAGAACGATTGCTTCCCATTGGCATGCCATCCATTTCGGAAACTTTAGTTTTGATCAAACCGAAGGCCAGATTCAATTTACTGTTCAAGTTTATCTTGATGAGATCCCCCCTGATTGGGTTGCCGTTGAATTATATGCGGATGAAAAAGACAATGCCCCAGCGTTTTGTAATATGATGGACAGAGCTGAGCCTTTGGTGGGTGCTTTAAATGGATTTAACTATAAACTTGTAGTGGTTACAGACAGAAATCCAGGAGATTTTACTCCAAGAATTAGACCCTACCATCCCAATGCGTTTCTGCCTACTGAAGCCACAGAAATTCTATGGTATAGGTAGTTTAAAAATTTTTATAAATGAAACAACAGGGAAAAAAAAAGAGGGTTAGCCCTATTCTTCTTTTCTTCCTTATTTTTTTTGCGATTTTGGTTCTTGGAGCTTTTGGCTTCATCTGGTGGGTTAATGTAATCGTTAAAAGCAAAGTTTTCGCTGATTATGCCTCAAAGATTGTCGAAAAATATACAGCTATTACGGGCAGTTTTGAGCCTTTTATGTTTTATGGATTCGGATTAGAAACAAGCTCCTATAAAGGAAAAGGAAAGAAAGAGTCACCCATTGCCTCCATTGCCATTGCGCCCTTGACTGTTCAATTAAGATCTATAGGAATTTTTGGGCGTCCCTGGATTATTCGTTCCATAGAACTTGGCGATCTCTCTGTTGTTTTACAAAATCCTGAACTTCCTCCCGAAAGGAAAACTGAAAACCTGCCAACTGCTGCCGCTTTAAAAAATAATAAAGAAAAAACGGTATCGATTGAAAAGATTTCTATCAAAAACCTCAGTCTTAGTTGGCCAGCAACAATGGGAGGAGGTGGACAAGTTAATGGCATGGAACTCAATGTCCGGCCAAAAGAAGAAAATTGGGATATCAATGCCCACCGAGGTGTTCTTCTGTTAAGATCGCTCCCAGAATTGGCTCTCGAAAATATCAAAGGGCTCTTGACTAAGACATCTTTTGAAGTTTCTGATGCTACCTTACATCTTAAGTCCGATCCCAAAGCCACTGTTCTAATTCAAGGAGTATTGGCCCTGGTACCTCCTCAAAAAACTCATTTGAACCTCTCTTTACATCAGATCCCACTCGATTCCATTTTGTTTGGGTCTTTACGTAATGAACTCAAAGGCTATTTACGTGGCAATATCGGACTAAACGCGGAGAGCGATATTGCAAAAACTTATCATGGAGAGGGGGAGATGTTTATTGATCAAGGACGTCTTGTCCATTTAACGTTTCTAACTAATATAGATTCTTTTTTAAATCTCCACCGTCTTGAAGATATTCCACTTACTGTAGCCCACTTCTTAGTCACTCTAGAACCTAACACCATCAAGCTCCATCACATTGATTGGCAATCCGAAGACACAATGAAGCTTACCGGATGGGTGACTCTCGTTGAAAAGAACGTGACTGGTACTCTTATGTTAGGTCTTCGTTCAGACTGGATACAAAAACTTCCAGGATTAGGGGCACAGTTATTCAATGCTGGTGCAGATAGGTTTTTTTGGACTGAAATCCATCTTTCTGGGACCATTGACGATATCCATGAAGACTTTTCCCCACGTCTGAATCAGGCCGTTCAGGGGATAATTAAAAAAGGAATCGAAAGAGAGATTCAAAGACAGGTTCCAGGAAGGATTTTCAGAAACATCATTCCGAATTTTCCTTAGGAGCTGGTTACGTTTTTCTAGCTACTAATGCAAGTTTAATCCACCACCAAACAGGCTTTCCATCTTCCCAGCCAATTTTTAAAACCTTTTTGACTCTTTCCGAGGCTTCTTGCACCATCTTGTAAATGGCCTGTTGGTTTTCTACAGACGTTCCTCCAGAGCGAAAATACCATTCAATATCATCTTGTTTAAAAGGAATAAAGAGGGATTTAACAGGTTCTAAACCAGCCTCCCGACAATATTCTTTCCATTCGCTTTCAAATCTATATCCCACATGACTGAAATCCCTCAGTTTTTCGACACGGTCTAACCACTCATAAGCTTCCGATGCTCCATTAGGAACTGTTCCATCAATCAAAACGAAGAGTCCGTTTTTCTTAAGGACTCTAGCAGATTCACGCACAAAAGCTTTCTGATCGCCAAAATGATGCGCTGCATACCGGCAGCATACCAGATCAAAAGATTCATTGGGATACGGCAGCTTTTCTGCACTGTGGAGTACAAATTTTATGTCATAGTTTTTTTCAATGGCTGTTTTTTTGGCTCCTTCAAGCATATTTTCAGTTATATCACATGCGGTAACCTCAAGACCATGTTCAGCAAGGAAAAAAGCCGTATATCCATTACCAGTCGCTATATCCAATGCTTTCATTCCTTTTTGAAGCTTTATATCCTCAAAAGTCTTTTCTAAATCCTCCGTATTCTTCAGGATGTGACCCTTTTGATAGTAAGAAGCACATGAGGAAAAATGGGATCGGGAACGCTGCTGACTTTCAATAATATTGTTTTCAGTTTTGCTCATTAGAAACAATAAAACAAAACTAATAGTCTGCGTCAATTATCCACAATGGCAATGGCAATAATGATCCAGTTATGGATTCCCAGACAAGCTTGGGATTGGACGGCTCTTTCGAATGAAAAGAATCAATCATTCTAATACTAATAGCGGCACAAATTTTAATCCATTTAGAGCCAACAGATGCCTTCTTTTCTAGTCTTTTAAAAGATTTGACAGAATGCAATTCTTGTTTCCTAAAGCAGAATAGTGAATAAGAAAGAGCATAAAACTTCTCCACTATTCCTGTCTAATGCCTATTGACTACTCCAATTACCTAGATTGCACGCTTTCAGTTTCTTTCTAGTAAGTGGGGGAATATTCTCTTTTTAAATCTTTATGGGCTTGGCGGGATTTGAACCCGCACGGTGTTACCCACTAGATCCTAAGTCTAGCGCGTCTGCCAGTTCCGCCACAAGCCCAATATTTTTTCCTCTAAAAAACAATAAAAAGAAACGAATTCGAAAAAAAACTCTTATTTTACTCCCAAACTAGGATTTAATGGATTTATCTAAAATAAAATATTCAGACTGAAACCTTCTCTATTATATTACCAATTGCCATATCAGCCGAAAAGATATTTTTTGATGAGCCAGAGCCAAGAAAATACAAGAAATAATCTCATCGGAAGGCTTTTTGTCGTTGGCACACCGATAGGAAATCTTGAAGACATAACCTATAAAGCGGTTAAAACATTGAAAGAAGTCGATATTATCGCAGCCGAAGATACCAGAAAGGCTCTCATTTTGATTCAAAAATGGGAAATCAAAAAACCTCTCTTTACCTATAATAAAATAAACGAAGAAAAAAAAGCTTCTAGCCTCCTCAACATCCTTCTCAAAGGAAAAAAAGTCGCACTTATTTCTGAAGCCGGCATGCCCTGTATTTCTGATCCAGGAGAAAGGCTCATTCATAAATGCATCGAAAATAATATACCTTTTGAAGTCATTCCTGGTCCCTCGGCTGTTTTACAGGCTCTCCTTCTTTCAGGGTTCAAAACCACTCCATTTTATTTTGGCGGTTTTTTACCGATCAAAACCAAAGCAAGACAAGCTGAATGGCTCCAATCGGCAGAAAGACCCTACGCCTCTGTATATTTTGAATCTCCTTACAGACTTATTTCCTCCTTAGAAGATGCTCAACTAACCATTCCAGACTGCATGCTTTGCATCGTAAAAGAAATGACAAAAAAATTCGAGGAAGTCTTCAGAGGGAGACCAAAAGATCTGTTGTTTCAATTACAATCTGTAAAAATAAAAGGAGAATTTAGTATCGTCGTCGATGGTTTTGGATATGCAAGAAAAAAACAGCAAAAAAGATCGACAGAGCCTTCTACTGATATAACATAAGACAGATGTAGACAATGTTCTTTTATGGTAAAGCTAAGATATTATCTTAAGTACTCATTTTTTTTCTTACTCTTTTGTTTTTTCTCCCTTCAGTTGATGGGAGAAGAAGCTTTTAAAAAAGAACAAGAAACTTTCGTTCCCGATAAAAATATAAAAATTCTCAAAGTCCTTGAGATTCTTAACGACAAAAAACTAAAAGCGGGTGGGCTTCAATCTCTTATCTATGAAAGAGCCTATTGGAACTGGGGAGCAATTGTCCCATCGGATTTTCGGGCGCGTGCAGGTCAAATTTATATTTTCGCATGGAAAAAGAGTGGTAAACCAGAAGCTCTCACTGCAAGGTTCGAATACAGACAGCTGAAGACAAAAGAAGAAGTATGGTCCCAATCGATCTATTATCCCCATGCTCATGGAGCCATTGATTCGATTTTTAAGGTTATTGGTGATGCCTATTTTACAAATGGAACGGTTTTTGCCTGGAGATTTTCTATATTAAAAAATAACGTGATTATTGCTCAATCTAAATCCTTTATTTGGTAAAAGTGGGAATAAAAGTTTACATACGATTCACTGCAATACATACATTGTGGAATCAGAAGGAAATGATTGGAAAGAATTTTCCTCATAAAGTGCACCGTTAAAAGGCAATGAAAGATGATTTTTGGCTATTCGCACAGCTTTTTTTAGCCGCCAAACAAAATCCTCGAGTCATTCAAGAAGCTATCTCTCTTTTTGACATTGTGCACAAAGGCGGATTGATCATGTGGCCAATCCTCTTTTGCAGCGTTTTGGGCTTAGGGGTTTTTTTGGAAAGGCTGTTTATGTACCGGCGGTGTGAACTGCCCATCGAAGAATCGATAGCAGGAATTAAAAATTTAATTCACAAAGGAAATTTCGAGGAGGCCCTTCTACGGGCCTCCTCTTTTTATGGACCGATAGGCCGGGTGATTCGACAGATTCTCCTCTTTCACTACCTGCCTTTATCAGAATTAAGGGAAGCAGCCAAAAATGTTGCCCAACTTGAAATTCCAAAACTAGAAGCACACCTTCCGATTCTTTCAACTATTGCTTCCATCAGTCCTCTTTTGGGTCTTTTAGGAACCGTCAATGGGATGATCGAGGCGTTTTTGGCAATGAATAGAGCTTCTGGAACTGTTTCTGTCACCGATTTAGCTTCTGGCATATGGATGGCATTAGTCAGCACAGCTGCTGGAATATCCGTTGCGATACCCACTCAGATCGCCTATAATTTTTTAATTACAAGACTCTCTGGTATTCTTGGCGATATTGAACGGGTATCGACCGAATTAATTCATGCCTTGATAGAATACCGGTGGCAAAATAACCAGGGTTTTGAAGAAGACAACGCAACAAATGAAATTGCGCCCAAGACTGAACCTTATGACCGGCACAATTAATCCGGTGCCATTGGTCACTGTGATACTTCTACTCCTTTTTTTCTTCTTGCTCGGTTCTTCCTTTGTAACCCTACCTGGCATTATTGTGGAACTGCCTAAAAGTCCCTTTGGGATCAGTGTTCCATTGAGCAATCTGATCGTATCGGTTTTTCTAGAACCTGAAAAAAAGGACACATCTACTGGCTTTTCTGCCAAAAGAGAAGTTCTTTTCTATGTCAACGATCAAGAATTGAATTTTGAGGACCTAAAAAAAATGATTCCAGAATTTGCCTCCCAGCATCCCAACCAAATGGTTATTATTAAAGCGGACAAAGAAGTGCCTCAGGCCTATATCATCGAATTAACGAACCTTTTTTTAGCTCAGAATCTATCTGTTTTACTGGCAACTCAACCCGATGCAGAACATTAATTTATCTGAAACAAACAAAATTCATCGACCTTTTTATCTCCAAACTTCTTCTATCTTTTTTTGGATTATTTTTTCCATTCTCTTCCATTTTTTCTTTCTTCTGTTTTGTAAAGTAACCTATGTGGCCCCACTCCAAGAACCTTTACCCAAAAGTCGCGTATACATTTTTTCTCCACACAATACGACCCTCGATCCTTTTCTAGCTAATAGGATCAACTTCCTTTTAAAATATAGAGATCCAATCGCTCTCATCCATCCAAATGCCAATGAAAAAAGAAACCATAGCATGATCCAACCCCATCTGTTGCTTGCAAAAACCAATTTTCCTCCACCCGCTCTAATTCCACCTGATAAAGAAGTTGATTTTTTAAAAACAAAGACTGTGTCTTTGGATCAATGCGCTAAAAGTTTTCCTTTATCGAAAGAAAGGCCTTCATTTGGAAAAGTCCTACCGGTGATGCCCAAGAAATCCATTGCTTTTTTTGATGAGATCTTAAAAAAAAGACTGCTTTCATCTTGGGAACTACCTAAAATCACCACTAATCTTTTATCCGAAGCAAGAATAACGAAACTGGTCATTTCTGTAGAACCAGATGGTATCGTCCATAATGCCCTTCTAGAAGAAAGTTGCGGCAACGAACAGGCTGATCTACTAGCTCTATCAGAAGTGCGTAAGCTCCATTTTGCTCCAGATCCTCTATCGAAAAGAACCGTATGGGGAAAGATAAAAATTTTTTGGAGCTATAGTGACAATGCTCAGACTCGCAATGAGGCAGTCCCATGATGCGAATCACTTTATCTGAAGCTTTTTTTTTCTATGCAACTCTTTCACTTGCTTTTCTATTCATTTTATGGCTTTTTTTTTATTCCAAGAGGCGTCGCTTGGAAAAGCGGCGCATTTTTATTTGCCGGTTCTGCCAAGAAAAAGTAGAACTCGAACCTGGACAAATAACATTACGGTGTCCAAGATGCAATGCTATTCAAAATGTTGAAATGAAAGTTTAATTAATAGTGGAGGTAATAAAATGGGCATGTGGATAGGAAGAAATCGAAAAGCAAGAGTCTGTTATGGATTTGACGAGATTTCATTAGTCCCAGGAGAGGTCACTATTAATCCTGAGGAAGTCGATACTAGCTTTGAAATTACCCATCCTTCAGGCAAAACTATCAAATTAAAAATCCCAATTTTAGCAAGTGCCATGGATGGGGTGACAGACCCTCGATTTTGTATTGAAATGAGCCGATTGGGGGGGATTGGAGTCATCAATCTTGAAGGGATTCAAACGCGCTATGAAAATCCTCAAGAAGTCATTAATGAAATCATAAAATGCGACCAGAATAAGGTAACCGAACTCCTTCAAAAAATTTATTCTGCTCCTGTCAAAGAAAAACTCATCGTTGCAAGAATCGAAGAGCTTAAAAAGGGCAATGCCATTGCGGCGGTTTCATCTATTCCTCAAACTGCCGAAACCTATGGATACATTGCGCAAGAAGCTGGAGCTGATCTCTATATTGTTCAATCTACCGTAAGCACAGTCAGGCATATTTCAACCCGATATAAAACCCTGGATTTAAAGCAATTTTGCAAAAATATGCGTATTCCTGTGCTTGTAGGCAACGCCGTGACTTATAATGTAGTCCTCGAATTGATGGACTGCGGAGTCAGTGGTGTATTAATTGGTGTTGGTCCAGGAGCTGCCTGTACCTCAAGGGGAGTGCTTGGTATTGGCGTGCCACAAGTCACCGCCACAGTCGATGCTGCTGCAGCTAGAGATGCCTATTACAAAAAAACAGGCCGCTATGTTCCAATCATTACCGATGGTGGTATGCGAAGAGGCGGAGATCTTTGCAAAGCCATTGCCTGTGGATCGGATGCTGTCATGATTGGTTCTGCTTTTGCCCGAGCCGAAGAGGCTCCTGGCAAAGGATGTCATTGGGGAATGGCCACTCCCCATGCGAATCTGCCACGAGGCACATTGATTCGAATGGGAATATCTGGACCGCTTTCCCAAATCCTTTATGGTCCAGCTACTGTGGATGATGGTTCTCAAAATCTGGTTGGAGCCCTCGCGACATCCATGGGAAATGTCGGTGCTGCAACTATAAAACAATTTCAAGAAGCCGAAATTATCATTGCTCCGAGTATTCAGTCCGAAGGAAAGCTTTTTCAAATGATTCAATCGGTGGGCATGGGGAGATAATGATGCCTTTTGTTGTAGGAACCTTATTTCGAATAAAAAAAGAGAGCCGAAGGCTCTCCAGGGCAACGCCAAGGAATAGGAAAAATGGCATCCTGAAAAGAAGCACACCGGGCCTCTTATTCTTGTGTGCATAAAGAAAAGGAAGAAGGGTAGTCTTTTGAGTCATGAAAAACCCCAAGCTTTTGCCTGAAAAGGGATCCATAGCTATCATAGATTTTGGGTCCCAATATACGCAGCTTATTGCACGTCGAATCAGGGATCTTGGCGTCTTCTCAACTATCCTTTCTTGGGAAAGTTCTTTTCAAGAGTTATGTGAACTTTCTCCAGCAGGCATTATCCTTTCGGGTGGACCCTCAAGTATTCTTGAAGAAGCAGCTCCTACTTTTGATAATCGCATCTTCGAACTTGGAGTTCCCATCCTTGGCATCTGCTATGGCTATCAATGGATAGCCTCTCATTTCGGAGGAAAGGTTGAAAAAGGAGAGCAAGGTGAATATGGTCGTACTTCCCTTTCGATTATCAATCCAACAAGGCTTTTTGAAGGACTCCCCTCTCATTTGACCGTTTGGAATAGCCATGGTGACAGAGTCAGTGTAATGCCTGAAGATTTTGAAGTTATTGCTTTTACGGCTGATGAACCGCATGCAGCAATCTGCAATCTTAAAAAGAACATCTATTGTCTTCAATTCCATCCGGAAGTCACTCATACTGAGCATGGAGAAAAAATATTAGCAAATTTTCTATTTGAAATCTGTCATGCCACGGCTAACTGGAATCTTGGTTCTTTTATTGAAGAAAGTATTGAGGAGATTAAACGGAAAGTGGGCAAAGAAAGAGTCATTCTAGGCATCAGTGGTGGGGTAGATTCTTCGGTAACCGCAGCCCTTATTCATAAAGCCATAGGGGAAAGACTCTATCCCATTTTTGTGGATACAGGCCTTTTACGAAAAAACGAAGCCCAAATAATTTCAGAGCTCATGCGCCGAAACCTTGGAATCAAAATACATTGCTTTGATGCTTCGAAGGAATTTTTGATCAAATTAAGAAATGTTGCCGATCCAGAAAGAAAAAGGAAGATCATTGGCAATCTGTTTATTCGGGTTTTCGAACGGGCGGCACAAAGTGTTGGAGAAGCCAAATTTCTTGCGCAGGGAACCTTATATCCAGATATCATCGAAAGTGCGCATTCTGGTCGAAAAGGGGCTTGCCTAATAAAAAGCCATCATAACGTTGGAGGATTACCCAAAAGACTTCCTTTCAAGCTCATAGAACCTCTACGATTTCTTTTCAAGGATGAAGTTAGAAAGGTTGGGACGTTACTTGGTTTATCTCACGAGCTGCTCTATCGGCATCCTTTTCCAGGACCAGGATTAGCGGTTCGTTGTTTAGCTCCAATTCGAGAAGAAAATCTACGGATTCTTAGAGATGCCGATGCGATTGTCATCGAAGAAATAAAAAAGGCTGGCTACTATGAGAAAGTATGGCAGGCTTTTGCAGTGCTTTTGCCTGTCCGCTCTGTAGGAGTCATGGGAGATAGACGAACCTATGACTTTACTATCGCCCTAAGAGTGGTAGAAAGCATAGACGGCATGACTGCCGATTGGGCCAAGTTACCTCCAGAACTTTTATCTAGGATAGCTAATAAAATTATAAATGAAGTTGAAGGAGTCAATCGCGTCGTTTACGATATTTCTTCAAAACCGCCTGCAACCATAGAATGGGAATGATTGATTTTAAAATTCTACGTTTTTCCGATCCAGATTGGAATCAAAAGAAAAAAGCGCTCTCGCGTACTTATCTTTCTTCGAAAGAAATTGAAGAAAAAGTAAAGACAGTTCTGGAAGAAGTTCTGCACAGAGGGGATAAAGCCGTTAGTCAATATACTGAGCAGTTCGACAAACAATCTATAGAGCCACAATCTTTTAGAATCACAAAGAAGCCCTCTGCCCCTCCCAAACCAGTTATAGATGCCCTACGCTGGGCAAAGAAAAACATAACTTTGTTTGCAAAGGCTTCCAAAACCAAAAATTGGTCTATAAGAAACGTGGAAGGGGCTCGAGTTGGAGAAATTTACAGTCCTTTCCAAAGAATAGGTGTCTACGTGCCAGGAGGAACTGCTCCACTTGTTTCAACGGCATTGATGACTGTATGCATTGCTAAGACTGCCGGGGTTAAAGAAATTGTCGTTGTGTCCCCTCCCCCAATTAATCCGATTCTTCATTTTGCTATTGAATATTCTGGAGCGACCGAACTCTATCAGATTGGAGGCATTCAAGCCATAGGTGCTTTAGCTTTTGGCACCGAAAGCATTAGAAAAGTCGAAAAGATATTCGGACCTGGGAATGCCTATGTTGTTGAAGCAAAAAGACAGGTAGTAGGAACCGTAGCCATCGATCTATTACCTGGTCCAAGCGAAATTGCCGTGTTGGCTTCTAGTGGTTCCAATCCAGAGTTTATTGCTGCTGATCTCCTTGCTCAAGCCGAACACGGCCCTTCCAGTAAAATTTTATTTGTTACTCCCGATGATTCATTATTGCAATCAGTTATAGAAGCGATAAATCAACAGCTTATTTCCTTGCAAAGAAAACATATTCTAATGGAAGTACTCTCTCATCATGCCTACTTTGTTCAAGTTGCTTCTCTGGATGAAGGAATTGAGCTCATAGAAGATTTCGCTCCTGAACATCTGAGCTTACAAATTCCTTCTCCTAAAAAATTTCTTTTTAGATTAAAAAATTGCGGGGCAATCTATCTTGGACCGTATTCTGCAGTTGCTGCAGGAGACTTTTTAGCTGGGCCAAGCCACACACTTCCCACTGGGGGTGGGGCAAAATCCTTTAGTGGTCTTACCTTATCACAGTTCTACAAAAGAACTAGCCTGATCGAATATTCAAAAAAGGCCCTGTTAAAAGTGTCCCCCTTTTTAGAATCTTTCGCTACAATCGAATCTCTTGATGCCCATGGAGCATCGATTAAAATAAGAAGAAGGAAAAAATAATCCTTTTTTTCTTGAATAATTTCTTTGCATCTTTCAAAGAAATCCTTCTTGATGTTGTTGCGCATTGGCTCAATCTTTATTATTTTACTATGAAGTGAAAATAAATTCTTTAATCTCTTCTCCCAGTGAGTGGCTGCATTCTGGAGAGGGCAACAACAAGATTGTTGTTTCAAGCAGAGTTCGCATTGCAAGAAATCTCAATCGGTTTCCATTCCCTGGATGGGCTAGGAAGAACGAACGGATAAGAATATTATCAATTACGCTTCCTGAAGTCTCCTCCCTTGGGGAAATGAAGCCCTTAGCGATTGTAGATTCCATGGACCGTTTTTCTCCATTGGAAAAGCAGGTGCTCGTAGAAGAACATCTTATCAGCAGAGAACACGCAGCCAAAAATGTTGGAAGTGGGTTGGCTGTCAATTCCTCCCGTTCGGTTTCTATAATGATCAACGAAGAAGATCATTTACGGATACAGACTTTCAAATCTGGCTTGCAACTAAAAGCGGCCTGGAAACTTGCTGAAAAAATAGATGATGAACTGGATGAGAAACTTGAATTTGCCTTTTCTACAAAATTAGGCTATTTAACCGCCTGTCCTACGAATGTGGGAACTGGTTTAAGGGTCTCCGCCATGATGCACCTTCCGGCACTCGTGTTGAGCGAACAGATAAGCCAAATAGTAAAAGCGGTTAATAGAATTGGATTAGCCGTTCGAGGTTTATTTGGAGAAGGAACGGAAGCATTGGGAAATTTATTCCAGATTTCCAATCAGATGACCCTTGGGGAGAGTGAAGAGGAAATTTTAGAGAGGTTGCATAAAGTAATTACCCAGATAATTCAGCATGAAGAAAATGCTCGGCAAAAACTTTTACAAGAAAAGCCTAAATTTATATTGGATCAGGTAAGCAGAGCATTTGGAATTTTACAAAATTCGTATATAATTACTTCTAAAGAAACATTGAATTTGTTATCAGTCGTTCGTTTGGGGATTGATTTAGGGATGTTTCCAGAAAATTATAGAATGATTATTGATGAGTGTTTGATAAAAATTCAGCCAGCTCATTTACAAATGGCTTATGAGAGGAAACTTTCTTCGGAGGAAAGAGATCAGTTACGAGCTGATTTCTTAAGGGAAAAATTTAAAAATTTTCCTTCTCCAGATACAAGACATTTACAGTTTCCTTATCATCATTAAAGTAGGAGGCTATCTCAAAATGACAAACTTTACGCCTAGAGCACAACAAGTATTGGCACTTGCCAGACAGGAAGCCGAAAGGTTTGGGCACAACCATGTGGGCACTGAGCATCTTTTGCTTGGTTTAATTAAACTTGCCCAAGGAGTAGCTATTAATGTCCTCCAAAAACTTGGAGTAGATCTGGAAACTGTACGAATCGAAATAGAGAAAAAAATAGGTTCTGTCCCTTCTGAAGGCAAGCCGACGACGCCTATTCCTTACACGCCTCGTGTGAAGAAAGTTTTGGCTTTAGCCAGCAAAGAAGCAAAAGCCCTGAACCATAGCTATGTAGGAACGGAGCATATTCTTTTGGGACTGCTTCGAGAAGGTGAGGGCGTGGCAGCCACTATCCTCAAAAATCTCGATATCGATCTGGAACGAGTGCGCAATGAGATTTTAAAGGAATTAGATCCTAATTTCTCTGCCAGTGGAGAAGAAGAAAATCCTGAACCAGCTTTTGCTGGGACTACCGAAACAACCTCAAAGAAGGAAGTGAAAACACCCGCTTTGAAAGCTTTTGGTAGAGATTTAACAGAACTGGCGCGTCGTGGGGAACTTGATCCAGTGATTGGAAGAAAAAACGAGATCGAACGAGTGATGCAGATCCTTTGCAGAAGGACAAAAAACAATCCTGTGCTTATAGGTGAAGCGGGCGTGGGGAAAACGGCCATTGTCGAAGGATTAGCCCAGGAAATCGCCAATGAAAATGTTCCCGATCTGTTGAGAGATAAAAGGGTAATCACTTTGGATTTAGCCCTAATGGTCGCCGGAACAAAATACAGAGGACAATTTGAGGAAAGGATTAAGGCGGTGATGGAGGAGATCCGCAAGGCCAAAAACATTATCCTTTTTATTGATGAATTGCATACGATTGTGGGGGCCGGTTCTGCAGAAGGAGCGATGGATGCTTCCAATATCATTAAACCAGCATTGTCACGTGGGGAATTACAATGCATAGGAGCAACCACTCTTTCAGAATATCGCAAATACATAGAGAAAGACGCGGCTTTGGAAAGAAGATTTCAAACCGTTCTTGTGGAAGCCCCAAGCGTTGAAGAAACGATTCAGATTTTGCATGGACTCAAACCAAAATACGAAGCGCATCATAAAGCCAAGTTTACCGATCAGGCTATTGATACTGCCGTCCGCCTTTCGGATAGATATCTTACGGGAAGATTCTTACCTGATAAAGCTATCGACATCATGGACGAAGCTGGGGCTAGGGCTAGAATTGCTGCAACAATGAGGCCACCTGAATTAAAAGATCTTGAAAACGAGCTGCTTGCAATTAGAGCCAAGAAAGATGAGTGCATTAAGGCTCAAAATTTTGAAAAGGCTGCAGCATTGAGAGACAAAGAGAGAGAGCTTAAAGAAAAGCTCGAACAACGGATTGCCGAATGGAAGAAACGGCGAGACGAAAAGGAGACAACCATCACTGAAGACGATATGATGCAAATTGTCTCGAAGTGGACAGGGATTCCTATTACTCGGATCACTCAGAATGATCAGGATAAGTTTCTCAATGTTGGCGAAGAATTGAGAAAGAGGGTGATTGGTCAGGATGAGGCCATAGAGGCGCTGAGTAGAGCTTTACAGCGCTCAAGGGCTGATCTTAAAGATCCCAAAAGACCCATTGGGTCCTTTATATTCCTTGGACCAACGGGTGTAGGCAAAACTATGCTGGCAAAAACATTAGCCGAATATGTTTTTGGCAGTGCTGACGCCCTCATACAGATTGACATGAGCGAGTACATGGAAAAGTTCAATGTCTCTCGACTCATCGGTTCTCCGCCTGGATATGTTGGTTATGAGGAAGGAGGACAGTTAACCGAAAAAATTCGGCGTAGACCCTATTCGGTTGTTCTTTTTGATGAGATAGAGAAAGCGCATCCGGATGTTTGGAATATCCTCTTGCAAATTCTCGAGGATGGAATTGTTACGGATAGCCTTGGTAGAAAGATTGACTTTAGAAATACCATCATCATCATGACATCCAATGTCGGTGCTGAGATGGGGTTGAAACCAGGCGTGCTTGGTTTCCGAACAAAGCAGGATGAGATTTCCTATGAGCAAATGAAGGAAAGAATGCTGGAAACCGTTAAAAAGACTTTTAAACCAGAGTTTTTAAACAGGGTTGATGATCTTATTGTCTTCAGATCGCTTACCAGAGAAGACATGATCAAAATCGTTCATTTGGAAGTTAATAAAGTGGCCGAAAGACTGAAGAGTCGCAAATTGAGCATTCTTCTCACAGATGCAGCCATCGATTTCTTGATTGAAAAGGGATATGAACCAGCCTATGGCGCAAGACCTTTGAGAAGAGCTGTTGAGAAATATGTGGAAAATGCTATCGCCGAAGAATTGCTCAAAGGTAAATTAGCCGAAGCCACAGTCGTTGAGATTGATGCACGGGAGGGAATGCTAATCTTTACTCCGAAACCTTCCCAAAATGAATCTTCGACTCAATCCCAAGTTGAATCAGCTGTCTAAATGTTTAAAAAAAGGGGCGATTCCTTCTTCGCCCCTTTAAATTTCATCGTAACTGCTTTCTCTCTAGGTAGGGTTTTCCGGCAGTCATCATAAAATTCAGTTTTGAGGCAGGCTATACTCCCATCTTCCTGCATTAGATTCGATCACAATACTATTGATTCTTTCTTTACAACCGATAAGTGAGACTTGCAAAACGTCATCATAATCCATTTTTTTGGGCAAAACTTTTATTTTTTTACATGGATTAGCAGGATCATAGGTCGGCTGGCAATAATACTCTGTTTCCACTGAATTATTCACAATAATTTTTGTTACTAATAGTTCTTTATGTTCTTTACTTATAACTTTAAGAATTGGAGGCAAAAGGGATACGGCTTTTTTCCGTTCTCTTAACACCAATGGTAGATCTGTATTAGGAACATCTTTATCCGGATAGAAGTCTAAGTAATGATATATCGAGAGAATGAAATTTGGTTTATTCTCCCACAACCTGGTACATCCAGTACTAAAAATCAATACCCAAAAAATGACGTTTATTTGTTTAACTCTTTTTTTTAGCCAAAAGCCCTGCATCGCAAGCAAGTTTCTCTCAGTCCCTAGAACTAAGGGAATTCAACGAATCAAGAATCGCATAAAGCTGTTGAAGCCTTGGAAGCTCAAGACCTTTCTCTCTTGCTTTTTTTAAAGGCCTGCCCCAAATTGCTTCTACCTCAAGAGGTTTATGCTCTAAAAAATCGAACAAGCTTGAAGGTTTATAATGTCCCATCTTTTTGGTTCTAAAAAGCTGCGTTTCAATAAAATCATTAGTGATGGAAAAACCAAGCGCTTTAGCCGCCTTGATAATTTCTTGCATCAATTCCCTAGCAGCTAAAGCAAGTTCGGGCTTATCCAGAATCACAGCTACATCTACCCCTCCAGCAGCAACGGATAACCCATTAAAAGGGATATTCCATACCAATTTTTTCCATCTTGCTTCTTCCAAAGAGTTGACTATTTCTGTTTCAATCCCAGCTGCACTAAGCATCGTTGCGAAATCCTTTAATTCTTTACCAGGCAAGGCATTATACTGTCCAAGTTCTACTTTCCCAAAACCAAAATTTGTGACTTTGCCTGGACCCGTTCGATTAATACACACAAATAATATCCCTCCAATAATGGTTCGAGGTCCAAAATTCTCATAAAGCCACTTTTCATTCTCTATGCCATTCTGGAAACAAACCAAGACTGTTTCAGAAGAAAGAAGTGGGGGTAGCAATTCAAAAAGAATATCATTTGCAGATGTTTTTAGAGAAATAATTACCCACTTACAAGGGCCAATCTGATTGGTATTAGTAT